>CAJUQZ010000101.1:474-854 GCA_910588755.1 uncultured Lachnospiraceae bacterium | reverse complement strand
GCATGGCGTTCACATTCCTGAAAGCAAAGGGCTATGAGATCGGCAATTCCCTGGTAGACGACGAGAAGCTTGACTACTGCAAGGAAATGATGGAGAAGGCGGAGAAGCTTGGCAAGAAGCTCCTTCTTCCGATCGACACCACAATTGCGGACGGATTCCCCAATCCAATTGACGCGGAGATCGCTGTGGAAGTCGTGGACGCGGACAAGATCCCGGCTGGCAAGGAAGGTCTTGACATCGGAACAAAGACCGCAGAGCTTTTTGCAGACGCAGTGAAGTCTGCTAAGACAGTTGTGTGGAATGGGCCGATGGGTGTGTTCGAGAATCCGACACTTGCAAAGGGAACCATCGCTGTGGCGAAGGCGCTGGCAGAGACAGAG
>CAJUQZ010000101.1:0-464 GCA_910588755.1 uncultured Lachnospiraceae bacterium | reverse complement strand
CTGCGGCAGCAGTAAACCAGTTAGGCTTTGCGGACAAGATGAGCCATATTTCCACAGGCGGCGGCGCTTCTCTCGAGTTCTTAGAGGGCAAGGAGCTTCCAGGTGTCGTTGCGGCAGATGACAAATAAGTTTCTGAATGCTTTGATGATAGTTGGTATCAGTCTGTGCTTTCTATATAGTGTGTATGCGTTATACATGGCCGGAGTCAGATGGGCAGTGGCGAAGATTGAGGCGGCCGGTGCGAAAGGAATGGTGATTGCCGGATTCTATTCTGTGACACAGGGAGAAGTGATACGTTCTGATGATTCGTGTACACTGATCGAGTATTACTATGAATGGGACGGGGCGGATTATAGAAAAGTTCTGTACGGTGTAAGCGACGATTATCCTGTAAACACAAAAGTTCCGGTGGTTTATAGCGTCGGCATGGCGATGGGAAGCTGCCTGGTGGTGGGTTTCTATAG
>CAJUQZ010000100.1 GCA_910588755.1 uncultured Lachnospiraceae bacterium | reverse complement strand
CCTCCCCCTACATACTATAAAAATATAGAGCAGTGTGGCAAGCGGTTTTCCATAACCTGCTTATATCCGCGTACTCCACTGCGAGCAGTCCCAGATGTCGGTGGCAAGCCCGTCGTAAAAGTCGGGTTCGTGGCATACCATGAGGATACTGCCTCTGTACGCTGTCAGGGCGCGCCGCAGCTCTGATTTTGCGTCGGTATCGAGATGGTTTGTCGGTTCATCGAGCAGCAGGATATTGGTCGGTTTGTTGATCAGCTTGCACAGCCGGACTTTTGCCTGTTCGCCGCCGCTCAACACCTTCACTTTGCTCTCGATATGCTTGGTCGTCAGACCGCATTTGGCGAGGGCGGAGCGCACTTCGTACTGCGTCATCGAGGGAAATTCGTTCCAGATTTCCTCGATGCAGGTCGTGGTGACGGACTGATCCATCTCCTGCTCAAAGTAACCGATTTCCAGATAATCGCCAAGCTCCACACCGCCGTTTAACGGGCGGATCAGACCCAGGATGCTCTTTAACAGTGTTGTCTTGCCAATGCCGTTTGCGCCGGTGAGGACTACCTTCTGACCGCGCTCCATCGCAATGTCAAGCGGTTTTGACAGCGCTTCATCGTAGCCGATGACAAGACTTTTGGCTGTGAAGATATATCGTCCGCTCGTCCGCGCCTCCTGAAAACGGAATTCAGGCTTGGGCTTTTCTGCCGCAAGCTCGATCACGTCCATCTTGTCCAGCTTTTTCTGGCGCGACATTGCCATGTTCCTTGTCGCGACGCGCGCCTTGTTTCTGGCGACAAAGTCCTTCAAGTCCGCAATCTCCTTCTGCTGCTTGTTGTAGGCAGCTGTAAGCTGTGCCTTTTTCATGGCATAGACCTCCTGAAACTGGTCGTAATCCCCCACATAGCGCGTAAGCTGCGCATTGTCCATGTGGTAGATGATATTGACGACACTGTTCAGGAAAGGAATGTCGTGTGAAATCAGGATAAACGCGTTTTCGTATTCCTGGAGATAGCGTTTCAGCCACTCGATATGGTTGGCGTCGAGGTAGTTTGTCGGCTCATCGAGCAGCAGGATATCCGGTTTTTCCAGCAAAAGCTTTGCGAGCAGGATCTTTGTGCGCTGCCCGCCGCTCAGTTCGGAAACATCCGTGTCAAGACCGACTTCCATGATGCCAAGCGCCCTTGCGACTTCCTCGATTTTGGCATCAATCATATAAAAGTCATGCTGGTCGAGCAGCTCCTGTATCGTGCCCAGCTCCTCCATATAGGCCTCAAGCTCTGTATCGGAGGCTTCGCCCATCTTGTCGCAGATTTCGTTCATGCGGCCTTCCATTTCATATAGGAAATTAAAGGCGGCGGCGAGCGCGTCCTTCACGGACATTCCCTTTTCGAGAACGGTGTGCTGGTCAAGATATCCCACGCGCACATTCTTTGCCCATTCGATTTTGCCCTCGTCCGGCATCAGCTTGTCGGTGATAATGTTCATAAAGGTGGATTTGCCCTCACCGTTGGCGCCCACCAGTCCGATATGTTCTCCCTTCAGGAGGCGGAAGGACACATTTTCAAAAATCGTCCTGTCGCCAAAACCGTGGGAGAGATTTTCTACGTTTAAAATACTCATAGTGCTTTCCCCTATTCAATTTCATCGTCGTCAATGGAAAAATCTTCGTCACTTTTCAATATTTCTATAAATGTCTCGAAATCAGGCGCCAGTTCGGTTATTTTATAGCCGCGTTCCTGGTCAACATGTACTACTTTGGGTTCCCCGTCCGGACCGCACTCCCTGTAATCTAGAAAGATCATGTCATGGCCCGCAGACGGACAGTCACAGATTGCAACGCCGATGGCGGGATAATGCCATTCGTCAATCATGAACTGGCTGCCGCAATTACCGCACAGGGAAGATGATTTTTCCCTTCCGATGCCGTAGATGCCCTCGATCGCCACATGATCGTCCGCCCAGCTCGTTCTCTCCTTACAGGGACAGCAGGTGTTTTTAGGAATTCCACCATTGTGTTTTTTCATCAGATCAATATAGGATTTGGGCAGTTTGTACCCGAGCTCATACTCTATTTCCTGGATATATGGATCGGAAACAGGATTTAGTACATATTCCTTCATCGCATAGTCACTGTCATCCCAGAATTCGTCTAAGTTTATATTGTCAAACATGGTTTTCCTCCTTTGGCTTTGACGCGTCAGTGTTGATTGGGTATTCTTTCTGTACATGTATTTTATGTGTCTGCCTATACAGGAAAATGTGCTGCCAGGCGGCGCACGGGTCATGCGTCAGGGCGGAGAAAGTCTCTCCTGACCGCTTGGTACGGCTGAATAGTTTTAGTATATATATTATAGAATGATTGTGCAAGCATTATTTGACTCTGTAGAGGATTTCCGTCTTTACTTTTTTCGTCCGGTTTTATGGCGTTGTTGTTTGCGCTGCAATTTTTTTGATAAGTTGTTTGCAGCTTTCACTTTCTCTTTTATGGCCTGCCTTCTTTTTTCTGCGACAAAAACATAATATCCATTTATCTCATAAACCCTAACACCGCAAAAAACAGAAGTCAGTTTATTTTTATACCAGTCAAGTCTTTTTGTAACCATAATCAGCTTACCACCCATTGCTAATCTTTGAAATCCTATTTCTATAAAATGTTTCGGGACGGAAAAATCCGCATGATATGGTGGATTTGACAATATAAGTGTAAAATCTTTTTCTTCTATGTTTTTAAAACCGTCACTCAAACTGATTTTAATATTTGGCACATTGTTCGTTTGCACATTGATCTTTGCGCATGTTATTGCCTGCTCCGAGACATCACACATGATAACATTCTCTTCGCCAATCAGTTTACCTGCAAGCACACCTACCACACCATACCCGCAACCTAAGTCTAGTACTTTGTCACATGGTGAAAAGTCGATAACAGATAACATGGCTAAAGTACCAGGATCGATCGAATTAGGTGAAAAAATGGAAGGCGCTGTTTCAAAGATCATATCAACATCTTTAATTCTTGTAGTAATCATTATTTACCTCCAAGTCCAAAAAATTATTTAACGGTTTGTTTTTATGCATACGGTCACCCAGAGGAAATATGTCAGCTTAGGCTGACGGGTGTCCACACACGAGAGGGGAAGATAGCTCTTCCCTACTTGGTTTATCCTACCATAGACGCATACGTAATTCCATTATATTTTACGAAATTTGTAAGCAGCAGTCAGCTGATTATATGTTTCAGAACATTTGTTTACAGGAAGAAAAATGTGATATATTTCTCACTTTTTGATTGACATAGCACTTATTAAGTGATATATTTCTCATGTAATGAGATAAATATATCACCTGATAAGGAATAATATGAAAATAAACAAGATAAAAATATGGATTGGCTTTGGGGAATTTCCTTTCGGAATATTTGCTGAACTGGTATGATCAGGCAGATGAAGGCGAGGAATAAGATATGGCAGAATTTGAATGTAGATTAAAACAGTACCGGCAAATAAAAGATTTGACACAGGAGCAGCTGGCAGAAAAAGTAGGTGTGCGTCGGGAAACAATTATGCGCCTGGAAAAAGCGCAGTATAATCCGTCGCTGAAGCTGGCAATTGATATTTCCAGGGTCGTCGAAGCGCCGATTGAGGAGATATTTGTTTTCAGGTAGTGCACAGACCTATACATATGAAATCTATATACGCGGTATTTCGCGGCAAACAGAAAGCATTTTGCAGCAATCAGGTTGTTTTGACACTACAGGCAGGCTATTATAAAATGGCTGTCTATGGAATGACGAGGAGGTGGTTTATTGATCCATATTGCAGTCTGTGATGACGAAAAACACATGTCCGATCAAATAAGGGCTTTTGTATCTGATTTTTTCCGAAAAAAGAACAGGGAGATTTATCTTCGGACATTTTTAAGCGGTGAAGAGCTGCTAAGCTACGACGGGCAGATTGACATTTTGTTTCTGGATATCCAGATGAAGGATATAGATGGCATGGAAACAGCGAGAAAACTGAGGGCGGGTAAGTTCCGGGGATTTCTGATCTTTATCACAGTACTCAAAGAAATGGTGTTCGAGTCTTTTGAAGTGCAGACTTATGATTATCTGGTTAAGCCGGTGGATAAAAAACAGTTCGAAAGGACAATGGAACGCCTTTATGCTTCCATGAAAAACGCCAGCGAAGACAGTTTGCTGGTGCGTAAGGGATATGAGGGACGCATCGTCCAAAAGGATGAGATTGTTTTCTGTGAGATCATAGACCGAAAAATATATCTGAACCTGACTTCCGGTGAAGTTCTGGATTATTATGAACGGATTGAAAACCTCGAAACGAAGCTGAACAACCATTTTTTTCGGTGCCACAGGAGTTATCTCATCAATCTGAAGCATTTAAAAGGATATAAAAACGGGATGGCCTATATGGATAACGGCAAAGAAGTTGCCGTATCACGGCTGCGGAGCAAAGAGTTTTCAAGCGTTGTTCTGCAGTATATGAAGAATATATAAGAGGTTTTATATGGAGGCAGGCACATGGCAGAGTATTTAGATTTTTTTAATGTCTACATTATGGGTGTCATTGAGGTATCTTTCCAGATTTATTGGCATGTTGTTTTTTTGTCTGCCATGCGGATTTTAAGTCTTCCCTTCTGTATGTGGTTCTGACGACGGAAATCATGTTGCTGATCATTCCACAGCATCTAGAAGGTATTTTGCAGCAAATGGATTAACATGAGCGTTCAAATGGTTTCCGATGTCTGCCGGTTAAAGAATACAATTTGACAAATATACCCGGACGCTTTATAATGAAGATATATATAACAGGGATGTTGGGGCTGTATGGGAATCTGATACAGCCTTGTAGGAGGATGAGGCTCATGGGGGAGTATAAGAATCAATCAAGGAGGAAACTGATATGCGTATAGTAGAGAAGGTACTGTACGGATTTGGTGGCTTGTTGGCGCTTATACTTTTTTTTATTGCGATTTGCCACTATAATCCGGAGCTGGCGGTCAGGCTGGGCGCCGATTTAAAGGCGGAGGCTGTGGAGGCGGGGAATGCCAGCCATGTCAATGATGTGCTTGCGGTGAATACGACGGTGACACTTGGTGAGCTTCCGGCCGCTGCGCAGGCAAAGGAAACAAGTGCGCTGACGGGAGATCAGGCGCCGGACAGCAGGGCGAAGGTTGTGGATGAGGGCACAGAGGACCGCCTGAAAGTTCCTGAAAAGGTTGCAGGACTAAGCGGCTATATTCCAGTCAAGGCAACAGGGACGGAGATTTCGCAGACGAAGGCGGACGAGATTGCAAAGGAGCTTAGCAAGGGCGAGACCGGCAGCAGCCTGACTTTTGACGGGGAAATCTATCCATATTATGCGATTATAAACGAGAAACAAAGAGCGGTCTACAGGCAGATTTATGCCAATGCCAATGCACAGAACAAGCATTTTGCGCCGGTGGAGGACATCACGGCAAACGATTTGAAGAATGCATTTACGTCCGTGGTAAACGATCATCCGGAGCTGTTCTGGGTTGACACTGCATATAAGTATCAGTATACGCCAAAAGGGAGTGTTGCTGATATTACGCTGGTGTTTAATGTGACTGCAAACAATCTGGACGCGTCGAAGGCCGCGTTTGAGGCTGCTGCGAAGCGCATCACAGACGAAACATATGGGAGTTATACCGATTACGATAAGGAGAGAATCGCGCACGATACGCTGATTGGCCGGGTGAAATACGACGCGAATGCGCCGATGAACCAGAGCGCCTACAGCGCGCTCGTGTATGGGAGGACAGTGTGCGCTGGCTATGCGAGGGGGCTGCAGTATGTATTGCAGCAGCTGGATATCCCATGCTACTATGTGACAGGTTATGCAGGGGAGAACCATGCATGGAATATTGTGAAGCTAAGTGACGGCTATTACAATGTGGATAGCACCTGGGATGACACCAATCCAAACACATACGATTATTTTAACTGTTCAGATGATGACTATGCTGCAAACCATGTAAGGCGTGATTTGTCAATCTATCTTCCGGAATGCAATGGCAATCGTTACAGCGGCCTGGAAACAAATCCGTCCGTGACGCCGCCAGCTAACACGACGAAGCCATCGACGGACACGACAACAACAACGCCCACGACCAAACCGTCAACAGGGTCTACGACAGAGCAGAATACCGCGACAAATACAGATTCCATCACGGTGATGACAGTGCGCGGCGGCGGGGACGCAAATTATATTGATGATGTCAATGATTATTTTAATGAATGTTTTGGCGCGATGGTTGGCCATGATGACGAGGTCATCACATTTGACCTGATTGTCACAGATAAGAAGCTATGGGATAATATCTATAAGGCTTATGACAAAGGAGACTGTCAGGAGGGATACATTGACCGCTATCTGGTGGAGAAGCATAAGAATGCATGTAGTATGCGGGTGGAGGCAGTTCCGCGCACAGATGGAAGCTATTTGCTAAGACATCGCGCAGTAATTAGTTAATAATCGAGTAGGAAAGAGCTATCCTCCCTACTCGCGCGCCGGGCACATGCAGCGAAGCTGTTAATTTCCTTACGTGCCGTGTGCATTAAAAAATGCAAGCTGTTCAGGCTTGCATTTTTTGTGCTTTATTATGCTTCAAATGATTTAGCCAAAATATCTCTTTAACAGGCCCTCAAATGCCTTGCCGTGTCTTGCTTCATCCCTTGCCATCTCGTGAACAGTGTCATGGATTGCATCAAGGTTTGCGGCCTTTGCGCGCTTTGCAAGGTCAAACTTGCCAGCTGTAGCGCCGTTTTCAGCTTCCACGCGCATCTCGAGGTTCTTCTTGGTGGAGTCTGTCACAACTTCGCCTAAGAGCTCTGCAAACTTCGCAGCGTGCTCAGCTTCCTCCCAAGCAGCTTTCTCCCAGTAGAGACCGATCTCAGGATAGCCTTCCCTGTGTGCAACCCTTGCCATAGCAAGATACATACCAACCTCTGTACACTCGCCGTTAAAGTTTGCCCTAAGGTCCGCCATGATATCCTCGCTGACACCTTTTGCAACGCCCACAACATGTTCTGCAGCCCATGTCATTGCGCCCTCCTGCGCCTTAAATTTCTCAGCAGGTGCGTTGCACTGTGGACATCTCTCCGGTGCGCTGTCTCCCTCATAAACATAGCCACATACAGTACATACAAATTTCATTTTAAAATCCTCCTTTTATATTGATCCGCAGCTGTACATCAGAGGACAGCGCGGAATGGTATCTAAAATCTCGCATTTATTATAATGGCCCCCCTGCCATTTGTCAATAAGATTCAAGGTTTCAGATTTATAATTTTTTTGTTTTTCCGATTAAAAAAAAATTAAGAAATAGCCAAACCACTATATTTTCAGGGTGGATATGCTATACTATTTTTATGATTACACAGCTGCAGCTTTTTTATGCACGCAGGCGCGATATAAAATATTTGGATTTAGGAATAGTCGCAAAATAACTTGTGCAGATGACGCAGAATAAATTTTCATAAGCTAGGCGGAAGAAGGAGCCGTAGCGGGCTATGGCGACTGATGACAACGACGACAATGGGAGTTTAGGCAAGTCAGATGCACAAGTTCTTTCAAGACTGCTCTTTAGTGCTAGACTGAAATGGAGACGATAGAAGCATATGAGTAGAAAAGCGCACATCAAACTGAAAACGAAAATGATGATACTTTTCCTGGCGATCATATTAGTGCCGCTGGCGTGTGGGATAACAGTTTTCATGGGATATGGATATTTTGAAAATATTGATATGCTCCATGAGCTTAGCAAGAAGGATATCATGGTGGGGGCCATTGTCAACAGGCAGCTGTTAAAGCATATGGTGATTGCGATGGTCGTTATCCTGATTCTCACGAGCGCGATCATCACTGCATGGCTCAACAGGGACGTGTACAGACCGCTGAAGGAGCTTAGTGTGGCTATGCAGCATATCTCCGTAGGCGATTTTGATTATCACATGAATGGTGGGCGAGAGGATGAGATCGGACTTCTGTTTGACAACTACGAGCAGATGCGCTTGCAGCTAAAGGAGAGCGAGGAGGAGAAGGCCCAGAATGAAAAGAAGTCCAAGGAGCTGGTGAGCAATATCTCACATGACCTCAAGACGCCGATTACGTCAATCAAGGGCTATGTCGAGGGAATTATGGATGGTGTTGCAAACACTCCCGAAAAGATGGATAAATATATCAAAACCATCTATAATAAGGCAAATGATATGGATAGACTCATCAATGAGCTGACGACGTACTCTGGTATCGACTCCAACAAAATACCATATCACTTTAATATCCTGAATGTATCAGATTATTTCACGGACTGTGTCGAGGAGGTGGGGCTGGACCTTGAGTCAAGGAATATCCATCTGGATTTTACG
The DNA here is from genome assembly GCA_910588755.1 of uncultured Lachnospiraceae bacterium. Classification (GTDB taxonomy): domain Bacteria; phylum Bacillota; class Clostridia; order Lachnospirales; family Lachnospiraceae; genus COE1. The sequence continues at coordinate 8,023 of CAJUQZ010000100.1, read as the reverse complement.
AACCTGGTAGCAGCGGATACCTGTGTTGTGGCAGACCCGGAGCAGCTCAAAAAAGTAATTAACAACATTATCAGCAACAGTGTCAAATATATGGGGCATGAAAACGGCGAAATTGACATCAGGCTTCTGGACGAGGGCGAGTCTGTCAAGATTGAGATTGAGGATGACGGAAAGGGAATCGCCTCGAAGGACATCGGAAATATTTTTGAGCGTTTTTACAGGACGGATTCTTCCAGAAATTCCCTTCAGGGCGGCAGCGGTATTGGGCTTAGCATTGTAAAGAAGATTATAGAGGACCACGGCGGCTATGTGTGGGCAACCAGCAAGGAGGGCGAGGGGACTTGTATGCATTTTGTGTTGCGCAAGTACTCGGAGAAGACGGATGAGGTTGTTATCTGACAGGCAGGTATCACATGTATTATACATTTTTATAAGGAAAGGATAGGGCATATGAGCAGAATATTGATTGTAGAGGACGAGGAGGCCATTGCGGAGCTTGAGAAGGATTATCTGGAGCTGAATGATTTTGAGGTGAAGATAGAGAACAGCGGTGATACGGGGCTTGCGACTGCGCTGGCTGAGGAATTTGATCTGATCATTCTCGATTTGATGCTTCCGGGTATTGATGGGTTTGAGATCTGCAAGCGTATTCGCGAGGATAAGGACGTGCCGATTCTCATGGTTTCTGCCAAGAAGGATGACATCGACAAAATCCGCGGACTGGGACTGGGCGCGGACGATTATCTGACTAAACCCTTTAGCCCGAGCGAGCTTGTGGCGCGCGTGAAGGCGCATATGGCGCGGTACAACCGTCTGGTGGGCAGTCACACCAAGGAGAACGATATCGTGGAGATCCGAGGAATACGGATTGACAAGACGGCAAGGCGCGTATTTGTAGATAATGTGGAGAAAAATTTTACGACGAAGGAGTTTGACCTTCTGACATTTCTGGCGGAGAATCCAAACCATGTATTTACAAAAGAAGAAATTTTCAGGGAAATATGGGATATGGATTCGATTGGGGATATTGCCACAGTGACTGTGCATATCAAGAAAATTCGTGAGAAGATTGAGACGGATACCTCAAAGCCGCAGTATATCGAGACAATATGGGGTGTTGGATACCGCTTTAAGCTGTGATTTTGGTTTCTGACTGGAAAATGTACTGTAATATTTTAATACAAATTCTCATTCGAATAGGAATGTGTGAAGATGGATAAAATGATAGTGTATGAGGACAGTGTTCTGCTGGTGGTGCACAAACCGGCTGGAATTGCCACAGAGACGGCGAGGGTCGGCCAGGCAGATCTCGTGTCCGAATTGAAAAATTATCGGAAGAGAAAGGGTGAAGACACCTATATCGGCGTGGTGCACAGACTTGACCAGCCGGTGGAGGGGCTCTTGGTTTTTGCGAAGGATGGAAAGACCTCCCATAAACTTTGCAGTGAATTGCAGGGAGGGGGGCTCGCCAAAAAATATGTGGCGCTTGTCGCCGGGGTCATGCAGGCGCAGGAGGGTGTGCAGACAGACTATCTGTGGAGGGATGGGCGGACCAATTTATCGAAGGTCGTGTCAAAGGGGTATCAGGATGCGAAGGAAGCATCGCTTCACTGGCGACTGTTACAGCACAACGATGCCATCTCACTGCTGGAGATAGAGTTGTATACTGGCCGTCATCATCAGATCAGGGTGCAGCTGGCACATGCAGGCTTTCCACTTCTGGGAGATTTCAAGTATGGTTCAGCACTGTCAAAGGAACTGTCGAAGAAGTACGCGGTCAATAGCACGGCGCTTATGGCCTATGAAATATGCATGACCCATCCGGTCACTGGTAACCAGATGGAATTTTCATTGGATTATAACAAATTCACTAAAATTTTCTGATAAAATAGACAAAGATTAGGAGTTGACACATTTTTCAAGAGAACGTATAATATAAAATATAGACAAAGGCCTTGTATTTTGCAAGAACTCAGGTTAGGGGGAGTAAGGAACGCAAGTTCTTATTACAAAGGAGGCCAGAGTATGGATGGAATGCAGAATTGGACGAACTATTTAGAGGTTATGCGCAATCGTCTGCTTCTCGTCAATGACACTGATAGCCTGATTTCTGTACTGATGGATGTGAAAAATATACCAATTGCGCTATCGACGGTGGAAGACGTGACAGATGGAACCGGACTAAATATGTCGCTGTCAGTGATTTGTTCCGAGGCAAAGGTCGTAGGCAGAGTTATGTGCCTTATGAGTGATGACATGTTTACAACGGTTCAGCTTAATCTTGACACTGTAGGAAGGGTTAGCTCTAAGATATCAGTGGATGGGAAGGGCGTTGTAATGAAGCTCACGATTAGGAATGGGGCTGAATTTTTACTGATGTTCCACACGGATTTTGTGGAGGAAGATGAATAAAAATAAAACGCTTGTCAGAATGGAAAGTATAGGACGCTGTCACAGATCAGCGTCCTTTTCCTATAGGGAGGATAAGGGCAGATGGAATATCATAAGAAGGCAGATTTAAAGGTGGAGTGTATTGCCACGCAGGAAGATTTTGACTTTTTTGGAATTGACCTCGATGACGTTCTTGACAGGACGGAGGCAGGTATGTATTTCCTCAGGAAGGCAAAGGAGCTGTGTGGCATGACACAGAAGGTGGTGTGGACCAATATCGCGTACACACTCAATATCACGATGCTCCCTGATAACAGTGTTTCCTTTGAGTTTAGCGAGTGCATCAGCGACTATGTAGTGAGCCTGAAGCAGTCGTTGGTCATGGCTGACGAGGAGACGAGAGGGCCATTGGAGGAATTTATCAGCGCGCTCGAGGAGGCCGGCGAGGACGAGGGGAGGCGGCTTGTGGCGCATTTCGAGAAAAATATTAAGGCGGAGCGGATGAAATAACAATGGTGCAATCAGGTGGTTTACGAGTCTAATTTCAGGCCGGGTGGAGTACTATAGCGTGTTTGTATAAGTGCAATTTAATGTATTGGCATGAGGAAGGGGATGGGGTATAGATGAAGACAGACATAAAGAAAATCTATGCGTGTTTTCCAGGGGGAAAGCACAAGGCGTTGACCATGAGTTACGATGACGGGAAGCAGGAAGACCGGCGGCTTGTTGAGATATTTAACCAGTATGGCATCAAGGCGACGTTCAATGTCAACAGCGGCCTGGAGGGAGATCCAGTGCGGATTCCGCAGGCGGAGTACAAGGAGCTCTATAAAGGGCATGAGGTGGCATGTCACACAGTGTCCCATCCGACGATAGGACGATGTCCGCTCACAGGAGTTGTGCAGGAAATCATAGAGGACAGAAAGAGGCTTGAGGCGATCATGGGGTATCCAGTGCGCGGGCTGGCTTATCCAAATGGCTCTTACTCGAAGGAAATCTGTGATATGCTTCCAGGGCTTGGGATTCGGTATGGTAGGATTGTCGGCGATTCGGATAGTTTTGCACTTCCGGAAAATTTCCTGCAATGGAAGGCGACTTGTCATCACAATCACAGGCTGCTGGAGCTTGGGCAGCAGTTTGTAGACTTAAAGAAAAAGCAGTACTTGTACCTGATGTATGTGTGGGGACACAGTTATGAGTTTACCGGCAATGATAACTGGAATGTGATTGAGGATTTCTGTAGGCTGGCTGGCGGACAGGATGACATATGGTATGCGACGAATATACAGATTGTTGATTATATGGACGTGGTGCACATGGCGCAGTTTGCCGCGGACGGGGCGTTTGTGTACAACCCGTGTGCGCAGAGCCTGTGGGTTTGCGTCGATGATGAATACTTTGTGGAGATTAAGGGCGGGGAACAGGTATCGCTTTGAAAAAATTTTCGGAAAATTTATCGAAAATAATTCACTTTTTGAAAATTGTATGGTAAACTGATATACAGCATATGGTAATTGTTTGGAACGTCCGGCGCGCGTAGTGGAGAAGATTATTTTTCTATTTGATTATGATGCATGGAATAAAGAGTTCTGAAATATTACTATTTAATAAAGATGGAGAAGGTGGATTCAATGACAAAACATAATTGTGTCTGTAAAATATGGAAGCTCATGCTTGCCATGATTTTGGGGGTATTTATCTCGGCGTTTTCTTTTGGCGCGAGTACAGTGCAGGCAGCGGAGACCAATGTGGAGAGTACAGTGGGGGAGCAGGCCGCCGACGCTGAGAATAACAGCGGTGCGGCGATGGTGCTTTTGATGGGTGGTATGCTGCTCATCATACTTGCGGTGGTGCTCTCGGTTGTTGCGACATTTGTATCATCGGCGGCGATTGCGGACGAGTTGTGAGCCGTTTCTTATCAGGTGTCAGAGCTTCTATGGTTAAAATTTCTATGGTTAAAATTTTATAGGTTAAAATTTCATATTGAAACATAATTGAAATCAGATAAGGCGGGAACCAGAGAGTTTGCGTCTTATTTTTGTTACCTGACCGGATGGGGTACTAGAGCGTGTCTGAAGCTTTTTTTAGAAGGCATAACGCCAGTTTGCTTTTGGGGTTGATAGTTTACTATGTTTGCTGTATACTAATAGCGAAATCTGCTGAAAATCTCCATTCATGATGAATCAGCAAATAGGTATTGCAGGCGTCAGGCAAATACTTTATTATCAGGTATATAGTATCCAATCGGGATATACCACTTTCGGCTTCCAGAGTGGTTTAACTTTCTTTTGGATGTGCAACGGTTCAAGGAGGAACGAGATCTGGGAGACGGATATGAGACAGATAACCTCCTGCTTGCAGGATGGGTCAATCAGCAAGGATGTAGATAATAATACAGATAGAAAAGATGTAGATAAAAAATGCAGACAAAATTGCAGATAGAAAGGAAGATAAAAAATGGCAAATGACAAGAAGCTAGTGGAGGCGATTACCTCGATGGAGGAGGATTTCGCGCAATGGTACACGGATGTGGTGAAGAAGGCAGAGCTGTGCGACTATTCGAGTGTGAAGGGCTGCATGATCATCAAGCCCGCAGGCTATGCGATCTGGGAGCAGATTCAGCAGCAGCTTGACGCGGCGTTTAAAAAGACTGGTGTGGAGAATGTATACATGCCGATGTTTATACCAGAGAGCCTTCTCGAGAAAGAGAAGGACCATGTCGAGGGCTTTGCGCCTGAGGTTGCGTGGGTGACACATGGGGGGCTTGAGCCCCTGCAGGAGCGGTTGTGTGTGCGCCCGACCTCAGAGACGTTGTTCTGTGATTTTTACAAAAATGAAGTGCAGTCCTACAGGGATCTGCCAAAGGTATATAACCAGTGGTGCTCCGTTGTGCGCTGGGAGAAGACGACGCGCCCGTTTTTGCGGAGCCGCGAGTTTCTCTGGCAGGAGGGACACACTGCGCACGCTACGGCACAGGAGGCTGAGGAGCGCACGATCCAAATGCTCAATGTCTATGCTGATTTCGTGCGGGACGTGCTTGCGATTCCTGTCGTGAAGGGACAGAAGACCGACAAGGAGAAGTTTGCCGGGGCGGAGGCAACGTATACAATCGAGGCGCTGATGCATGACGGCAAGGCACTGCAATCCGGCACAAGCCACAATTTCGGGGATGGTTTTGCAAAGGCGTTTGGCATTCAGTTTACGGACAAGGACAATACGCTGAAATACTGTCATCAGACCTCATGGGGATTGTCCACGCGTATCATCGGTGCGGTGATCATGGTGCACGGCGATGATTCCGGCCTGAAGCTCCCGCCTAAGGTCGCGCCGACACAGATTATGATTGTTCCGATCCAGCAGAAGAAGGAGGGCGTGCTTGACAAAGCGTATGCGCTCAAAAGCCGTCTGCTGGAAAAAGGTTTCCGCGTGAAGGTCGATGATTCGGACAAGAGTCCTGGCTGGAAGTTCAGTGAGTGCGAGATGCGCGGCGTGCCTTTCCGAATTGAGATCGGACCCAAGGATATTGAGAACAACAAGTGTGTCTTTGTGCGCCGTGACACGCGGGAGAAGATTGAGGTCGGGCTTGACGAGGTTGTGACGAAGGCGGCAGAGCTGCTTGACACGATTCAGTCAGACATGTACGAGGCGGCAAAGAAGCATCTCGAGACGCATATTTATGAGGCTGTGACATGGGATTCGTTCTGTGACACGATTAACAACAAGCCGGGATTTGTCAAGGCGATGTGGTGCGGCGACCGTGCCTGCGAGGACAAGATTAAGGACGAGCTGGCTGCGACGAGCCGCTGTATGCCATTTGAGCAGGAGCAATTAAGTGACATCTGCGTGTGCTGCGGGAAGCCGGCGAAGAAGATGGTGTACTGGGGCAGGGCATATTAAAGTGCCGGAGCGGTGCTGACAGTGCTGGTGAATACAGAGTAATGCTACTGCTGTGCATCTGCCGCGCCATTAAGGAGCCAGGCAGGTGCTGTCAGTGCCAATGAATACAGAGTAATGCTACCGCTGTGCATCTGTCGCGCCATCAAAATGGCAGAAATGATTTTTCACATACAATTCAGGATAATGGGAGAGGACAGGGTGGAAACAGTAGTAGTGTGCTAAAAAAAGTGCAAAAACTTGCATGTAAGCGCTTTCATTTTTCGTGAAAATGGGATATGATGATAGTATCGTATAACGGAAAACCATTTTTTGGAGGGATTATCATGAATATTTTAGTAATTAACTGTGGAAGTTCTTCACTCAAATACCAGCTGATCGACAGTGACACGGAGGCTGTACTTGCAAAGGGGCTCTGTGAGCGTATTGGCATCGACGGAAGTGTGCTCACACATACCCCGGCGGGCAGGGATAAGGTGAAGATCGAGACGCCGATGCCGAACCATACTGTGGCAGTCAAATTGGTGATCGATGCGCTCACGGACGGGAATCATGGTGTAGTCAAGTCGCTTGATGAGATTAACGCAGTCGGGCACCGCGTTGTTCATGGCGGTGAGAAGTTTGCGTCTTCCGTGGTTATCAATGAGGAAGTGCTTGCGGCGATTGAGGAGTGCAATGACCTGGCGCCGCTCCACAATCCGGCAAACCTGATTGGGATTAATTCCTGCCGGGAGATTATGCCAAATGTTCCGATGGTGGCTGTGTTTGACACCGCATTCCATCAGACGATGCCCGAGAAGGCCTACCTGTATGGACTGCCTTACGAATATTATGAGAAGTACAAGGTCCGCCGCTATGGTTTTCACGGGACAAGTCATGACTATGTATCAGCGAGGGCAGCAAAGATCCTGGGAAAGACAAGGGATGAGATGAAGATTATCGTGTGCCATCTGGGCAACGGTGGTTCTGTGTCTGCGGTGGACCACGGAAAATGCGTGGACACCTCAATGGGACTGACACCGCTTGAGGGTATTATCATGGGTACGCGTTCTGGCAGCATCGACCCGGCAATCTGCGACTTTATCTGCCAGAAGGAAAATCTGACGCCAGCGGAGATGAACAATGTCCTGAACAAGAAGTCCGGCGTGCTTGGCTTGTCAAGGGTCTCGTCAGACTTCAGGGATATTGAGGCGGCAGCCAATGAGGGCAACCAGCTGGCCAGGGTGACACTGGACGCATTTTATTATAGTGTTGCAAAGTATATCGGCGCCTATGCGGCAGCCATGAACGGCGTAGATGCGGTCGCGTTTACGGCGGGCGTGGGTGAGAACAATATTGCAGGGCGCGCTGAGATCGCGAATTATCTGGGATATCTTGGGACGAAGATTGACCCGGAGAAGAACAATGTCAGGGGCGAGGACAGGGTAATCTCCGCTGACGGAAGCAAGGTAGCGCTTCTGTGCGTTCCGACAAACGAGGAGCTTGCGATTGCAAGACAGACGGTGGCGCTTGTCAAGTAAGAAAAAGTGTTAATATTCTTTGCAAATTGTTTGAAAAAATATTAAAAATAGTATGTAATAGAGGCGGGGTGTTGTATTTGCAGCGCTCCGCCTTTTCAAATATAGCCTCCCAAACGTTATTTTCAGAAAATAACTGTTTTGGATTTTAATATTCCCAAAAAGCTGAAAGACATAAGAAAAAGAGATTTCAGAAGGTGAAAGACATAAGAAAAAGAGAT
>CAJUQZ010000099.1 GCA_910588755.1 uncultured Lachnospiraceae bacterium | reverse complement strand
AAAAACAAAATGCAAATTTTTTTGTGCAGTTTTCTGGATTTGCTCAATTATAGTTCTAAATTTATTGTCAGGACTTTTATCCTGCAAGTCTATCCGATAAACTTCCGGAATCTTCTATCCACTTTTTATGTGACTTCCATAATCACTTTTTCAAAAATCCCCCCGATTTTTTACAGGAAATACAAATCAAAAATTTTGGCTTTTATGGACGGCTATGCTGCCACGGGTTGCCTGGCAAAATAACAGTTCTTTCTGGCTAGGTGTAAATGTGGAACAGAAAAAGGCGGGAGGACTGCAATGCATGGTATTTGTGCAATGTATACATACAGGGCTCACCAATGCGGAAGGACTTCTGTGATTACCACGGGCGCTTTTTGCCAGACCAGCCCTGTGTTTTCCAGTAATCTGTGTCTGCCTGATTCCACCCGCATTTCTGCATCAGGCGCATCGCATGAAAAAACAGTTTTGTTTTCAGGGACGGTTTGGCACGTCCGTAGTCTTTTCGTATTTGCCATGCCAGCATGGAAAGCTGTCGGTCTATTTTGTATCTCTTTTTGCGACTGACTCTTTTCCATGACGTTTCCATCACAGCAACGCCATAACGGTAGGTTTTGGCGATGCCCCAGAAGAACATGCTGTCCGCCATATCGCGGTTCGTGCTTTTCATTCCGGCACCGGCGGCCGTGGAAATGCACACAGCCTGTTTGGAGAACATTTTTGGCTCAGGACGGTGCACCATCCACCGCCATCCGTAGTGGTCCAGGAATGCTTTCATGGCGCCTGTTGCATGGTATACATAGACGGGACTTGCCAGAATGATTACGTCTGCGTCGTCCAGCGCCTGTGTGATGGGGGACAGTTTGGCATAATGCGGACATTTCGTCTCCGACACTGCAAAGCAGGCCGTACATCCGACGCAAAATTCGCCAAAGTCTCGCGGCAGGAAAAACTCCGTGATTTCCCCGCCTAGTTTTCTAGCCAATGACCTTGCGATATGGCAGGTGGAGCCCTGATGGCTCTGTCCGTGAATGATGGTTATTTTCATAAAAGTCCCTTCTTTCAATCCTTTTAAAATTCTCAGGTTAACCGTCTACCGAAAGTGTCTTTTTCACAGTCATCGTACCACTACGCAGTGATAATGTCAAATTTACATGTTTTACCCGCTTGTGAAAAGTGGCAGTCAGCTTAATCGGGAGGATGTACTGTCTAAGCGATATTAGCGGGCTCTTTTTCCCGAGCGTGTATGAAAAAACTTTTTGTCATATGTGCGCTGTACCCATTCAGAATAATATCTAATATATACATTGTAGCGGTTCTCACACCGTGAGGCATGGATCTGGGAAGACGATGACAGCGCCACGGATAAAAAAATTGCAGCAGCGACCTCAAACGGACAGATTCAGCTGACAGACTGCGGATGCGGCCAGTCTTTTCGTCTCATCGTCTGCGGCGCCGCTAAGGGCGAGGTCTGGGACATGGCCGACGTGGGCATCGCTCCATATGGCAACGGTGCGGATTTCCTCGACTGGCTTAGGGACTTTCTGGATGAGAAAGTAATCTGTATCTATAATCATGGCTGGAACGGCACGTAGATATTCTCCTGCCCGCCTATCTGTCCGGACAAACGCATGACAAAAGAAGTTTTCCGGTCCGCCTGCGCCCGCTCCAGCCATTCCTGCTTCTGGCTCTGTGTCATAAAAAATACCATGCTTGAAAAAAAGCCTGCCTGCAGATGGCTTCTGGCATTGATTTCAATGAGGACAACGATATGAGCGGTTTTTCGATGCGCACGCTGATGGGCACACCCGCCATGAAAGTTATTTCCCGGTACGGCGTACAGGAGGCGCCCTACACTTACCGCCGATACCTTAGCATCAACACCGAAATCCTGGGACAGGTAATCACAAACGCGACAGGCCGCGGCCTTGCGGATTACATGGAAGAAAAGCTGTGGAAAAAAATCGGCGCCGCCCACGACGCCTACTGGACATTGAGCAACGGGACAGAACTTGCGATGGGCGGACTTAGCGTTTCCCTTCGCGACTATGCGCGGTTCGCGCGACTATACCTGAACAGGGGCTCTTATAACGGTATACAGGTTCTTGATGAAGACTGGGTGCAGGACAGTATGGATATCAGTGCAGATTTCTCCCGACCAGGCACAAACTATGACGCCTACAATGCGATCGGCTACGGCTACCAGTGGTGGATCCCGGAAGGAAACGAAGACGAATTTATGGCGATCGGCGTCTATGGGCAGTGGATCTACGTAAATCCGCAAAGAAATGTCATCATTGTAAAAACCAGCGCAGATCCGGATTTTATGGCAAAAGGCTACGAGCTTAAGCATGTGGAATTTTTTAGGGCAGTCGCAGCAGGCGTCGCACCCATTATGTAATTTTATATAAAAAAGTCCCCGGAACCAATCAATTTTTCCTGTATTGACACATAGTACAGAAACTTTTATAATATACATATACATTTTGCACAACACAGCTTTCTCTAAAGTGCATATGTTTTGTATTATTTCTGACGAAAGGATAATGTGTCAATTCACTAAGGTAGAATCATGAGTATTATCAACGTAGATATCGACAAGTGTGTAGGCTGCAACGCATGTGTGCGTGCATGCCCTATGGGTGATGCCAACATCGCCCGCATGGACGAAAATGGCAGACTAAAAATCACAATCGACGATGAGAAATGCATCAAATGCGGCGCATGCATCAGGGCGTGTTCGCACGGTGCCAGGTCATACATCGATGATACCCGGCAATTTCTGGACGACTTAAAACGCGGACAGGATATTGCACTGATCGCCGCACCTTCCATAAAAATTGCATTTGACGGAAACTGGCGCCATGCCCTCCAATGGCTGCACGATCACGGCGCAAAGAAAATTTATGACGTGAGCTTTGGCGCCGACATCTGCACGTGGGCGCACTTGCGCTACCTTGAGAGAAATCCGGGCAAAAAGCTAATCTCACAGCCCTGCGCGGCAGTCGTAAACTATGTGCAGCGGCACAAACCCGAGCTTTTCTCCAACCTCTCACCGATCCACAGTCCCATGCTCTGTCTGGCTGTGTACATCAAAAAAGTCCTTGGCTATCAGGGGAAAATCGCTGCAATCTCGCCCTGCGTTGCCAAAATTGAGGAGTTTCGCGAGACTGGGCTTGTTGACTACAATGTCACGATGGAGCACCTGCGGTGCTACTTTGAGGAAAACGGGGTCCGGCTTCCCGAGGTCAAGATTTTCAGCGAATTTGAGTTTGACGGCAAACAGGGGCTAGAGGGTGCTATCTACCCGAAGCCGGGCGGACTGATGAGCAATATCCTGACACATGCGCCCAGCCTGAATGTCATCACATCAGAAGGAACTGAGTCACTCTATCACGATATGGAGACGTACAGCACGCTTCGCGAGCAGGACAAGCCCGATCTCTTTGACGTGCTCAACTGTGAGGACGGCTGCAACGGCGGCCCCGCAACCGGCGTACACTACCAGCGCTTTGCCATGAACAACATCATGCACGACGTGGAACAGTACGCCAGAAAGGTCCGCAAAACAAACACCACCAAAAAAGGCATCGACCAACAGTTTGCTGAATTTGACAGGACGCTTAGGCTTGAGGATTACATACGCACCTACAAGCGTCATAACATTGACAAACGGAGCACTTCCGAGAAGGAAATCGCAGATGCGTATGCACTCATGGGCAAGCATACCGAGGCAGAGATGCACTTTGACTGCCACTCCTGCGGCTACCGCTCCTGCCGCGACATGGCAGTAGCGATCGCACGCGGCCTCAACACCCCCGAAAACTGCCACGAGTTCATGATGAAATCCATACAGGAGGAGCGCAGCCGCGTGAGCGAAGTCAACGAGAAAGTGCTGTCCATGAACGACGAGCTGATGCGCGTATTCAAGGAGCTGTATGAAAATATCGCAGCAGTGAAACAGGAAACTGAGCAGATTCGACAGGAGAGCAGCCGCAGCTCACAGGAAATGACAGATGTGTCCAAACGCATGGAAGACCTGAATCAGATGAACCATGATATTACCCACGCGATGCAGGCGATCAACCAGAGTATCACAAAATACAATGAAATGACGCAGAACGTCGAGAAAATCGCTGGAAAGATCAACCTTCTCTCCCTGAACGCTGCCATCGAGGCCGCACGTGCAGGCGAGGCCGGGCGCGGATTTGCAGTCGTGGCCTCTAGTATCCGTGAGCTGTCCGACAACTCCAAGACCTCTGTGGGCAGTGCGAAGGAGAATGACGAGGAGATTAAAAACGCCATCGAGAACGTCAACCTCGCAATTGAAAATTTTGACGCAACCGTCAAAGACCTGATCACAGTGACAAACGGTGCCATCGACGGTGTCCGGACCACCTCCGACAACAGCCAAAGCATCAAGAAGTCTATGGAGGACTTAGAGCAGCTCGCAAAGGACGTGGAGGAAATGATTATCGAGACCAACAAAGTACTGCAGATTGAGTAAAGTTTGTCCCCCGCCAGAATCCCGGCGGGGGACATTTATCACCAGCAAATTCCCTTTTTCACTGCGACCACCTGATACCCCATCTGTGATAACAGCTCATATCCATTAAACGCACTGTTTGTCCGCGTCTTAAATAGATTTTTCTCAATAAAATATGCCAACAGCAGTCCAGCCATTTTCGGCCCAATAAGCCTAAAATCGCACACTGTCCCCTCTGTGAGCACCACAACACTTTCATTGTAATGCCGCATCTGGTCCCAAAAGGGATTGCCCGTCACCACCCACAAGACGGCAATATCCTTATCTGAAAAAACAATGCTAGCCACAGTAGTCTTATCCTCAAACGGGGACAGCTTTAACACGGTCTCATGCTGGTCAGCTGCAAACCACCATGCAAATTTTTGCCCGTTTAATGTTATCGCCCGCAGTTTCTTCTTCACTTCACCCTGTCCTCTCCTGTCCCGTCGCCGGCCGCCCACGCAATGATCTGTGCCACATCCCGGGGCGTCACGACCATCAGTGGTTCGGCCAACGGGAGCCTGCACCGCTGCCATGTTCCAGGCATCTTCCTCCCACAAAGACACCTGCCCTTACTGATGACAGAAAAGCTCTCCCCGTCCACCTTGTATGCCAGCACGATGCTCTTGTCCGCAGAGACAATATTCAGATACATTCTGTCGCAGTCATCGCCGTCCGGCGCAACCCACCACACAAAGTCCTGCCCCTGATACGAAATCCTTCTGCGTCCCTTTGCCGATACACCCATCACTGTCCCCTGCTTCCTCTATGACTTCTGCTTTTCCTTCAGCAGCACCTTTAGCTTTTTGTAAATCGCGCTACTTTTCTGACTGTCCCGAAACTCCTTGCTCAGGCCATTGTTGATCGCAACCCTTGTCTTGTAGCTGTTGAAGATTTCCAGAATTTTGTCCGAGTACTCATCCTCCGTGAGATACTGCAGAAGCTCCTCCTTCGTAGCCTTGTTCGAGTCAGACACCTTGGACTTTCCCTTTGTCTTTGGCTTTGCCTTGGGTTTGGGCTCCTCCTCCGTGGTCTCCACAGCGGCAGCCACCACCTTCGTCTCCTTGTCCTCCCCCAGAAAGTTCGGAATCCTTTTCACCGTCACACTGCGCTCCGCCCAGAAATCAACCAGATGGTTAAAGCCTGTATCCCTAGACACAATGTAATAGCAGTCATCCCTACCTTCATTCTTTGCAATCATATACCCCAGATAGGATGCCAGCTGGAAATCCAGTGAATTTTTTGCTCCTGTGCCTGCCTTATAGGACTCAAGCCGCGCGTGCTGCCTTGCAATCTTCTCCACCAGCTCCAGCGAAAACGCCTTGCTCTGCTCCGTGTACATCACACAGATCACATCGTTTTCGCCAAGCTTCTCCGCCCCTGTAAATCCATCCGCATGGACGTTCTCATAGTCAATAAAATAATAATTCATATTCTGTAACATTCCTCTCCTATTTTAAAACCACCTTCCACGCATCGCCGTCAACAACATACTGAAACTCACTTAGCTTTTCGTCGAGCATGACCTGCAGCAGCTCATGAAAATCGTTTACCACAGGAACCTGTGTCAGCGCATCCCTGCGGACCCAGTGCATCTCCCCCTCCGCCGAGGACACCAGTTCACCTTCATACTGGTCTGCCCGAAACAAAAACACAATATAGCGCCCCGTCTTTGTCGGAAACTGCTTCACTCCGCAGAGCATTGGATTCAGGACTGTCAACCCCGTCTCCTCCCGCATCTCGCGCACCACTGCATCGACAATGGACTCTCCCGGTTCCACATGCCCGCCCGGCAGCGTGTATCCCTTCCAGTCCTCCTTCACCCTGTCCTGCAGCAGATATCTGTCCTTGTCACAGAGTAGACATATGACTGTCAGCTCAACATCTTCCGTGCGTGCCATAAGTGTGTCTTCTCCCCTCCAAAAACTCTTTTTCGTGCCTCTGATCTGTGCGCTGATATCATTCGTGGTCTGATTCTATGCACAATCGTGGAGAATCATATTCAGGACAGTTTATCTTTTGTATAAGGTTGTTCTTTTTTCCTGCTGCCCTGAATCTGATACTCCACCTGATCATTATAACACAGATGAAACCGTACTTGCAATTTGTTTCCAAAAAATGCCTTTCAGCCACCAATTAGAACGTGTCTGAAAGGCATTCCTGCCATTCAAAATGATAGTATGCATTGTTAAAATCCGGATTCTCATAATCCCCGGTAAAATGCGGATTTACAATATATGCTTTTCCACCCTGCATATGGAATTTCACTTCCCTGTCAAAAAAAGCACCCATACTGCCATAATAAATCATCTGGTTTATCATCGAGACTGCCGCATCCACCTCGTCTGACACCACGCTGCTGACACTGATGTCCGGTCTTGCGAACTTGCGCATCCCCCTCGTGTGCAGCCACATCAGGCCATCCTCTGTCTCCGATGCCAGAATCGTCACATGGTTATATACATCAAACTCCTGCCCAAAAAACTTCTTTGTCCACTCCACAGC
Organism: uncultured Lachnospiraceae bacterium; assembly: GCA_910588755.1. GTDB lineage: Bacteria > Bacillota > Clostridia > Lachnospirales > Lachnospiraceae > COE1. The sequence continues at coordinate 9,423 of CAJUQZ010000099.1, read as the reverse complement.
CGGGTAGAGCGAGAAGGTCTGTAAATCCAGCACCCCCTCTGCCCCATCGTCAAGCAGCGCCTGGATAAACCCAATCACATTCTGCATATACCTCAAATCCGAATCCTGCTGCACCTCCCCGCGAAGCACAGCCCACTGATCCGAACGCTGCATCTTCTCATACAGAGCATGATTTTCACAGTCAAGTATTTTACCCAGATGGCCGCCAATCAGTGACTGCATATAAGCGTCATTATTATCCCGGTTGCAAAACATAAGTTCTAATCCAGTTGGAAAACCATCAACGTGGTACCGCTCTCTCGAAACCTTTAATTCCCCGCTCTTTACCCCGAATATCACATAAAACAAATACGGACGGCAATGCATATCCTTATAGTAAGGTCTCTCACAATTCATTTCACGCTTCCTCCTGGCACGGCCCGCCTTTCAGGCAGATTGCTGTCGCTTCCTCCTGGCACGGCCCGCCTTTCAGGCAGATTGCTGTCACTTCCTTCAGTCGGTAGCGCTTCGCGATGACCTCCGCCAGACTATCCGCGGATAACGTGCGGAACGAGGACGGACTTTCATCATACCAGAGTGCGCCACTCTCCCCCACAGCGATGATTGTCTTATAGGAATCCCAGTCCTGAAACAGCCAGCCTACCCTGTAATTTTTCTCCTTTTTCGTTATGGCATACGCGTCTTCCATGCTTCTTTTTTCTGTATACAGCCCTGTATTCAGCGCTTTTTCCAGATAGCAGCTGTCCTGGTCCCCATAGCAGAGTACCACACTGTTTCCCGCCAGAATGCCGCACTTCTCCAGCCATTGCGGATTCTTTCGGTGCTGTGTGAGAGACTGCTGATAATTTTCCTCCAGCAGCACACAGATCTGTTGCGCCTTCTCTAGTTCAGACATTCCTTTGACCTCAACCCGCTTATTCACTGGTGCGTCTAGACTAATCAGTCCGTATCTCACCAGCTCCCTGCTCTCCTCCCACAGAGACCATTTTGACGCACAAATCGTCTGCCAGCCGCAAAAGCAGCGCTTACTATACACAACATCGCCCGCTGCATCGCGCCTTACACGGTATCGTCCGGTCAGATTCTCCGCAAACTGGATTTTCTGTCCGTTAAGATTATTTTTTATATCGTTGTTGTGGGCCTTGTAGTCAAAATCCTGATAAACCTCGTCGTACTCATCATCGTCTTCGTCAAAATCGTCTTCTAAGTCATCATCAAAGTCGTCGTCCTCAAAATCATCGTCTTCATCATAGACATCTTCACCTTCGTCAAAGTCATCTTCGTCTTCTAAGTCGTCTTCGTCAAAGTCATCTTCGTCTTCTAAATCGTCTTCGTCATCACTACTGTATTCTTCAGTATATCCATTAGCCAGACATTCCGCCACAAAATCCAGGCAAAATGCATCAACTGGCAGTTTTCCCAGACGGCTTCTGATTGCTTCCCGCGCCATTTCGCGCTCTGATATATCAATACACGTCAACGCCAACAGCAGCATGAAACGCTCCTCATCGCCCTCTGCCCCCGCACACTGCAGCAATTCCTGAAATGAAAGTGTCTCCTGTCCCTCCCATACTGCGCCATTCCAATAAAACCGTATAAAATGTAGATGAAATTCAATTCCAACCACAACCTCGCTATCAAACTTCTGTTCCTTGCAAAATCTGATCTCCATACACCTTGGCTCATCGATCCTGCCCGTCATACTTGATCCGACAAACCGCCTCCTCCACTCCATTGACGGATGATACAACTGTTCCAAATACCCTGACAGGTACTTTCGGTGCTTCCTGATCATTCCCTCCTCTATAAAAGAAGAAAAATCCTTCACTATTTGCACAGTGGTACACCGCCCCTCAAACGCAGTGCACAGGTAATAATACCAGAAGTCCGCCGCCTTCGTACTGCAATCATACGCAAACGGTTCCCAGCATAGATACTCTGATAACCGTTCAAAATAGTTTAGCTTCTTTTTCACATGCTCCAGAAACATATCACCCCTCGGGTCCTTATTTCTGGAATCCATATACATCCGGAAAAATGCTTTTGCCATTCCCAGCGTGCAGTTTCCGGCAACACAGTGGTAATCCAGATCCCACAGCAGGTCATCATCATACTTGTACTTCTGAAAAACTGGAGAATCAAACAGCTCCTGCAGCTGGCTCTGCTCCTGAACTGACACCACAGGCGCAGACAGTGCATACGTGAATTCATATGGCACCCTTGGCTTCACAGCCCACCCGTCATACTGATATTTTCTTTCCAGACTATTCAGCTGCTGTTTCCAGTTATAGTACTGTTCCTCCTCCGCTTTTTCCTGGTCCGCTATCGCTTCCACAGATGGGCACTGTTCCAGAATCGCCTGCCGGATGCCCTCATATGCCCTCACGCGCTGGCCTGCTTTTATCTCCGATAACTCATACTCCCGCCACAGCCACACGTAAATATGCTCTGGCAGCTGATGTGTGCGCAGAAAATAAGCGTAAAGCACCAGTATACATTCATTCCGCACATCGAGGTCATAGCTGTTCTGGCTATATTTCCCCGTCTGGATATGACTCCACTTTCCCCGCATAAATGGCCCCTCACGCTCGGGATCCTCCTCCCAGTCACGCACGCCTGCATCATGCTTGACACACAGCCTGATATAATCCGCAAACGCCCTTCCCCGCAGGCAGTATTCCCATTTTCTGATTGTCCTTGCACCACGGTCCCTGCGCCACGAAGTGTCCTGCGCATTCCAGATCTCACCCACAACTCGCATTGCCCTCACAAGCCCCTGCCGCCACGGCGATATTTCCTCCTGATCAAATGACATATCCATAAAATCCGCCTGAACTAGTCCCTTGCGTTTATCGATCAACGGCTCCATACCATACGCCGTCACCAGCTCAAACAGAAACGTCGGCGGCAGCTCCTTATATGGTGTCTCGTCCTGCCGCCTTAGATAGTCAAACATCTGTTCTGCAAATTCTCCCATAAACTGCACTTCAAGAAATGTCTCTGACAAAAAATAATTCATCCAATGCTCCCTGGATTTCCTTGTCTTTTCGTCCGCAAATGATGCCTGAAACGCCTCTAATGCCGCCTGAATTTTCATTCCCCGATATTCCTCTGCTCTCTCATTTCCCAACGTCATCTCATTCCCCTATTCTGTCTGTGTTTTACCATTTAGCTGTTGTCATCTACCCTGTATATTATAGTCTTTCTGCCCTACACCATTTACTCTTATCAGGGAAAAGTGCTTAATTTGCCCACACGCACAGCTTTTCAAGCCCGACAAGCTTCTCTAGACCGTCAAGTGTATTCAGACGCACCTCGCCAACCTCCAGAACACGGAGCTTTGACAGCGCCTTCAGAAATGCCAGGCTGTGGATCTCCGTCTCGCACGACATCAGACGCACAACCTCCAGATTGGTGAAATGCGCAAAATCCTCCGGGATCAGCAAACCGTAATCATATGTATCCTCATCCCTCTCAAGTCCCTCAAAATCACTGTCCTCTGCCACATAAATCCTGACACTGCCCTCAAACGCCTCCATCCCTTCGCTGCCTATATCCGCATCATCAGTTTCTTTCCCCTCATTATTTTCCCTGCCATACTCGTCTTCCTGCAAATCGTCCTCCTTATCATGTCCATCTACTTCTGATTCTTCATGATCGTATCCATCTACTTCTGGTTCTTCATTGTCATATTCGTCCTCAAGGAGTGTGCTCTTTATAGAAATCTCTTTGCAGTCTCCCCAATCCCTGATATCGATAAACGCCTCACTGTTACCAAACCTTGCCGTGTCAGACAAGCAGCGACAGTCCCACTCATCTCCCGCATCTGAAAACGAAAAATTCTTCGGTAGCACACCCTTGCCAAACCCAAGCATATACCCATTTGTCGTACTCACATACAGATATTTGATGACACTGACATCCTCCGCAGTAACAGGTCTGTCCCCAACCCCCAGATAATCCCTGACACACCGCTCCAACCACCTTGACTGAAATTTCAACTCCATAACTTTTTTCTCCTTTCCCGATAAACACAGCATCTCCATACAATATGATTACATCCCAAAATTACTGTTTATCTAACACTCCATTAAATTTTTCCATGATCCAATTGTTATATCCTATTTAAATCGTAATTGAATCATAACTAATTCGTAATTTTAATTGCGTCTTGTAACACAAAAGCATCTTACAATGCTGTAAATTTTTCTGCTCTACAGTATTATTATATATCATCCACTTTCTTTTTCAAGAAAAACGTTCGTATTTTTATATAAGTATTCTTATTATGAAGCCGTTTTCTTTTAATAATCATGTAATTCTTAAACACTTACTCATTTTATATTTACATAATGATCATCTGCTTAGGAACTGTTCACTTCAGTATCCCACTTTGTCCACGATGGGGCTACCACATAATAAAGCCCTTGTATTCTTTGATAATATCCACTAAAATAGTAGTGACGTTTCATATATCAATGTGTATCTAAACATCAAATGATTCAAATATTTGACAAACGAGGAGTGATATTATGACACTAAAGGAACTTGAAATTGGCAAATCTGCCGTGGTAAAAAATGTCGGCGGCGAAGGCGCCCTGCGCCAACACTTTCTAGACATGGGTGTGATACCTGGCGCGGAGGTTATGATTGTAAAGCTTGCACCGATGGGCGATCCCATCGAGCTGCGCATACATGGCTACGAGCTTACACTCCGCCTCGCGGATGCCGCACAGATTACTGTGGAGCCTGTCACATCAAACGCCCAGGTCAGAAAAAAAGAAGCAAAAAAAACGCTGCACCCTGGCCTCGGGGAGGAGGGTATCTTTCATCCAAAAGGCAGCGGAGATCCTCTCCCAGATGGAACGCAGCTGACCTTTGCACTGGTCGGCAACCAGAACTGCGGCAAAACGACACTATTTAACCAGCTGACTGGCTCCAAACAACATGTCGGAAACTTTCCAGGCGTCACCGTAGACCGGAAGGACGGTGTGATACGTGGCTATTCCAACACGAAGATCACCGACCTGCCGGGTATCTATTCGATGTCTCCATACACCAATGAGGAGCTGGTCTCACGCGATTTCGTGTTAAACGAGCAGCCAAAAGGCATCATCAACATTGTCGATGCCACGAACATTGAAAGAAACCTGTATCTTACCATGCAGCTATTGGAGATGAATGTCCCCACGGTACTGGCGCTCAACATGATGGACGAGATGGCCGGCAACGGCGGAACAGTCGATGTGAACGCTATGGAATCCATGCTGGGCATTCCTGTAGTTCCGATCTCAGCTGCCAAAAACCAGGGTGTGGGCGAGCTGATCAAACATGCTGTCCATGTCGCCAAATACCAGGAAAAACCACTCCGCCAGGATTTCTGTGACCAGAACGACAACGGCGGCGCTGTGCACCGCTGCCTGCACGCAGTCGTCCACCTGATAGAAGACCACGCACTGCAGGCCAATCTCCCCGTCCGCTTTGCAGCCAGCAAAATCATTGAGGGTGACAGCCTGATACTAGAGCTATTGGCACTTGACCAGAACGAGAAAGAGATGCTAGAGCACATTATCCTTCAGATGGAAAAAGAACGTGGACTGGACCGCAGTGCAGCCATCGCAGACATGCGCTTTGCCTATATCCATAAAATCTGCAGCCAGTGTGTGACCAAACCGCATGAGAGCAAGGAACATCTGCGCAGCCAGAAGCTTGATCGGATTCTCACTGGCAGATACACAGCCATTCCGGTGTTTATTGCAATCATGGGGCTTATGTTTTTCCTGACATTCAATGTCATCGGTGCATGGCTGCAGGATTTGCTTGCATACGTCATCACATTTCTCTCTGATGCGGCTGACAGGGCCATGACTGCCGGACATGTGAACAGTACGCTGCACAGCTTGATTATTGATGGCATCTTTGAGGGCGTCGGAAGCGTGTTAAGCTTTCTGCCTGTGATCGTAACCATGTTTTTCTTCCTGTCCATGCTAGAGGACAGCGGTTACATCGCGCGTGTTGCCTTTTTTATGGACAAGCTGCTCCGGAAAATTGGCTTGTCCGGCCGCAGTATCGTACCAATGCTGATCGGTTTTGGCTGCACTGTGCCAGCTGTTATGTCTACCCGGACCCTGCCAAGCGAGCGCGACCGCAAGATGACGATTCTGCTCACACCGTTTATGAGCTGTACTGCCAAACTGCCTATATACGCCTTTTTTGTCAATGCCTTTTTCCCACGCCAGGGCGGGCTAGTCATGACAGGGTTATATCTAGCTGGCATTCTGACAGGTATCCTCGTGGCGCTTCTCTTCAAGAAAACAATGTTCAAGGGTGAAGCTGTTCCCTTCGTCATGGAGCTGCCAAACTATCGTCTGCCAGGCGCCCGCAACGTGCTGCTGCTCCTGTGGGATAAAGCAAAGGATTTCCTGCAGCGAGCATTCTCTGTCATACTAATTGCAACGATTGTGGTGTGGTTTCTGCAGAGCTTTGATTTTCATTTTAATATGGTAACAGATTCTCACGACAGTATCCTCGCCGCAATATCTGGCCTGATCGTCCCCCTGTTCAAGCCGCTTGGCCTGGATGACTGGCGCATCTGCACCGCGCTGATCAGCGGATTCATGGCAAAAGAAAGCGTTGTTTCCGTCCTGGAAGTACTGTTTGGCGCAGAGGGCGGCGTGGCAGCTGCCATGAGCTCACTGACTGCCGCCTCCCTGCTCGCGTTCAGTCTTCTGTATACGCCCTGTGTGGCTGCCATCGCTTCTATTAAGCGGGAGCTGGGTCGCAAGTGGGCAGTCTATGTCGTCTGCTGGCAATGCGCCATTGCGTGGATCGCTGCTTTGCTGGTGCGCTTAGTTGGGCTGGTTTTTATATGATTATTATATAGTACAGAAAAGTATATGCAATGGTTTTGGTTTTCTTAATCGGGCTGGGTTTTGGCCACTGACATATTATTGCAGTGCAGGAAGAATATGCATTGGCGCTGGTTTTCTTAATCAGGCTGGGTTTTGTATGATTTATATGCGCTTAATCAGGCTGGTTTTTGTTGATGATGTATTATTATATTACTTCGGCTGTTAAAAATCGCACTTATAGTCTTGCTAATTTGCTGTATCTATCAGTATTTTTTATGAGATTGATGCGATATAACCGCCTAAGTCATTGCATGGAAAGCATACGCAACGGTTTGTGTTCCCTTAATCGAACTGATTTTTATAATAGTGATATAGTGCTGGTTAGACTCATCAGATATTTAAAAAGACCACCGCATTTGCGGTGGTCTTGATATTGATATTTATTACGAGGTATCGCCTGATCGTCGTCAGTGTGCGATTAGCCTAAGAGGCTGAGTACGCCCTGGTTAGACTGATTTCCCTGTGCAAGCATGGACTGTCCTGCCTGTGAAAGGATATTTGCGTTAGAGTACTTCACCATCTCTGTCGCCATGTCGGTATCGCGGATCTGGCTCTCTGCCGCTGTCGTGTTCTCCACCACGTTGTCCAAGTTGTTGATCGTGTGCTCTAATCTGTTCTGAACCGCACCGAGCAGGGAGCGCTGTGAAGATACGGTCGCGATCGCGTCAGCGATGGAGTCGATTGCATACGTTGCTGCAGCGCCAGTCGTATCCTTTACATTCAATCCCTTGATGCCAAGTCCCGCTGTGTCGAGCGCCTTGATGCCGACACCGATCTTGTTGGTTATGTCTGCGTCTGCACCTACATGGAGGCTGAAGTTCAGATCTTCCTTGACGTTTACCTGGCCTTTTTCGATGATGAAAGCAAGTTTCGGGCTGTCTGCCTTATTATAACCCAGATTATTGAAATTAGTGTTCTCAGTAGCGGCATTTGTTATTGAATCGAAAGCTGCCTGCTGTGCTGTTCCGGCTGTTCCATCCGATTTGATCGTCGTAATATTTGTTGTCTTGACATCCGCCGCCTTCACATCCGTACCAACATTATTTGCAAGAATCAGCTCTTTCTGTATCATCTGATATGCCTTGTGCGCTGTAATAACATTTGTGTTATTGTCATCAACACCGTTCGGCACGCCGTTGATCTCAGCAGCCACTGTCGGATCACCGCCCTTGGTCGGATCTACTCTATCCTGCATCGCGTAATAGTTTACACCCTTGTAAATCGCATGGCTGCCTTCATGAATCTTGTTGGTGATTGACGTGATTGACAGCTCGTTCTTATCGGCATTTTCCAACGATTTGACTGGACCCGCGCCAGCAGCATTTGCAGCTTCCATTTTTGCATCAGCAACTACAGTGTACTGTACACCGTCAAGTGTGATCTGCTCGCCTACCTTTGCCTGCTGCAAAGAATCCGTAATATGCTGATACTTACCCTCAACTGCCGCAGTACCCACAGTACCATCTGCATTCAGCACTTCGCCTGCTGCTGTCTCACTGTACTCACCGATTGTATATGTTCTGCCTGCAATCTGAACAGTATCGCCAACCTTCAATGTATTCATCGTGAAAGTCGCCTTTGTAGCGCCCTCAGACAACACGCCATTCAGTCCTGCGTCCTTCGCGTTCACATACTTCTTGACTGTATCCTTGTCACCCTTTAAGAGATATGTCTCATTGAACTTGGTTGTCTCCGCTACACGGTCAATCTCTGTGAGGAGCTGATCAACCTCGTCCTGGATTGTCTGACGGTCAGAAAGTGCGTTTGTACCGTTGGATGCCTTTGTTGCAAGCTCATTCATACGCTGTAACATATCGTGAACTTCTGTCAAAGCGCCCTCTGCTGTCTGCACTGCGCTGATACCATCCTCTGCGTTCAGAGATGCCTGCGAAAGACCCCTGATCTGTTTTCTCATTTTCTCGGAAATTGAAAGACCTGCTGCATCATCTGCTGCACGGTTTACCTTGTAGCCTGATGATAACTTCTCTGCTGATTTGGAAAGAGTTCCCTGTGTGATGCCTAACATTCTGTTGGCGTTCATTGCTCTAAGATTGTGCTGTACTACCACATCATTACCTCCTTGTAATCTGTACGGACCTCTCTGGCCCTGTACATTTCATGGGCAGCTCCTTTGCCCACGATTATGGTTTTCTTTTTGGTTACATAGTTCATTTTCCAGCTGTAACCAGTTCCATATTTAATTGTAGGAATGAACGATTCTGTTTATCCAGTATCAAGTCCATTCATTTTATAATATCCACATATGTCTGTGCTTCCGGCGCCTGTCTGCCAGACAGTTGTGGTTATTAACTTTGGTTCAGGCCGTCGTCCCTGCCAGCGGATTTGTTTGAAGCAGATTCTTTTTCTGCGGCGCGTTTTCTAATCGCCTTTCCTCTCGCTACATTGACTTCCCTTGGCGCATCGATCATCAGCTCAATAGAACGCTCATTAACACCGAGAAATGTAATCCTTACTTCCTTTCCCACCATCAGGTATTCATCTTTGCCTACTG
>CAJUQZ010000098.1 GCA_910588755.1 uncultured Lachnospiraceae bacterium | reverse complement strand
CTATTTTTTAGCCGGTGCAATGCCCGTTAGGTCAGCCGAAAGGCTGAACTGTTACGATATTATATTTGATGCCACTCCACCATCCCCTTCTGTTCAAGCATGTCATACGCCACGCCGATCGCACTGCACCTTTCGCAAATAGCATCCTGCAGCTGTTTATCTGTCACCCAGTTGATTCCGGCCTCATCGCGGCACCTGTCAATGTATGCTTCGCAAAGTGTTTTCTGCTCATCGGTACACTGCGACAGATCATACAGATAATATTTTTCCTCCCCGACCGAATAGATTGACACAACGAGTGGCACGTCTGCATTCTCGTCAAAAAACTCATGATAGATCGTCTCATCAACATATCTCACACACCAGCCACTTACAATCTCGGTATCATAGATGGATGTCTCGATTCCGTTTGAAAGAATTGCTAACATTCCCGAATAGTGATCTTCGGCTCCATTGGAGCCATAAGTGCTGCACAACCCATTGCGGTACGGCTCTGCCAAGCTGCGCGCCCAGCACTCATATTCATCTGTCAAATACAGCTGTCCGTTGCTCTGCGTGACTACATAGAACACAAAACTGTCATCGCCCGGAGAATAGATATCGAGTCCGACAAATTTGACCAATAGATTCCTAGAATCGCTGTCTGGACATCCCACATAGGTGTATTGCGCATAATCATATGTTGTCTTTTCATCGTATTCCGGATTAAAATAACTTTGGTTGACATATTGTCCAAGCTCTGCAAATGTATAAGCACGACCTCTCTCCAGGTTGTTTGCCCTGTACTCATTCTGTGAATACGCACCCCCGACAGTCACAGATACTTCATTGTTCAAAAATTGCGTGTACAGGTCCTGCGCGTTTTTATTATCCGAAGTACTCCCACCGTCCGAAACACGCTCGGGCGCTTCCTGCTGCGCGCCCTCCTTGAAACTGTCTTCTTCGGACGTGTCCTCTTTGAAAATGTCTTCCTCGGACTGTTTCTGCTGCGCTGCATCCTCCTCTGTCTGGACTGCCCCGACAACTGTAGACGCCTGGTTTTCGCCCGTCTCCTTCTCCTGGACCTGCCCTCCTAAATCAAGTGAGTAGACTTCTGGTTCTTCCTGTTTGCCAGGCTTCTGGTCTGCACAGCCCGTCAACATCATTCCCACACACAACAATAGCAAAAACTTCTTTTTCATGGATCCCTTCATTCCTTTCATCCTATACATATTCTTTTAAATTCTTTTTCAACGTTCTTTTACATGGATTATCTGACATTATCCATGATGTTTCATTATACCACAGTGAAAGAAATAATAAAATATATTGGAATTACATTGAATAACAGGCTATAATATGAATCAAAATCCACTATATCAGGAGACATTAAATGTATGTTCGCTGTAATCACTCTCATCGCAGTGCTGGTATCATTACAGCCGTCTTCATCTCCCTGACATAGCTGCACACTGGTTCAATGCAGTCCTTTCCATAGCGAGCGATCAGTCTTACAATCGCACTGCCCACAATTGCGCCGTCCGCCACTGCTGCCATCTCGCGCGCCTGCTCTGGCGTTGCGATGCCAAAACCGATTGCGAATATCGGACACCGCCTTCACCTGATCTACCATCTCCTTGATGTTTGTCGTGATTCTGCTTCGGACACCGGTGACACCCAGCGACGACACACAGTAGAGAAATCCCTTTGCGTGCCGTGCAATCATATTGACGCGATCACGTGATGTCGGCGCAATCATGGAAATTAACTCGATCCCCTCCGCCTCACAGGCACCGCTCACTTCCTCCTGCTCCTCAAACGGGACGTCTGGGATAATCACTCCATCAATGCCGCATTCCGCACACTTTTTGGCAAATTTTTCCGTTCCATAGGTATACACTGGATTGATATACGTCATGAATACCAGCGGTACGTCTACCTTACGGCGCACTCTTTTTACCATGTCAAACAATTTATCCGTCGTCGTGCCTGCCCGCAGTGCACGCTCATCTGCTGCCTGTATGACAACGCCTTCGGCAATCGGATCTGAAAAAGGAATCCCAATCTCAATCAGGTCCGCGCCCGCATCAGCAATCTTCGGAATCAACGCCTCAGTCGTCTCTAGGTCTGGGTCTCCGCCTCATTTTCTTGATATTATATCAGAATGTATGTTCTAAGTGGTAAGCTCTGGCAATTTAATCAAAAATCTCCACGCCTCTATATCTTGCGATTGCCGCCACGTCCTTGTCGCCGCGTCCTGAGATTGTGACCACGATAATCTGATCCCTGCCAAAATCAGGCGCAATCTTTTTGGCGTATGCGACAGCGTGTGCGCTCTCTATGGCCGGAATGATGCCCTCTGTCCGCGACAGGTACTCAAACGCCTCCACAGCCTCCTCGTCCGTGACTGGTACATACTGCGCGCGCCCTATGTCGTTCAGGTTTGCATGTTCCGGCCCGATCCCCGGATAGTCCAATCCCGCTGATATTGAATAGACAGGTGCGATCTGCCCGTATTCATCCTGGCAAAACAGAGATTTCATACCGTGGAAAATCCCAACACTTCCATTCGCGATAGTCGCCGCATTTTTGGGATTGTCAACACCAAGCCCCGCCGCCTCACAGCCAATTAATCTGACACCTGTGTCAGGTATAAACTCATAGAAGGACCCCATCGCATTGCTTCCACCGCCCACACAGGCAATCACGGCATCAGGAAGCTTTCCCTCCGCTTCCATGAGCTGTTCTTTGATCTCCTCCCCAATCACTTTCTGGAAATCCCTCACAATCATCGGAAAAGGATGCGGTCCCATTACGGAGCCAAGCACATATAAAGTGTCGTCCATGCGCGATGCCCACTCGCGCATGGTTTCATTGACAGCGTCTTTTAAGGTCATTGTCCCCGAAGTCACCGGATGTACCTTCGCGCCCAGAAGTTCCATTCTGTAACAGTTGAGCACCTGTCTGTCCGTGTCCTCTTTTCCCATAAAGATCTCACATTCTAGTCCCATCAGCGCCGCCGCCGTGGCTGTCGCCACGCCGTGCTGCCCCGCACCGGTCTCTGCGATGACACGCGTCTTACCCATTCTCTTTGCCAGAAGCACCTGTCCTAATACGTTGTTAATTTTATGAGAGCCTGTGTGATTCAGATCCTCCCTTTTCAAATAAATCTTTGCCCCACCCAGATCTCTAGTCATTTTTTCTGCATAATATAGTCGCGACGGACGCCCTGCATATTTCTCCAAAAGCGCTTTTAATTCCGCCCTGAATGCGGGATCATTTTTGTATCTCTCGTACTCCCGTTCTACCTCCTGCACTGCTGGAATCAGTGTCTCTGGTATATATTGTCCGCCGTATTGGCCGTATCTTCCTTTTTTATGCTCCATTTTCCTCAATCTCCCTCTTTTTGCACCGCACTTTTTCTATAAACTGTCTGATTTTCTCCTCATCCTTTACTTTGTCAGTCTCGACACCTGTGCTCACATCGACTGCATAACATTCTATCTGATCAATGATCTTTGTCACATTCTCACAGTGAAGCCCTCCTGCCAAAAAACAGGGCTTTGCTGACTGACCGTTTTCTTTTAACCGCATCAGGCTCTCTGCCAACACCTCCAGTGGAAAACGTTCCCCTGTACCGCCGGGCGCTCCTTTTTTGTAGGTATCAAACAGCATGTAATCCGCCTCCTGTGACATCATACTTGACACCTGCTCCACAGATTGTACCCTAACTGCTTTTATGACAGTTGTGTCAGTTTTTTGTCTCAATTTACGGATATACGCTTCGGATTCCTCGCCGTGAAGCTGCACCACATTAATAACACCTCTGTCACACAACCTGACTATGTGCTCCAACGGTTCATTCACAAATACACCGACAGCCTGAATGCGTCTGTCTAGCGCCCTGCTCATCTCAAGCGCCTGCTCATCTGAGACAAACCGCCTGGTCTTTGCAAACACAAAACCGATATACTCCGGCAGATACCGGTTGACAATCTCAATATCTGACATCGTTTTTAGTCCACATATCTTAACCTTTACTGTTTCCATATACCTTTACCACAAGCCTTTTACCCTATTCCATTCCACTGTCCCAACAAAACAGATCATTTATGCACTTTTACTGCATATCTTTCAACTGTCTTAACGCTGCCGCCTTATCACTGCTTCGCATCAGCGTCTCCCCGATCAACACACCGTTTACTCCCGCCCGGCGAAGCACCTGTATATCCTCCGCCATACGGATGCCGCTCTCCGCAACAAAGAGAATCTTATCCGGGACGAGCTTTTGCAGCCGTATGCTGTTGTTGAGATCCACCGTGAACGTTTTCAAATCCCGGTTGTTGACACCAATCATCCTTGCACCGGCCTTCACTGCACTGCAAACCTCGTTCTCGTCATGGGCTTCCACCAGCGCAGATAGTCCCAACGCATCACAGACTGCCTTGTATTCCCTGATGGTGTCCGTGTCAAGAAGCGCAGCGATGAGGAGCACACACGAAGCGCCAAGCACTTTTGCCTCGTAGATCATATACGGATCTATGACAAAATCCTTTCGGATAGTTGGTATCGAAACAACATCATTTATTTCCCGCAGAAATCTGTCCTCACCCTTGAAATAATCTGTTTCCGTCAAAACGGATATACAGTCCGCACCGGCCTTCTCATAATCCCGCGCAATATCCAGATAGGGAAAGTCCTCCGCGATAATCCCCTTTGAGGGAGAAGCCTTCTTCACCTCACAGATAAAGCTAATTTCCTCTTTCGCAACCGCCCGCTCAAAAGGAAACGCAAATGTCTCCTCACCTTTTGCCAGCTGTACCGCCCTTTGCTTTATCTCTTCGAAAGGCACCTCTCTCTTTTTTTTCTCAATTCTTGTCCTGGTGGCAGCTGCCAGATCATCCAGTATCATAATACGCTCCTTCCTCACTGCTATCAAATATGACTTCCTTACTTTTAATGCGCTCTTTCTTCACCGCAATCAAATACTGCTTCCATGTTAGAAAGCCTATGGCTTCATTTCTGTGCAAAGCACAACATTATTTAATAACAATTATAGATTTGTAAGCCTCACAAATTGCTGCAATGTCTCATAAGCCTTTCCGCTTTTGATCGTCTCCTGCGCTACCTTGACACCCTCTGCAATTGTCGCAGCACCACCCATCAGATAAATGCCCGCCCCCGCATTGAGGAGCACTGCATCCGCCTTGGCATCCGTACATTCCCCTTTCAAAATCGCCTCCGCTATCCGGGCATTTTCAACGCCGTCCCCTCCTGTCAGATCACTTTTTACAACGCCGGAATCCAAACTGCTCTGGCGTGATCTCGTACTTTTGAAATGTTTTGTTGCTCACCTCCACACAGGTCGTAGGCGCACTCAACGATATTTCGTCCAGTCTGTCCTGTCCGTACACAACCAAGGCGCGTTTCACGCCTAGATTACTGAGCACATGCGCCAAAGGCTCTACCAACTCCTCGCTGTACACACCCATCAGCTCCACATTGGCCTCCGCTGGATTAGCAAGAGGACCAAGGATATTAAATACTGTCCTAAGGCCGATCCTTTTTCTCACAGGTCCCACATAGCGCATTGCCGCATGATATTTCTGGGCAAACATAAAGCAGATGTTTCCTTTTTCAAGCACCTCTGCATTTTTCTCTGGCTCTAAGTCAAGCTTCACCCCCAGCGCTTCAAGACAATCCGCAGCGCCGCTTTTACTTGACACGCTTCTGTTTCCGTGCTTTGCCACCCTGTATCCTGCCGCGGCGGCAACAAAGCTTGCCGTCGTGCTAATATTGATGGAATTTGCCTCGTCCCCGCCTGTCCCCACGATCTCTAGCACATCTCCGTCCACAGGCACCTTCGTGCCATGCTTTCGCATGCCCTTTGCCAATGCGGTGATCTCCTCGACTGTCTCACCCTTCATGCGCATTGCAGTCAGAAAGGAAGCCATATTGACCTGCTCCGCCTTGCCACTCATGATTTCGTCCATCACCTGCTCTGCCTCATCGGCTGTCAGATCCATTTTTTCCACTACTTTTTTCGTTGCTTCTACAATCATTTCTATCACTCCTTTTTCAGTCCTATTTTATATCACCTACATGCTTTGAAAAGTATGCCAGCCAACATCTTCTTTGTTATTCAAGAATCCCGCTATCAACTGCTTTTCATACAACATCAACTTTCTTTCCTCATCATTTCTGACACTCTTGTCATTTTTATTCTCTACCCTTCAGAAAATTTGCTATCATCTGCTTTCCAAATGGTGTCATGATTGATTCTGGATGAAATTGCAATCCATATACTGGCTTTATTCTGTGCTGTACTGCCATCACCACACCTTTCCCATCAACCGCCGTCACTTCCAGCATATCGGGAATGCACTCCTTGTCGGCTGCAAGTGAATGATATCTTGCCACCGCAAATTCCTTTGGAAGTCCTTGAAAAATCCGGCTTTCCTTTTCTATCCTCACTATGCTCTGTTTGCCATGCATCAGCTCTGACGCGTATGTGATTCTGCCTCCAAATGCCTCGCAAATTGCCTGATGCCCAAGGCAAACACCCAGCAGCGCAATATCTGTATCTGGTCTTTTATCCAATTTTCTGATTAGCTCCTCACATACACCTGCATCCGATGGTTTTCCAGGCCCTGGTGAAAGCACGATACGCGAAGGCGAAAGTGCCATAATCCGCTCAACTGTCAGCGCATCATTGCGCACAATCTTAAGTTCCTCCCGGCCTGCATTCAACTCCCCGATTGCCTGTACCAGATTATATGCAAAACTGTCATAGTTATCGATCAGCAATATCACGTTTTCCTCCACCTTTCTGTTTTATGTCCAGCAGATTTCCTCCACCTTTCGAATCGCTTCGATTACGGCACCTGCCTTATTTGCACACTCCTGATATTCGTTCTCTGGAACAGAGTCTGCCACAATCCCAGCACCCGCCTGCACATACACTTTTTTCCCTTTCTTGACAGCAGTCCTGATTGCGATACACACATCCAAATTCCCACTGAAATCAAGATAACCAATCGCGCCGCCGTATACCCCTCTCGCCACAGGTTCAAGCGCATCAATAATCTCGCATGCCCTAAACTTCGGCGCACCAGAGAGCGTTCCCGCCGGGAGCAGCGCCTCAATGGTATCTCCACCGTTTTTCCCTGCTGCAAGTTTTCCTGTGACGGTGCTTGCAATGTGCATCACCTTTGAAAACCTGTGAATCGCCATGTAGTCCTGAACCTTTACACTGCCGTACTCTGCAATTCTGCCGATATCATTTCTCGCCAAGTCTACCAGCATATTATGCTCTGCACACTCCTTCTCATCTGCAAGAAGCTCCTTCTCCAGCATCAGGTCCTCCTCCCTGTCCTTCCCCCGCTTCCTTGTCCCCGCCACTGGAAAGGTCATCAGCTCTCCATTTGTCAGTTTTACCATCGTCTCAGGGGAGGTTCCCGCAATCTGCATGTCTTTTAGCTGAACGTAATACATATATGGCGATGGATTCGTTGTTCTAAGCACCCTGTAAGCGTTCAAGAGGCTTCCGTCATAATCCGCCTCAAACCTTCTCGAAAGGACTCCTTGAAAGATGTCACCCTCCCGAATGTAATGCTTTGTTTTTTCAACTATTGCACGATATTCTTCCCGAGAGAGGTTACTGGTAAATTCCGGCACTGGAAGCGGTTTTTCATATGGTATCGGTTCTGTGATTCGTATGGTCTCCACAAATGCATCGAGCTCCGCAACGGCTCTGTCATATCCCGCCTTCCCCTCCTGTGCCCTAGCATTCACGATAAAACAAAGTTTGTGGTGAAGCTGATCAAACGCAATCAACCGATCGAACATCATAAGCTCGAAGTCATTGACATCGCTCTGCTTGATCTTTAACTTTGGCTCAGCGTACTGTATCATCTCATACGCAAAATATCCAACCAGACCACCTGTGAAAGTGGGAAGCCCTTCAATCTGCGGCGAGCGGTATGCCGCAAGAACTGACTCGAGCGCCTCCTTTGGCTTGCCCGGCACGATACGCACCATGCCGTCCTCCTTCACTCTGGTAATTCCATCTTTGCAGAAGACCGACAGCCTTGGATGATATCCCAGAAACGAATATCTTCCCAGATTCCCACCCTCTACATTCTCCAGTAAAAAATACTGTCCATCTAACGCCGCAAGCTTTCTAAGCATCAGAATCGGTGTGATATCGTCCGCCAATATTTCCTTGCATACAGGAATATATGTATAATCTTTTTCATATTGCTTTGCCTGTTCATAAGTCGGCCTGATCATATGGTCCGCCCCCTTTTCTTTTATACCCTTTTAATTTTTTCTCTACACAGGGCTGTGCAGTCGAGTAGGGAAAACCTTTCCTACTCATCGCGCCAAGCATCTGTCAGCTTTTGCTGACTTTTTCATTTGTATACCGTGTGCATAAAAAAAGCTCCTGTCCTAATATCTCTACTAGGACAAAAGCTCTAAACTTCTGCGGTACCACCTAATTTAGCGTATCATAAATACACCCTCTCTCCACACGCACCATCATGCGCTTTCCCTTGATAACGGGCGGAAATCCCGTTGGGCATTACTTGAGCCGCGCTCCGCTGACTCTTTACTCCCACCTTCCCAAGTCCATTCCACATCTCTTTGACTGCCACAATCCCACCACCTGCAGCTCTCTGTGAATCTCCCAAAATGTGTACTCCTCTTGGTCATCAGTTTCATGTCATTATTCAATTTAAACCTAAATCTTAAATTAATAATAATCGGTCTGATGGCATCTGTCAAGAAAAATTTTTTCTTTTTCTATTTCGCCGTTGAAAATGTCAACATTAAATGCGAAAGTTTTTTTGATTTTTTCGCTTTCAGCAATATGCACAATAAATAGAGCTGTTTTATTGTGCAATTTTCACATGATACAAGTTTTTTGTTTTGGAGTGATGCAGATCCGGATCCGGATCTCTTTCTGCGATACCTAAAAATGGGCGCACGAAATAAAGGCTACCCGCACAACAAACATTTGTTCTATGCCGCAATCTTTTCCAGTTCCTTATTATATAATTCCTCTGCCGTCTTATACTCATGCAGGCGGCGCGGGTAGTTATTGATCCACTCTGCTATATTGTCAATATCTCCCTGCGTCTTATCGTCAAAATTTACACCCTTTGGAATATGACGGCGTACTAATTTGTTTTGGTTCTCGTTGCTGCCACGCTCCCAACTGCTATATGGGTGACAGTAATATATTTTCGTCCTTTTCTTTTTGCCGCGCTTGGATCGCTCCATTCCTTCCCAATCTGCAAATTCCGATCCATTGTCTACGGTTATACTTTTAAAGATTTCTCTAAATTTCTTTCCTAACTTCCTTTCCAATCGGTCTAATGCCTTTACAACTGCTGCCGATGTATGCTCTTTCAGTAAAAATATAATTTCTTTGCGCGTTTTTCTCTCTGTCAGTACCAATAAAGACTTTTTGGAAACGCCCCGCGCCCCTACAACGGTATCCATTTCCCAATGCCCAAATTCCTCCCGCGTGTCTATTTCGTCCGGTCTGTTCTCGATGCTCTCCCCCTTTGTAGCCCGCTTTTGTGTGGTTTTCCGCTTGTGTTTCTTCTCCCCTTTTCTCTTTTCCGGCAGGTGTTTCATTGTCAAATTTAAGAAAACACCCTTATCAATGTAACTGTATAGAGTGGTTACGCATATTGAAAAATCATATCCTTCAGCTTTCACTTTTGCCAGTGCCGCCGCAGGGCTGTACCCCTCATTTATTATGATTTCCTCTATCCGGTCTGCAAATGCCTGCTCGTTTCCAATTTTCAGATCTGCGCCCTTTGCAGCTAAAACCTCCTCTTTATGCTGCTGTGCTATGTCGGGGCTATATCTCATTTCTTTTGTGAGATCCGAATTTAACGCCTCAAACTGTCCTCGGTTTAATTCTCTGTAAATCGTGCTTATATGGAAATGTAGAATTTCCGCGATCTCCTTTGGTGTATGCTTTGCCTTAACCAATACCTCCAACCGCAACCGGTCATTATATGTAAATTGTTTGAATAATTTCATAAAATTGTATCATCTTCCTTTCTGCACACGCCGAAGGGCGGCGGGTAATAGTCTACCTGCCGCCCTTTACACGCGCCAAACTTTTTTAATTCATGTCATTATCAATTAAGCTGTTAATATATTCGTTCACGCTTTTTCCTGCTGCTGCTGCCTTTTTCTTTATTTCCTCCTTTCTGCCCTTTGGCACCGTTAAATTGATCCGATCGTACTTTTCCTTGATATAGTCGTTTTGGTATGCAATTTGGTTAAACTCATTGTTGGATCGCAATTTCAGCCCTCCCTTCTTGACTTTTCCGGCTCCCATGATATAATGTAAATCAGTTAAGGGGCTTTGGTTACTTAGTTACTACTGCTCTTTATCGTCTTTGGGGTTGTCGGTTTGGTCGCTGTCAACCCTATTTTTTATGTCCTTGATTATCTCTAAGACAATGACCGTCACTATTGCTATTTCTGCCAAAACTTCTATTAACTTTATCATGGGGCTTGTTTCCTTTCCTTTGTGCCGCCCCTTAACTGTTTACATGAATATTATAACGCATATTACGCAATATGTCAATACATATTGCGTAATATTTCAAAATTTTATAAAGCTGCTCGCATCGCCTCTTTTGCCTCATCGTCCAAATACCAGTACCGCCCGAAACCCCTTGTATATGGTTTATCAGAATTTACTTTATATACTCTGTTTTCACTCGTCACTTTTCCGTCAACCCTTATTTGCTGCCAAATCGCGCCGCCGCGCTTTATGTATTCCGTTTCCAATAACTGCCCTTCGTATATCTCCGAAACTGTGGCTTTCTTCCTTTGCTCTGCCGCTGTCTGCTGTGCCTCTCTGATTGCCGTTTGCACCAATACGCTATACTCTGCCATTTTCCCGCCTCCTACATCATTTCTAAAATGGTTTCCAACTGCTGCCGCCTGCCTCTAATCATCGCCGCCGCTGTCTGTGTATCAATCTTTCCCGCTGTCGCCTTTACTATTTCCCTTGCCAACGCCTCAAACGCTTTGTATTCCTCGCTATATGCCAAATCGAAAGCCTTTTCTTTTTCCTCGTTTTCCGGATCGTTTTCATATTCCCGATCGGCTGCATCTGCTTTTTTCTCTGCCTCTTTTAATCTCTCTAATAATTCTTTCATGGTGTTTTACCTCTCTTTCATTTGATATATTTATTATATTACATATTACGCAATATGTCAATACATATTGCGTAATATTTTAAAAATATTTCCGCTCACAAAAATAAAGGGGTATAGCCCGCGCCATACCCCAATATTGCAATTACATTTTCTTTACTGCTCGGAAACCTCGGCATTTATTTTTTTCGCCTCGATTGCCTTTTTTGCCGCCTCTGCCTCTGCTTTCGTCATGCCCTCGGCATAAAGCAGGTTGTACTCCGTCTTGCAGATTGCCAGCGATACATGAACGCCCGCCCTTCTCGCCTCTGCTGCCCTCTGTAACGTTCACGATGCCTCCCTGAACCGGTTCATCCTGCGCCTCTCCTGCCGCCTTGCTTGCCTTGTTTTTTGCCATGTGTGCCTCCTTATCTCAACTTTAAAACCTGCCCCGCATTGATAACATTCACATTTTTAATGTTATTCAGCTTTGCAAGGGCGGCAACCGTTGTATTATATTTCCTTGCGATCGCGCTCAACGTATCGCCCTGCTTTACGGTGTATGTTTCCGGTGCCGATCCGGATCCGTTTATAAGGGCATTAACCGCCGCCTGCACTTCGGCGTAATTGTAGCCCGCCGCCTCTAACTGTTTCTTTCTTTCGGGATTGTTACCCCATTTTCCGGCTTTTACTTCCCGCGCCACTTCCGCAACGCTCTTTTTTGCCGGTGCTGTCGGTTCCTCCGGTTCCGTTGCCATGCTCTTATAGTCCGGCAATCCGTAACCCCTGATGTACCTGCCGTTTACCGGCAAATCGCGGTATTCCACCGCATCATTTTTATTTCCCTCGATCACTTTAATAGTGCTGCCGGAAACGCCGCACACCAAACCAACGTGATCCGGATAGCCGGTATTATCGCCCTTGCCGGTGTCCTGCCAGTCATAAAATACCACATCGCCCGCACTCGGCACATAGGCATCATTTTCCTGCCAACGCCCCGCCGCCTTATAGAGATCAATCATTGCGCCGCACCCACATTCACGCAAGATCGCCTTTGACAATCCCGCCGCGATACCTACCGCGCTAACAAATGTCGCGCACCACGCATCATTATACTTTACTGCATACCCGCGCGGCAGGGGCTTTACAGAATTGTAAAGGTCAATGATCTTTTTATGCGTTCCGTTGCTCTCTTTGCAGCCCTCCCATGCTTTCGCGGTATTTACTGCCTTTTCCCTTAACTGTTTTTCCGTCATGGTGTCCTCCTTTTCCTGCATCGCCTCAACCTTTTCATATACCTTTTTGCGGCGTGTCAGGTATTTGTTTGTGTTTTTCGTGGTTGCCTCATACATCGCCCGCACATCGCCCGCGCCTTTTAACGCCTCTGCCGCGATCTTTTCCCATAATGCGGAGGCGGTTCCGTACTGGTTTACGCCGTCCGCGAAATAGATCAGTGCGCCCGCATCGGTTAATCCGTAACTTTGCCCTTTTTTAATGTAACTTTCCACATCTGCGATCGCCTGCTCGTCCTGCGCTGCCTTTCCCGCTTTGGTTGTCAAGATCGCTTTCAGCTTTGCCGCCTCTGCTGCGGTGACAATGCGCGCCGCCCAATTTGCGCCTCCGGTAATTTCCCCATAAAGCGCGCCGCCTAAAATGCTTTCTGCTTCCGGCTCCGCGTTTATGATCCTTTTAAGCAGGGCGGCGGCTCTGCCGCCATGCCATTGCAGCTTGCCGACCGAAACCGCCCCATTGTCATTTTTATTCACGCTGCCATAGCTGCCTTCATTGTCAAAAATGATACTCGCCGCCGTTACTGCCAACTCGTTAATTTTCATCTGTGCCTCCCTCTTTTTTCAGATTGCAACGATCCTTTAATTCGCAGGTGTCACAATTCTGATTTTTGCAAACCAAATCATTGATCTTTCCCTCGATCGTTTCATCTGCAATCTTTAATGTTTTTATCAACCAAACCGGCACCTTCTCCGGCATGATTACATAAAGGTTTTCTAAAATGCTTGTAAGTTCATTCACAAGCATAACAGCGGTAACATACCAACCGATCAGCAGGGCAAAATCTAAATTCAGCCCTGCGCCCGCGCCCATTTCCTTAATGCCCCACCCAATTAAAAAGGCGGTTCCGATCATCACGAAATACATAACTTTCTTGATGATGCCCTGCAATCCGGTTTTAGAGTTCCAATCCCGCAAGAAATACTTTGCCTTAATCCAACCGGTCAAATAATCAATCGCAACCGCCGCCATGAATAAGATTAAAATAACCGGTATCTTTCCCAACGCCGCCGCTACTGCCGTAAAAAATGCCGATACGCTCAAACCTGCCGCGTCCGGTGTCCTTGTTGCTGCAAAAAATTCTTTCATTGTCTGCCTCCTTTTCTTTGCAAAAAAATAAAGCCTATCGGCTTTCCAGTGCTTTAGCCCGCGCCGCATCGGTACAATGCAGCACAAAACCGTTTATAATGTTTTCTTTCAGCCCCGCATTTGTACAGTGCTTTAGCAATCCGAAATAGCTTTGCATGGTTGCGTTCACTTCCTTTAAAGTCATTTCGCCGCGCTCGTATGCTTTCACAATGTACTTTATGCGGGATCTCATTCTTTTAACTGTCGCGGATCTTAATCGTATTTCTTTCTCGTTTATCACATATCCCACAAAATCAACATTGCAGCTTGCCGGTCTTATGGCGGTTTTGCTATTCAGATTTAAGCGCAATTTTTCAAGCAGGAAAGTTTCTATTTTCCCCAACGCCCAATGCGCCTTTTCTTTACTCTCCACCAAAATAACCGTATCATCTGCATACCGGATCAAATGCTTTATGTGTAATTCGTGCTTGATGTACTGATCCAGTTCGTTCATGTAGATATTTGCAAACATCTGACTTGTCAGATTGCCGATCGGCATACCCTTATCAAATAGCATTTCGCGCGGATCTACCTCACAAGGATCCACGCCCAACGGCAACCCGAAGGCTCTTTTCTCCGAATTTATAATAATTCTGAATAAGTTTATCAACCTCGGATCCTTGATCCGGCGTTTCAAAATCTCTAACAGTATTTCGTGATCCACTCGGTAAAAGAATTTCGATATGTCAAGTTTCAAGTAATAGTATTGTTCCGGCTTTCTGCTTACCTGCCGTAACCAATATTGCAGCCTTGCCGCCGCCTTTTCTCTGCCTCTGTCCTTGATACAAGCGTAACTGTCCTTTATATAGGTTTTCTCATAAAGTGGGTTGAGTACCCTATAAATAGCCCATTGCAGAACACGATCCCGAAACTGCAACGCCATAATAAGGCGTTTCTTTGGTACATAAATATAAATAATTCTGTACCCTCCTACCTTATAACGCCCTTCCTCCAGTTCCTTGTATAAGCTGTTTAAATTGCTGTCAAGTTCTACGGAAAAGCGCATAATTTCGTTTCGTTCGCTCTTGCCTTTTCGCGCATCTAAATAAGCTGCATAGATATTTGTATAGCTTGTAATCTGTTCATAGGTTACATTAAATTTTTTCATTCTTTTATTGCCTTAATACTCCATGCGTTACGCCCTTTGCTTTCGCTACTAACCGTATTCATGGAAATTTTTGTTTTGCCCGCACTCCTGCAGGCAGGGAAATATGCCCCTTTTCTTCTCTCTGTACGCTACGCCGCCCGCGTGTTTCGGCGTAATCTGACTATATGAGAAAAGCGGAAAACAGCCCCACATTCACATTGGAGATAGAACGCGGGTTGTTGAAATTGCCGTTAGCCTCTCCTGCGTTGCCGCCATTACCATAATTACCGCCACGAATAAGCAACCGTTACGGCATATTCCCCATAGTTGATTTATGAATTTAGCTTTTTAAGCCAACTACCTAAAATTTTACCCATTTCCTCCAACATTTCGCACCACTTTCTTTGACTGTCAAGCGGTATCAGAACGGCGGCGGTATTCATTTTTGGATCCACCGCCGTAATTAAAAGCTGCCGCAAGTATAGTATTTTGTGGTCTACCTGCGTCAATGCTGTTTTCTTATGTTCCTTTGTTGCCGCCTCTGTCAGTCCGTCCAAAATGTCGTACATCGCCCTTTCGATCTGCGCTCCGATCGCGTTTCCAACGCGATACTTGCGCGGGAATTGTTTGTTATACAGACAGTCATTACCGTATGCGATCATTTCCCGCGCTTTCTTGAAAATCAGCAAATCCACTTTCGGATCGGGCGGTTTTGCCGTTGCCCTAAAATTTCTCTGCATCTTTTTAGCCTCTCAAAAAAATAGGCGTATGCTGCCGCATACGCCACAAGGATCAAGCATAGAGCGCAGGATCCACAAAAGCGGAAAACAGCCCCACATACACATGGGAGAGAGAACGCGGGTAGGTGAAATCGCCGAAAGCCTCTCCTGCGTCGCCGCCATAACCATAAGCACCGCCACGAATAAGCAACCGTTCCCCTTTGTTCCTCATGTAAAAATAACCCCTACCGGTCTTGTCGCTGTTCGGGAAAAATGCAAGTGCTTTTAACAGATCCGGAACCGTTACACCGCTTTTTGCTGTCAATGTTCCAAAATCCTTTGCGCCGTATGGATCCTCCGTTGTCTGCTGCATTGATACGGTTGTTGACAAACAAAAATTACCGGTGCTGCCGGTTGTGGGCGGCGTTGCTGTATAATCAAATTTCAGTGTGCCTGCCGTCCCTGGTGCAACTAATGTACCGTTCGGCATAATCGCCCGCCATGCTGCGCTATTCTCGCTTAAATCGGTATTGTGAATCGCTGCGTTATTGTTCGGCACGATCTGAATTTCCCCATTTACCAAACGCGCCACAACCCATTTATGCACGTTTCCGACAATATCATTTACGCCCAACGCCTCCCAGTTCTTGCCTCCGGTGCCGGTCAGTGTCCGGTATACGCCTGCGGGGTTCTGCGGACTTAATACTCCCCGCTCATACGCCTTTATATGTGACTTTCCCTGCGATGTATTGCCGCGTGGCTCTAATCCTGCTGCCGTAATGAGATTATGCAGTACGCCCCATTCTGCCGCCGTCATAAGATGCCAGCCCGCGCCCTTGTTATAGCAAACCTCAACCGCCCGATCAAACGTGATGCAGTTTGCCGGATCCTGATTAGGCAGGGAATAGGCGCGGTTATTCTTTACTACATTGATATACTTGGAAACATAAATATACGGCACCACTTTATCATTGATAATAAAAGCAGGGTGCGGCACATGGGCGGATCCGATCCCTAATTCGTCCAAATACACAAGCGGGATCTTTACCGAGTAGTCTCGGAAACTCACTGAAGATG
>CAJUQZ010000097.1:11971-16846 GCA_910588755.1 uncultured Lachnospiraceae bacterium | reverse complement strand
CAATACGAACTTCGTTCGTGGCGCAAATGGATTTTTACTTGCTGCATATACGTTTTCGTACGTGGCTTGTAAAGCCATAATTAGCAGTAAATGCTAAGTCCTGTGTGAACAGTAACATTTATCTTATTGTTTTTGTGTGGGAATTGCTTCATACAAACCGTTGTCTGATGTTTTTTTGCCTCAAAGAAATGAGCACGGACTGCGACAAAGAAAAAGTATACGCACACGAACGTCCAAATGAAAAGTGTCAGCAAAGGCTGACGGACGCCCGGCGCAGCGCGCAGGGGAAGATGGCTCTTCCCTGCTGGATTTAGCCAAAGGAATAATTATTTTTCCCGGTTTTCTTGGTATGGTAAACACCCTGGTCAGCCTTGGTCACAAGTGTATAGTAATCCAGTCCGTCAAGGGGCGCAAGTGCGATGCCCACGCTGCCAGTCACAGTCTCACCCGAGGTCTCTGTCAGCTGTATGGACTTAATTGCGTCACAGATCATCTGCGCGGTGTGTTCTGCCTGGGCCTGCTCCTGCAGCCTGTCCAGCCTCGAGAAGAACACGAACTCATCGCCGCCAACCCGGCCGACGATATCGGATTCCCCGGCGATTCCGGCAAGCCCGTCTGCGATTTCGCGCAGAATCCTGTCCCCTGCGAGGTGTCCAAATGTGTCATTGATGCGCTTAAAGTTATCGATGTCTATAAAAAAGAGTGCATAGCTGTCATTGGTGTTCACAAGACATTCTGTGATTCTGTCCATCGTCGTCTGGAAATTCAGCAGTTTTGTGAGCAGGTCTGTCTGGGCGCGCACAAGCGTCTCCTCCAGTTCCTTTCTTTTCCGCGCTTCTTCTAGATACACATCTGTGATATCCGTTCGCGAGAGCAGGATTGTCTGTTCTTCCTTGTTATGATATCGGTAATCTACGTGTTTTCTGGCGTACTTCCCGTTGGACTCGATCATGCCGCATGTAAATGAATGCTTTCCATACTTGTCGAGCTGTTCGATAACCCTTGAAAGCGTCATTTCCCGTATGACCATCTCCCGGTCCTCCTCCACGACATACGCAAGGGCATAATCGACAACCTCCTTCTCATAATCCGTACAGATTTTGGGCGGCAGCAGCGTCCAGTTCTGGCCGCTGAACATGGTATAGCTGTTATGTCTGGCATCGAGGTAAATAAAATAATCACACGCATCATACACATACTGTTCGATAATGGAATTGAGCAGGTCACGGTGGCCTGTGTTGCGCACCAGCACATAGGCATAGGGGGTGCTGCTCTTCCCGCTTGTTATGAAAGCGAGCATCGTCACGTGCTCCTTGTTGGTATCCTTTAGATAAGACGAGAAGTCGCCGATGAGCGAATGCTTTCCCTGCGCGTTATATTTCAGCAGGTTTTCAGTGCAGAAATCCCCAAAGGCGCGCTTGCGGTCTGAAGGCAGAAGATATTGGTTGACATAAAATTGCAGATATTCTTCCCAGTTATACTGGTTTCCGATCTCCTGCGAGCGCCTGCTTTTGAGCACAACTGCAGAATGCTGGTTTAGATCCACCTTAGCGATTCCATGATACAGCATACTGATTATTTTATGGAGTTCACTCGAGATGTCAATGTCGCTCTGTCCGGTTTTGTGCAACTTTTTTATAGTATCTTCCATTTCTACCTGCCTTTCGCCCTGCATGTCCTGTTATGTCACAATTTTATCTATTTTATCACACTTTTCTGAAAACATAAATCCCTTTTTTACACAAATCATACCATTTTTCCCGCAAAAGAATCCCTTCACGCATCATCGCAGGAAAGCCCTTTTCCGCCTGGTTTTGATTGACGGGAATAGGGTTCAATGATAGACTTTCATTATGAAGTAAAAAACGGTCTTATAATAACAGGGGAGACAAAGATGGGTGAAGTGTTAAACTATCCAATACTGCTGGTTCACGGCATGGGTTTCAGGGACAGCAAATACCTGAATTACTGGGGAAGGATTCCGGCAAAATTAGAGGAGCACGGCTGCAGGATATACTACGGAAACCAGGACAGCAATGGCACCGTCGCGTCAAACGGCGCTTACTTAGCCGACAAAATAAGGGAGGTCACAGCGCAGACCGGCGCGCCAAAACTCAATGTGATCGCGCATTCCAAAGGCGGACTCGACATGCGGTACGCGATTTCCACACTCAACATGTCAGAGTACATCGCCTCCCTCACCACGATCAGTACGCCGCATCACGGCTCCCTCACCGTGGATCAGCTGCTGCGGTTTCCTGATTTCATGGTCAGGTTTGTGGCAGGCTGCTGGGATATCTGGCTTAGAATCTGCGGTGACAAAAATCCAAACGCCTACGAAGTATTCAAGATTTTCTCCACAGCAAAGGCGGAAGAATTTAACCGGCACAATCCCGATGCGCCGGAGGTGTATTACCAAAGTTATGCATTTGTCATGAAACATGTCTGGAGCGACATGCTTATGTTTGTCCCCGCCACAGTCGTAAAGTTCTTTGAGGGGCCAAATGATGGCCTGCTCGCGCCGAGAGCCGTCGCATGGACAAATTTCCGCGGCATCGTCACCAGCAACTCAAACAGGGGAATCTCCCACTGCGACGAGGTGGATCTGCGCCGCAGCAGACTGACCCGCAAAAAGGGCGAAGGCATCAGCGATATTACGGATTTTTATGTCGCGGTTGCCGATGACCTGCGCAGGAGAGGATTCTAAGGGTCTGTGATTGTTACTGTTCACTCCGTTCCAGTAACAGGCAAAAATCCATGCATAATTTGCTTCGCAAATGGATTTTTGCTTGCAACCACTACGTTTTCATACGGATTTAGCAGTAATGCTAAGTCCTGTGTGAGCAGAAACCTATAATTGCAGCAATTCTTTTATATACAATGAATAAGTTGATATTGCCACAACCGTATGATAAAATTAGGGCGTACATTTTTTGAAACAGAATGGAGAATAAACATTGGAAAATCAATACACTTTAAAAGTATCCCCCTCCAGAGAAGGAACTTCTGTGCAGTAGTCCTAGCCAGGAAGTCCTATTAGTCATAGATGATGTAGACAAGAGTCCTAACAATCAGGTTTTCTCATAATCAGAGATTTTGCAAGCTTGATTTAAGAGACAAGCAAGATGGAAACAAATATATATTTGCACAACATGGCATAGAAAGATTTGGAGGCGTATTACATGATTATAATACAAGAAATCTGTCTGCAATGGGACAAGGAGGAGCGGAGCGCAGACGGTGACAAGGCACGCCGCCGTTTTTCGCATGCATACCCGCTTGCGCCGCAGACCGCGCAGAGAGATGTGCTCGTTCAGAGCCTCTATTTTTATCAAAATAAGACAACGTTCCTAGATGCCATACAGGAACAATACTATTTAACAGAAAAATACCGCCCGCAGTGGGAACAGAGCGGACAAACCCCCGAGCGGATTGAGCGTGAAATGCATGACAGAATTGCGTACATCAAAAGATACCAGTACCAGAATTACGGTTCTGTCAAGGATGTTAATTTGGCAAACCTCTCCATCCGCCGCGAAGAGGACAACCTGAAACTATCCTTCTATTATGATGAACACCGCAGCGGTGCCCCGTTTCGCAGAGGACACAACAAGGATTACCACAATCAGGACTCGCCATTATATGCAAGAGATGTCTTAAACGAAACCGCCTTCACGCTGTCTCAGGGACAATATGGCCGGATTCTGTGGAATGAGCGCCGCACGGACTGCGACAGAGGCACATGGTACTACCAGCTTCATATCTACAACCTGTATTACACGCAAAGCCGGGACATTCCAGGCGACCTTTTTACAGCAAAGGTTCCGGATCATCAATACCAGCAGCTTGCTTCATTATATTAAGGAACTGAAAAATAATTTATCATACAATAAAAAAATTCTAATGGAAAATCACTGTAGTTAACGAAAACATTTTTCAGGACAATTCCTGAAACTATAAAAAAGGAGCGCCACCAATGGCAAAACAAAAAGAAGACAAAACCAAAAACAAGACAAACGCAATGCGCATGCTCGACACAAAGAAAATACCATACGCGACATACACCTACGAGTGTGACGAGTTCATCGATGCCGTTCAGATCGCAGACATGCTCGGCCTGCCGCACGAGAAAGTCTACAAAACCCTGGTCACACAGGGCGCCAGCAAAAACTATTACGTGTTCGTCATACCCATTGCAGCGGAACTCGACATGAAGAAGGCGGCGAAATCCGTCGGTGAAAAATCCGTCGCCATGCTCCACGTCAAGGACATCAACGCCGTCACAGGCTATATCAGGGGCGGCTGCACCGCCATCGGCATGAAGAAGCAGTACGTCACGCGCATCGACCAGAGCGCCCAGAACCTCGAAAAGATCATCGTGAGCGGCGGAAAACTCGGCATGCAGCTCGAACTCACCCCGCACGATCTGGCCGCGGCCTCCGGCGCGGAGTTTGCAGATATACTATTTTAATACTTCACAAATATCAAACAATAACAATGCAATATGCTCAGGATCTGTAGAAAAATAACTGATACATCTTGTCCTGTCTATTTCTCTGAGTGCAAATTACTAAAGTAAATTACTAAAGTAATTGACAAAAACTCTCGCCGTAAGGCATTGCCCTATATGCCTTTGCCTCCTACGCCTGCGTTTTTTACACTGCACACTCGAAGAAATGTCCTACGCAATCTGTATCACTTATTTTCCTACAGCTCCTTAGGGCGTGTTTCAAAAATCATTCCTGCCATTTTTATGGCGTGACATCTGCACGCCCTAGAGCGTGTTTGGAAATTGAAGTCTGGGACTACCTGTTTTGCACCATTGCTTCGTTAAAATTTCTAGACGAAGCCACCGCATCGCCGTCGAAATTTTGC
>CAJUQZ010000097.1:0-11961 GCA_910588755.1 uncultured Lachnospiraceae bacterium | reverse complement strand
GGCACAAATCATGTGGCTCACAAGTCTAACTTCTGACTGGATGGAGCACTAGAGAACTGGCAAAGAAATTGTATCACATAAATACTATATAGAAGTAGTATAACAGTAAAATTTCCAAAATAAACAAAGAAGGACAACAAAATGAAAACAATCAACGTATCAGAAATCACAAAAAACATCAAGGAAATGTGCATCGAGGCTAATCACTACCTCACACCCGACATGGACTGCGCCCTCAAAAGCGCTGTCACCACAGAGAAAAGCCCGCTTGGAAAACAGATTCTAAACCAGCTTCAGGACAACCTTCAGATCGCAGGCGATGACATGATCCCGATTTGCCAGGACACAGGCATGGCAGTTATTTTTATGGAAATCGGACAGGAAGTGCACTTCGAGGGCGGAAGTCTGGAAGAAGCCGTCAACGAAGGCGTCCGCCAGGGTTACGTGGAGGGATATCTGCGAAAATCCGTCGTAAAAGATCCGCTGATCCGCGAGAACACCAAAGACAACACCCCCGCAGTCATCCACTATGAAATGACAACCGGCGACAAGGTGAAAATCACAGTCGCCCCCAAAGGTTTTGGAAGCGAGAATATGAGCCGCATCTTCATGCTCAAACCCGCCGACGGCATTGAAGGAGTAAAAAACGCGGTTCTTACAGCTGTAAAAGACGCAGGCCCCAACGCCTGCCCGCCTATGGTCGTCGGCGTCGGCGTCGGCGGAACCTTCGAGAAATGCGCCCTCCTGGCAAAGAAAGCCCTCACAAGGCCAATCGATCAACGCTCCGACATACCATATGTAAAGGAGATGGAGGAGGAGCTCTTAGAAAAGATCAACCGCACCGGCATAGGTCCCGGCGGCCTCGGCGGCACGACAACTGCGCTCGCTGTCAACATCAACACTTTCCCGACGCACATCGCCGGCCTGCCGGTAGCCATAAACATATGCTGCCATGTCAACCGCCACGCAGTGCGCACCATCTGAACAGTAAAGCAATAACGATACAAAAACGACACGATTACAAGAAAACCAGCACAGTATTGCCTAAATAACAGCGAAGACCAATACTTCAAAAAATATAATACAAAAAAATAATTGAATCAATTAGAAATCAGGAGAACACAAAAATGGACAGACACATGAAAGCCCCCCTCACAGACGAGGAAGCAAAATCCCTGAAAGCAGGGGATTACGTATACATAACCGGAACCATCTACACCGCGCGCGACGCCGCGCACCTGCGCATGTGCGAGACACTTGACAGACAGGAAGCCCTCCCAATCGAGATGGCACACAATATTATCTATTACATGGGCCCCTCCCCCGCCCGGGAAGGCCGCCCCATCGGCTCCGCCGGCCCCACGACCGCCAGCCGCATGGACAAGTATGCCCCACGGCTCTTAGACCTCGGTTTAAAAGGCATGATCGGAAAAGGAAAGCGAAGCGACGCCGTAAAGGAAGCGATCGTCCGAAATGGCGCCGTCTATTTTGCGGCCGTAGGCGGCGCCGGCGCCCTTCTGTCAAAATCTATCACCACATCGAAGATCGTCGCCTATGACGATTTAGGCACAGAGGCGATTCGGGAACTCGAAGTAGAAAACTTCCCCGTCATCGTCGTCATCGACGCGGAAGGAAACAACCTGTATGAGACCGCCGCTGCGCAGTACAGGCAAGAATAAAACGGAGGGAATCTTATGGTTCAAAACAATATAAAGGAAGACAATCTGCGCAGATCCATGTTCGGCAGAATGCACCTCACAGCGGAAAATGAAACCATCGCGCGGCAGTATCTTGACATGGCAGGAGAGGAAAATCCCGCGCTTTTAAGACAGGTGCAGCATCAGGATCTGTCCAGTCCGTTTCCCATGAACGGCAGTCCGGAATATCTGAAATGGCTTCACAAAAATAAGCGGACAGACGAGCTTTCCCGCTATGTGCGCCTTGCAGTCGAAATAGGCGGCTCGTCAGCATGGCGCATTCTGGTAAACGACAATTACGGGGCAAAGCTGGCCGATCTAGAAAACATGCTCACATACCTTACCGGCGAACATGCAAAGGCGCAGAAAATGGCGCTCAGGGCACAGATGTGCGCGTGGACGCTAGACAGAGACCGCAATACAGCAAACATAAAAGCACTGTGCCAGACAGGAAAGGAGAACCCCGAACGCTTTATACAGGCTCTTGATTTCTGCCATATCATCGATAAGACAGCCCAGAAGGACAGGCGGCACACCAGCATGCTCCTCGCTGCCGCATATCTGTCTTATAAAGAGGCCAAAACCGCACCGGAAGTCACGAAGCAACTGTTAAAAGACTTACTTGCGGAAATACCGGATATTACCGCGCCGGCAAAAGCATTCACCCCAGGAGAGCTCCAGAGCCTGCAAAATTATGTAAGAACCGCGCGGAAGGATACGCCGTTCCCACAAAATGTACTAAAGATATGCAGTACCAGACTCGGCTGGATGAACGTCACATTCCTGGCAACCTGCGCCTTTTTGGCGCTGCGGCATTCCGTGCATTTTGAGATTCTATTCCGCCTGGCACTGGCAGAAGGATTTCAGTACAAGAACCGCATTGCGGCGCTGGACACCGCAAGGGCGGTTGTGGCGGACGAAGATTTTCATGCCAAAATGGACGAAATCGAGGAGATGCTGCCGATTCTAGACGAGGACTATATCATCTGGTGTCTGTACGGGTATCCGTCAGACACTAAGCAGGAAGAAGCCCCGCTTCTGGAATACAACCATGCGGCGTGCGAGGCGGAAATCCGGCGCATGGCAGTCAAATGCCCGGACGGCGTCAGGGCCGCAGCCCAGAAGGCGGATTCCGAGGAGTACAGGAGACTGGCGGCGCTGGTAAAAGACGCAAATCCCGCGCTGTATGAGGAACTTTATGCCTCCTATGAGGACGTATTTTTCAAAAAGCTTGCCTGGGAGTTCGTGCACTGGCATTTTGGGCACTGCGAGGAGACAGCCATACAGTACCTCCTGGGAAAATGCCCACTGGACGCTTTGCTGCCGGCGTTTGAAAAGTGTGAGCCCGGGCAGACAGGTTCCCTGTGGCCAGGCGATTATGCGCGCCTGAACCAGCTCAAAGCGTTCAAGGCATTTTCATTTTACCGCCGCGCCGTGATTCTGGAGACCCTAAAGGGCGCGCCCAATTATTTTGACATGTACTCCGTGTCCGTGGAAAAGCAGGAAAAAGCAAAGGACAACTCCATTCTGTATGACAAGGAGCAGGTCAGCGGGATTTTTGACATATATACAGCGGAAAATGTACCGGCTGGCGTACAGTTAAAGGCACTGGGCAGCGTCTGCGACAACGTGTATGAGAAGCAGGACAGAATCCTGTTTCTGGAAGCCTGTGCGCAAGTGGCGGCAAAAAGATGGCAGAAACAGGATCAAAAGCAGTGGACACAGGGCCTGCAGGACGCGCTCTGCCAGGGTGGCGTATCCACATGCTGCATCGCTCTTAGACTGTTAAACCAATGCGAAAACCTGGAACAATACAAAGAACAACTGTTTGAACTGGCAAAAAGCTGTGCAGATCAGGTGCAAAAGCAGCTTCTGGAGCTTGTGAGACAGCACATGGAATGGGGCGATGAGATCCTGGCGCTGTTAGCGTCGAAGAAGCAAAAGGCGCGCGGATTTGCCGTCATGGTGCTGGAGGAGTGGTCAGACCCCGCATATCTGCAGGCTGTCAGGACAGCGCTTGAAAAGGAAAAGAACAAAAAACTGTCCGAAGAACTGCAGGCGCTGGCCGAAGAGCTGGAAAAGGCAGGCACACAGAAAAAACAGCCAGGACAGTCTGTCAGGGCGGAGGAACAGCTCGCCGCCGCGCTCTGCAAAGGCAGCAGGAAACGAAAAGTAGAGTGGGTGCAGGACATACCGCTCCCCGCCGTGCATTTTGAAGAAAGTAATACATCTGTCGGTCCCAAAACCTCCTGTGGCGGCTGTGCTGACGTAAGCGGCACGCCAGCCGGACAGGAGCCTGCTTCGCCGGAGTACCTGCTCGCCATACTGGCAGCCTACGCCGATATGGAAATACTAGGTGTGAACAATGACGCGGCCAGGCTGGCAGCGCCCCTAAACGCGCAGGAGCTGTCCGCCTATATGCACGCCCTGTACAGCGGCTGGCTCCAGGCAGGGGCCGAGGCAAAGAAACGATGGGTGCTCTATGCCGTGGCGCTCCATGCAGATGCCGAGTTGATAGAGAAGCTGCACACACAGATCAAAGACTGGGCAGACCATTCCAGAGGGCAGATCGCGGCGGAGGCCGTGCGCGCCCTGGCGTTAAACGGCAGCCCGCAGGCGCTCCTTCTGGTAGACCGGATGTCGCGCAGGTTCAAGTCAAACCAGATCAAAAACGCGGCGAAAAAGGCGCTGCAGGAAGCAGCCACAGCCCTTGGAATCAGCGGGGAGGAGCTCGAGGACAGGATCGTGCCTGATTTAGGTTTTGACGCGCAGATGGCGCGCGTGTTTGACTACGGCCCGCGCACATTTACAGCCCGCCTAAACCTATCACTGGAAATCGAAATCTATGACGAGAACGGAAAACGGCTCAAAAATATGCCAAAGCCTGGAAAACAAGACGATCCGGAGAAAGCCGCCCAGGCGCAGGCAGCGCTCAAGGAGCTGAAAAAACAGTTAAAGCTCACCGTCGCAAGCCAGAAACTGCGGCTGGAACAGGCGCTGGGCGCGGCGCGCTACTGGCAGACAAAACAGTGGCGGGAGCTTTTTGTGAAAAACCCCATTATGCACCAGTTTGCGGAAGGGCTCATCTGGGGAACTTACGAGAACGGCAAACTCCAGGACACATTTCGGTATATGGAGGACGGCAGCTTCAACACCGTGGACGAGGAGGAGTACACATTGCCGGAATCCTGCGACATCGGACTCGTGCACCCGCTCGAGCTGTCAAAGGATGCCGTCGCGGCTTGGAAGGAACAGCTTTCTGATTATGAGATCACACAGCCTGTCGAACAGCTCGCGCGCCCGGTGTACCAGCTGACAGAGGAGGAGAAGGGCGCGCAGGGAATCACGCGGTTTTACGGCAGGGAGCAAAACAGCCTCACCCTGTCCGGCAGACTGCTGACACAGGGCTGGGTGCGCGGGGAGATTATGGACGCAGGCTTTTTTGACAGCTTTTGCCGCACCGACAGCGAATACGGCGCCAAACTTATGTTTTCTGGCTGTTGCGTCGGATATGAAAATGAGGACGTGACCATCGATGACCTGTACTTTTTCCATACCCTGGATCGCGCCTTGGGCCGGACAGAGCCATGTCGTCCGGATGAAGTCAGCGCCAGATATTTCAGCGAGATCCTGCTGCAGATTGCAAGAGCCACAGGGGAGGCGTGACAGAAGATAAAATGAAAAAAATACATATAAAAAGTATTGTCCTGGCAGTGTCCGGAATGCTGATGCTAGGCGGGTGCAGTGCTGTACATAAAGACGAAACCCTACAGGGATCGCGCGTTGCGCATGAGTTGGCCGCGCAGATGGATTCACAACACGAATCCACAGAAGAAATAGCGGAAAGGGATTTATCAGAACGACAGACAACCAAAGAGGGCGCATCAAAACAAGAGGCAGCAGAAGGGAATACATCAGAACACAAAACAACTAAAGAGGAAGCATCAAAACAAGAGACAACAGAAGGGAATACATCAGAACAAAAGACAACCAAAGAGGGTGCATCAAAACAAGAGGCAACAGAAGGGAATACATCAGAACAAAAGACAACCAAAGAGGATTCACCAGGGCAAGAGATAACCAGGCAAAAGTTATTAGGAAAATACACAGTAAAAGGGGAATCATCAGAACAGAAAATAGCAAAGCAGGAGCGATCTGGGCAGGAGCAATCAGAACAAGCGTCATCAAATCAGCCAGAGATGACAGAAGATAATATCCCGGTAATAAAAATCACACAGGACTGCAGGGAATGGTATTCAGATGACGGTGAAAAGCTGCTGTACAGGGCCGAAACAAGCAGGGTTGAGGTGGTAAACGAAGGCTTTGACGCGCTGAATGCCTCGTTTGCCAGACAATGGAATGGCTTGGATGACGAACGCGGGAAAGAAGCAAAATGGGCAAAGGATATTTATGACGCCATCGAAGACAAAGAAAATGATCATTTTGTCAACTGGGAAGTCTCAGAAAGGGTAGAGATCAACAGAGTCGATCGTCATGTCGTCAGCCTGTGTGTTCACTTCAGCCAGTTTGGAGGCGGAGCACATGGAACTTATGGAACCAAAGGCAGGACATATGATACAATAAGCGGCAGGGAACTGCAGATTGAGGACATTCTAAAAGACGCAGAGGGATTTTATGAAAAGGCATACAAGTACATCACAGCCCAGCTCGACGAGGAGTACAAAGAATCAATATCCCCGAACTTCGCGGAACTCGTGCGGACAAATACATTCTTCGGGGAGGCGCCTGCGAGCTGGTATCTGAATGACAAAGGAATTGTGATTGATTATCAGCTGTATCAGATCGCACATTATGCATCGGGAATGCAGTCAGTGACACTGCCCTATGATGCGTTTGCGACGTATATCAAAGAGGAATATCTGATTCCATGCGGCAGCCGCATAACAAGAGTTGAAGTAAATGAAGCGATTGCAAAACTGCCATGCGGGACAGATGGTGTCATGCTTACATCAGAGTATTCATACGAACTTTTCGGCGATGAAGTGACCGTTGTGTCAGGAGATCAGAGTGAGGCTGTCGGAATATTCAGTTGTATTCGTTCTGCCTATGTGATCAGCCGGGAGGACGGACGCACGTTTCTGGTATTTTATGTTATAAACAAGGAACATGAGTATGTGACCTATGTGTATGAAGTTACAGGCGGAAAAGTCCGGGCCTGTGACAAAATGGACAATACAGCATTTAGCGGTACATACATCAGCACAGACAGAATCGGGCTTTCCGTGCGTCTTAACGTGCTGGGAACCTATGAAGGTGAGATGATATACCAGCTGACAGAGGACGGCAAGCTGGTACAGACAGAAGAAATTTTTGCGGTCAACCAGTCTACACCTGAAGGATACGACGAATTTAAGTCCCTGAAAGTCATCAAAGAACTGCCAGTGACAATCAACAAAGCAGCTGCATCAATACCGGCCGGCACAAGGATATGGATTACAGGGACAGACAATGCAGGCAAAGCCTGTTTTCGACTGGATATGAATAGCGGGGAGACAGGGCTGATTACATATGTGCGCGATGATAAAACAGGGCTGATTTTGATTGACGGCATATCGGAACACGAATATTTTGAGAAGGTGCCCTATACAGAATAAATGATGCATGACGCCGGTTCAAATTTTCGAGTTTCTAACAATATCAGTACATCGTTTGCTAATTAACTACACTATATTTTTGCCTAAAATACGGATAACTATGCAATAGTGCGAAACAGGCAGTCACAGACTTCAAATTCTAGTCATTATTTATTGAAAAAAGGGGGAACAGAACATGGGCACAGATAAGGAAAGCAGGGAAAAAGATGACCTGCAAAGAGTAATGAGCCTGCTGGAACTGACAGCAAAGAACCAGGAACTTGCCGCGCGGTATCTTGATTTGTCAAAACCAGCGGACGCAGACCTATTAAATCAGGTAGAACACCAGAGCTTTCAGAAGCTCCAGAGCAATACGAAAAGAGACCTGCAGGACTTTCTGGAGGTGTACAAAGAGAACAACCCGGAACTGGCGAGCCGTTATGTCCGCCTCGTGGCGGAGATTGGCAGGGAAACAGCCCAAAATGTGTTGGCCAGGTTTGTCCGTACATATGAGTATTTAGGCCAGATTTTGCCGCCAGCCCTGCAGATAGCGCTCTACGCCAATACTGCAGCATGGGATGCATATTATCTCAAACCGTTTTATATAACGTCCCTGATTCAAGCGGGCAGGAAAAATCCCGAACTGCTCGTACAGGCAAAGCAGCTCTGCAACAAGGGAAATACCAACACGCAGATGCTTTTGGCGGCGTTGTACCTGCATAGCGTCAGGCCCGCAGAGGGGATGGAGGGTAGATGCTGTATTCCTGACCCAAAAGACCAGCGTGCAGCAGGAGATCCCACGCTGGCCAGAGAAATGACAGATTACCTGGAAAATGGACTGATAAATGTGATTGCCGTACTGTTTGAACAGGGTTTTAAACCGGAGGGAAAAGACCTGGAAACACTTCAGGATTTTGTCCGCAACTCCAATCCGGACGCACCCATCCCAAAAGAAGTGTGGGAAATCCTGTCAGGAAGACGCAAATATAATAGTTTGGTGGAGTTTGCAGCCTACCTTGCCTTTCTGGCAGTAGAGCATTCTGACAGGTTTGTATCCGTGCTGCGCCTTACAGTGGCACTAGACTATATGAACGTCAATAACCAGTCCCTAGATCAATGCCTGTCAGTTGGGGAGGACTGGTTTTGCAGGCATATTGCGACACTGGAAAAATGTCTGGAAATCCCGGATGATATGTATATTCGTTGGGCGCTTACCAATAAGCAGGCAGGGATCTTAGAGCGCATGGCGGTGAAAGCGCCAGATGCTGCCTGCGAGGTACTAAAAGATATCCCGGCAGATGACAAAGGATATCTGCGTACATGTATAAAGACTGGGAATCCGCAATTGTATCAGGCGATGGAAAGAGAATTTAACGAGAACTACCACAGGGCGGCGGCAGAGCAGGCCGTCAGGGATTACACAGTCTGGCAGGACGAGGCGAGGTGCTATCTGTTAGGGGAAGCAGAGATTGCGGATATTCTTTCCTATGTCTCTGACTGGCGGAAGATGGACCATTTTGATAATAAGCGCAGAAGCCAGAATATTCATGACTATATGGTATATGGGGAGACACAGATCTACAGGAGGACGTTAGTTTTGGAATGCCTGCGTCTGCTCCTATATTATTTTGACATTTACTGGATTGATCCGAAGCTCGACCAGACAGAGAAGACACAACGCTTTAAGCTGTTGGATAAGCGGCAGGTGAACAGTATTTTAAAACTTCTGGATCAGGAGAAGGTTCCGCCCCAGTATCAGATTGATTTCCTTGGCGCAGCCTATCACTACTCCGCAGGCAACGTAGGCGAAGAATGCAGAAAGGAGATTGCAGCTTACCACACAGACTGGCATCAGGAGTGGGTACAGGCCGCCAAAAGCCATTTTGTGGAGGCTCGTAGCCTCGCGATCCAGGTGATGGGCATACAGTGGGAATCGTACAGGCACGAACTGCTCTCCTGCGCCTGTGAAACCAGTAGAGAGACAAGAGCACTTGCGTTCGCAATTCTCGCGGCGCACCAGGAGTTTGAGCAGGAGCTGGTCAATATGTTACAATCCCCCCGCAGCGAAGCGCGCGAGATGGCTGTGTCAGTCCTTGACAGCTGGGGTGCTGAAAAATACCAAGAGCCGTTACAAAGGGCACTTGGTTCAGAGAAAACCAAAAAGCTGCGCACCATGCTTCAAAGCATACTTGGGGAGGGGAGTGACAAGGACAGCGGGCCGGACAGCACAGAGTGGCCGCTTGAGAAAATCATACAGGAAACGCTGGCAGGCTCCTGGAAACGCAAGCTGTCCTGGCTGCCGCTCGACACACTGCCCAAAGTCCATAAAAAAGACGGAAGCGAGGACTCCGCAGATATTCTGGCAGCAGTCCTAGTCAGCTACGCCGATATGAAAGCGCTTGGAATCAACAAAGAGGCACAGCGGCTCACGGCAGCGCTCAACCAGACAGAACTTGAGTGTTATATAAAAGAAGTATACCGCTTCTGGCTTAGTGATGGCGCGCAGGCAAAGCGCAAATGGGTGCTTTACGCAGCCGCTATACACGGAGGCGACACAATTGTGACAGAACTGTGCACACAGATTCAGGACTGGCCCAAAAACGCCCGCGGCGCAATCGCAGCAGAGGCAGTCAAAGCCCTCGCGTTAAGCCCGTCGCCAACAGCCTTAGTCCTGGTAGATCAGATTTCCAGAAAATTTAAATATTACCAGGTCAAAAGCGCGGCTGCGCAGGCCCTGGATTACGCAGCGCAGCAGCTGGGGCTCACAAGGGACGAGATGGAGGACAGGATCGTGCCCAGCCTGGGTTTTGACGAGCAGATGGAACGTATTTTTGACTATGGAAAACGACAGTTCAAAGTCGTTTTAACCCCGGCACTCTCATTGGAAGTCTATGACGAAAAAGGAAAACAGTTAAAAAACATGCCAACTCCTGGCAAGACAGATGACGCAGACCAGGCAAAGGCAGCAAACGATGCATGGAAGTTATTAAAGAAGCAGTTAAAAACAGTCGTTACAAACCAGAAGCTGCGGCTTGAGCAGGCGCTGATCACAGATCGGCACTGGAGTACAGCGCAGTGGAAAGAACTGTACGTAAAAAATCCAGTCATGCGCCAGTTTGCCACCGGACTCATCTGGGGCGTGTATGAAGACAAAAAACTTTCCGAAACCTTTCGTTATATGGAAGACGGCACCTTCAACACCGTGGACGAGGAAGAGTACACCTTGCCGGAAAACGGCAGTATCGGTCTGGTGCATGTCGTCGAACTGTCAGAAGAAGTCCTGTCGGCATGGAAAGAGCAGCTGTCAGACTACGAGATCAGCCAGCCCATCGAACAGCTTGAGCGCCCGGCTTTTTGCGTGACAGAGGCAGAAAAAGAGGAGATGGAGCTGACGCGGTTCGGCGGCGTAGTCATCAATTCCCTGTCCCTGTCCGGAAAACTGCAGAACATGGGGTGGTACAAAGGAGAAGTCGGAGACGGCGGCAGTTTTGACACATACTATCGCTATGATGGTGACAAGAATGCGGAACTGGATTTTTCAGGAGACTTCATCGCCTGCTTCGATACAGAAGTGATTGTCTACGGAGTGCATTTCGCGCAGGCGACAGGCGGATCACAGCAGCTGTCGCCATGCAGACTGGGAGAGGTTGATCCCCGGTATTTCAGCGAGACAGTCCTGCAGCTGACAAGGGCAACGGCCGCATCGACAGACAGACGGCCATACCCGGACTGCAAGAAACGGCGCTGGTAATGATTGACAACTTTTATGAGTATAACCCGCACTAAATAACCCTATGTTTCGCTTGTTTATTTTCTTGATAGCACTACTCCCAAGCCTCGACGTAGCCACCGCTAAGCCTGCGTTTGGGGAGCAGCACTCTCAGAAAAATATTCTGCGCTAACATTAGGGTATTTAATGTGGGTTATACTAGTACAGCGAACAGATTGAAAATGTCCTGTCCAAACTTATAAAATATATTGGAATTATATTGAATAACCGGCTATAAATAATATGAACCAAAATCCACTATATCAGGAGATGTTAAATGCACTGTTCGATGTAGTACTAGAGCGTGTTTGAAAAATCATTCCTGGCAGAAAGCATTTTTCAAACATGCTCTGGCATAGTACACCCCTCCGAAAAAATAATTATAAAATTAAAAAAAAGGGGTTGACAACGCCAGAGGGCTTATGTATAATGAATCATGCGTCATGTGAGAAGGCGCACGATTTAAATATTGGTAGAGGATTTAATTCAGTACCGGGGAGAAGTACTCAAGAGGCTGAAGAGGCGCCCCTGCTAAGGGTGTAGGTCGGGTGACCGGCGCGAGGGTTCAAATCCCTTCTTCTCCGTTCATTTATTTTATTAATAAATGAGGTTATGACGATAAGTCATAAAAAAAGTATCTTAGCAATATTGAGATTCTTTTTTTTCGCCCTGACAATAAAGAATAAAATAAATGAAAAAAGTATTGACACAATATGGAAAAAGTGTTAGTATAAAATCCTACCGCGCAAAACGGTGGACAGGCAATTAAAAAAGTTGAAAAAAGTTCTTGACAAAGACTTTGAATGGTGATAAGATATCAGAGTTGCGTCAAACAAGAACAACACAGAACCTTGACAAATAAACAGTAATGCAACCCTGAAAATTCTAACGAAGAATTATT
>CAJUQZ010000096.1 GCA_910588755.1 uncultured Lachnospiraceae bacterium | reverse complement strand
CATAAATCCATATGGAAGAGTTATTTTTTTGATAGAACTTTTTACTCTCAAGTATTATAGTGATGTGAATCTTTCGCTTTTACCACATGAGTATAATTGTATGTTAGATTATCCTTGTTTTTATCTGGAAAGGTTCATATTTTACATGGCCATTACGATGAAGATTATATGAGAAAAAATCGATGAAATAAATTCCTGCCTAGATTGCAGAATATATCATCCTCGAATAAATTATAGGAGAAAACGCAAACTATGAATAAATTATATATAGAAGCTCCATGTTTTGGATTTGGACCAATAAGTACATCGATTGCAATTGCAAAGTTTTTTGAAAAAATATGATATTGTATTTATTACTTATGGAGAGGCTCTTAAACTTTTAATGGATAGTACAGATTTTTTGTATATTGAACTGGATACTAGAGTTGAAAGTAATTTTGAACAATTTGATGAACTGATTTCAAAGGACGATTTGATTATTAGCAATACAAATGTGGAATTATCGACATTTTTGATTGAAAATGGTTTTAATATAATTGTCGTAGATACTTTATATTGGATGTGGAATTCGTTGCCAAAAACATATTGTGATTATAAAAGATTTATTGCACAGGCATACTATGGGAAGAGTGTATCCGAATTATCACCTAAGGATGTCTGTAAACCTATAATTAATTATGAGGTGTGGAGAAAAACAGAGAAAATAGACGCTAATGCTGTTCTAATATCCTTTGGAGGAATGTCCGAACCAGGAGATAACAGCTACCTAATTGAGAATGCCTTAGAGATGGTAGAAATTATTTCTGGTTTTTTTGAAGGTAGTGGGTTTGAGATATATGTGGTTGGTGGCTTGTATGTGAAAGCTAATGCCAAATATCGTCCCTGTCACTGAACTTGTAAAGCGATTTACGAACCGATTAAAAGGAGGTATTTTAATGAGTCCTAGGGCGTGTTTCAAAAATGCTTTCTGTCAGATGTGCGTCACAGTTTGTGAGAGATTTGTGCCAAATGAGGGGCGCATAGCGGGCTATGTAACCCGAATTTGGCGCAAATATCACGCAAAATGGGGCGTGCAGCTGGTGGGAATGATTTTTGAAACACGCCCTAGCACAAGCTTATTCTTTTGCCTCTCCTTTTTTCGCTCCGCGACGGATTTTATTGCGGTAAAAATACAGCAGCTGAAAATAGAGCTTGAACTTAAGAGGCGACCGCATGTGCATCGCCGCAAGCCTCCTCTGTTCCTCGTCAAACGCTTTGAGGTAATAAATATTCTCCTGAAAATCCGGAAACTCCTGCCGCATTCCGTCCGCGATCTTCTTTAAAAACTTTAATCGTGGCTTCTTCACGCCGAGCATGTAGGAAAAAAGCGTATTCATATAATAAACCTTGGAGAAAGCAAACTCAAACTCATGCCTGTAGGACTTATAGAGATTGTATCTGCGCGCCTCCTCAAGCATACGCTTTCCCATAGCAAGCCTGTCCTCA
The DNA here is from genome assembly GCA_910588755.1 of uncultured Lachnospiraceae bacterium. Classification (GTDB taxonomy): domain Bacteria; phylum Bacillota; class Clostridia; order Lachnospirales; family Lachnospiraceae; genus COE1. Next base: position 15,523 of record CAJUQZ010000096.1, on the reverse strand, counting down.
CACTTCTCCACGCTGATTTCGTGCACCGTGGAAGCATCGTGCTGGTAATAGTAGTACAGCGGCTCCTCAACCCTCTCAAAATTTGTAAAATGCAGCATCCATATGGGTGATGCGCAGTTGTCCTCATAAAAGGACTTCTCCGGGAATCGAAGGCCATACGTGTCAATCACGGCTTTCAGATACACCTTGATCACCATGCTTCCCGGATTCATGACAAGCTTTTTGTAGCGCTCGTGGTCGAGCACGCCGGTCTGGTCCGCCGTGTTATTGGGCATCAGTTTCCCGACACTCATCGTGTGTGTATCCACCAAGCAGTAATCACATCCAACCACGTCTGCCCCCGTGGCCTGCGCTTTTTTGATCAGCTTCTCATACATGTCCGGCGCCACCCAGTCATCGGAATCGACAAAGCCGATCCATGTACCGCGCGCGAGATCAATCCCCTTGTTTCGCGCACCGCCCTGTCTTGTGTTCTCATAGGACTGAACTGCCTTGAACTTCCACGGATACTTTGACTCATACGCTCTTAGAATCTCCATCGATTCGTCCGTCGAGGCGTCATCGACCGCAATGATCTCATAGTCCGCAATTGTCTGGTTGATCAGCGAATCCAGACAAAACCTGAGCTTATTGTCCGCTGCCATATTGTATACCGGTACGACTATGCTAAGCTTCATACCCTGCCACCACTTCCTCTCCGCCACTTATACACCTTATCATCTGTCTCTTTCGATCTTTCCGGCCTCTACCCGGAATACCATATCACACTTCTCGATCGTCTGTAATCTGTGCGCAATGATAACAAGCGTTTTCTTACCATGCAGCCTGTTGATGGACTCCATGATCGCCGCCTCCGTGTCATTGTCCAGCGCTGAAGTCGCCTCGTCTAGGATCAGTACCTCGGGATCGTTGTAAAGCGCCCTCGCGATGCCAATTCGCTGCCGCTGCCCGCCTGAAAGCCGGATTCCGCGCTCACCGATTCCCGTGTTCACACCTTCCGGAAGCGTCCTTACAAACCCGTCGAGCTGCGCCTCCTCGAGCGCATACCAGAGCTTTTTGTCATCAATCTCCTCCTCCGGAACGCCAAACGCGACATTTTTCCTGATGTCCGCGTCGAGCAGAAAGATCATCTGCGGTATATAGCCCACATTGGCAAGCCACTCCCTGTAATGCTTCTGGATATTCACGTCGTCTGCAAGCACGCTGCCGCCCTGCAGCTTTAAGAGCCCCAGTAAAATATCTATGATCGTCGTCTTTCCCGCGCCGCTCGTCCCCACGATGCCGATGGACTTACCGATTGGAAAGGAGACCGTCGCATGGTCAAAAATCAGCTTGTCCGAATTGGGATAATGGTATGTGATATCCGACAATTTTACCTCCCGCGTGACCGGAAGCTTTGTTTTCGCCACAACCGCGTAGGAGATATCGGTGTGCGCCTCGTCCGTCTCCTCGACGAGATTGTCGCTCACATTGAAGAAAAACGGTTCATTAAATGCCATGCTTGTCATCTGGTTGTTGATGCGGCTCGCCGCGGGCAGAAGACGCATTGCAGCGATACCAAACGCCGCAAACAGCGATACCATACCCGACACATTCGCGCCGGACACAATCAGCGCCAGAATATAGCCCAGCAGTCCCGCCATACACACCGTCTCAATCAACAGCTTCGGAGTGTTATTGAACAGGCTGAACCGCTCCATCGCCTTCACATAGCCCTCCCCGACCTTGCAGTATTCCCCGATAAAATACTGCTCGCGGCCTGCGACCTTGATCTCCTTGATTCCCTGCACAGTCTGTGAAATCCAGGCAAACATGGACGCGCCGTAATCCTGGTTCTCCTTGCCGGTGCGGTTCATGATCGGCTTGATGATATTTTTGATGACCGCCAGCGTCACGACCAGCAGCACCGCGATCACAACCGTCATGAGCGGGTCCTGCACAAAGAGCGCGGCCACGAGAAACACGGCGACAATCGCCTCCGACGCAATCTGTAAGACAGACATAATCAGCGCGTACATATTGCTGACGTCTGCCGTGATACTTCTCTGGATAACAGATGTTTCTGCATTGAGGTAATATTCATATTCGCGCCTGACAAAGTTTTTCATCAGGCTTGACGCTGTTCTGAACTGATTGCTGTACACAAACCGGTAGAGATTCCTCTGCAGGAAAAACTGAAACACATTTTTTGCGATATACAACAGAATCAGAAAGATGATCGCCAGCACCGAAAACTGTATGGTATTCTGGATATGCAGGATATTGCATAACACGCGATATTTTTCTCCCTGTTCCAATGCGACCGGATCAAGAATCAGCTGCACGACGGTCATAACCATCATCACCGCCCCTGTCTCAAGCCCCGCCGAAACCACCATCATCACAAACAGTTTCCCCATAGCCATCTTTTGCTTTTTATCCATCAATATATTTATCTTTTTTAATATTTTCAGCACTGGTACTCTATCCTTTCCTTCGCTCTGCACATCTGCATTCACAATCATTGCCCCGGCAATCCCCGCCGCAGCAAAAAGTGCGAACCCTTAAAATATAGTATATGTCATATTTTCAATAAACACAACCCAATCAAAACTTATTTCAGCAATTGTTCAGGTACAGCGAAGTTATAGATGCTGGTCCAAAGTAACCTTCAACGCCCTTACAATGTCCTCTATAATATGGACCTGCTGCGTGCTGCATTCCTCCAAAATATGGGCAATCTCCTCAATTGCAGCCGTCCGCTGTGCAGGACCAGCATCAAAAAGCAATTCATCCGTTCGCACCTCAAGCGCAGAAGCGATATCAACCAGCACCGAAAGACTCAGTTTCGTGTTTCCGGTCTCAATATGACTCATATGTGTCGTGGAAATTCCGATCTTCTCCGACAATTCTTCCTGGGATAATCCCCGCGATTTTCTTACCTTCCGAATTTTTTGTCCTATAAAATAGTAATCCATACATTCCACCCTTTCTGCCTATATAATTAAAATATAGTTGAATTATATAGGCTTTTATGCTACTATTTTATTAACTATATAGGCTAATTTATGCCCATATAGTTAATAAAACGGTTCCTTATGCCGGTATCCAAAGACGACAAAGCACTGAGGAGGAAAGCATGATTTCAATTTTATTCAACTGGATTTATATTTTTATAACAACTTTTATGACAGGATTTCTGTTCACCAAATTCATCACCCAAAAGCTGCATTATAAAATCCTGCATATCAGCAATATATTACTGTGTGGTATCATTATCGCAACTGTCTATGCACAGCTGTTTAGTCTGATCTACAAAATAGGCTTTCTCGCAAATGTATTGTTGCTACTGGTATGTGTCGCCGCATTCCTGTTCTGGCATGACGAAGTGCTCGCCCTCCTGACTGACGCGCTAAAGAAAAACGGACTGACACGCACTATCCTGCAGCTCGGATTAATTCTCGTGTGGTCGTACTTCACATCAAGAGGACATATTCACTATGACTCCGACCTGTACCATGCCCAAAGCATCCGCTGGCTAGAAGAGTACGGAATTGTAAAAGGGCTGGGAAACATCCATGTCCGTTTTGCATATAACAGCTCCTTTTTCGCATTAAGCGCACTATACAGCATGAAATTTCTTTTGAAACAATCTCTGCACACAGTAAACGGCTTTATCGCATTACTTCTGAGTTTCGAAGTATTGAAGCTCATCGATATCGTCAGAAGAAAAAAAACGAATGCTGTCGGACTTTGCGAGGATCGGAGCATTTTTATACCTCACCCGCATCTATGACGAAATTATCTCGCCAGCCTCTGATTACGCAACCATGTGTATCGTATTTATCATAGTCATCAACTGGCTTCTACTGCTCGAGACGGATATGAAATCCACCGTTCCTTTCGCACTTTTGTGTATTGCTGGAACCTATGCTGTTTCATTAAAGCTCACTGCAGGGCTGATACTGCTGCTGACCCTAAAACCCGCATACCAGCTTATAAAAAAGAAACTCTGGAAAGAAATCATATTCTATTTCCTTTTGGGATTTGTTATTCTAACTCCCTGGATGATCCGGACTGCTATCATTTCAGGATATCTACTGTACCCCTTCCCGGAACTGGATGTGCTGCATGTCGATTGGAAAATATCTTCCGAGCTGGCGGCGGCAGATGCTGCCGAGATAAAAACATGGGGACGTGGTCTCAAAAATGCAGCGCTGGTTGATCTTCCGATTTCGGAGTGGTTCTGCAGCTGGTTCCATACCACACTCCCAGCACCGGGAAAGCTTATCATTGCTGCGGATATCCTGTGTATGCCCCTGTTTGCGGCAATGATTGTCCACTCTGTCAAAAATCGTTCGCGGGCAGTTATCCGTATACAGCCTGACCAGCTACTCGTACTCGGAACAGTTGTTGCTTCCTATATTTATTGGCAACTCTCCGCACCTCTGCTCCGTTATGGTTACGCCTATGTCCTCCTGGTTGTCATGCTGACCGCCGGAATCATAAAAGAACGCTTGTCAGAATCTGCTTTTATACAAAATCATGTAAAAATACGATTACTACTACAGAAAACATTTCATGTATCGCTTTTTGCCCTTGTGGCGGCAATGCTTGTATTTGCAGCCAATTACATGTATCGTCTGCGAAGCATGCCCTACTATGTATCACAGGCAGATTATGGGACATATGCACTCTGCAGCTACGAGATAAACGGTGTGACTTTCTACTATCCTGAAAGCGGTGATCGTGTGGGATACAACGCGTTTCCGGCTATACCGCGAAAGTTAAGCATCACTTTTCGCGGCGACGGACTGCAGGACGGATTTACAGGAAATCACAAAAACGAGTAGGGACTACTTTCCCTACTCGTTTTTGTCCGCAAGCGCAAGCACTGACACTCTATCCTTTCCTTCGCGCTGCGCATATGCCCCAACAATTCAGACCCTCACCCGATCAGACACTTTTCCCCTGAAAGGCAAATCCATACTTGCGTATATTTTCCCTGGAAAAAACGTCTGCGTCCAGCACCTTGAACTCTAAAATATACGTATTCCCCTTCCTGTCATGCGGCTCAATCATCACATCATAGAACTGTTCTGCCGCCCCTTTCCTGAAATCATCCTTTGAAACTGTTAATCCCTTATTGATCGGCAAGTTTCAATCCCGCCTTTTTATTATACGCATGCTTTTCCGGGTCTTCGTAAGCGTCCCAGAAGGAAGCCCCCAGATTCAGCTTTTCCTCCACAAAGTCCATATTATTCAAAGCTGTCGTCACAATCGAGACGGCCCTTTTAATCCGAAGCCCCTCAAAGAAGTTGAGCACCTCAACTGGAAACCGCCCGCGCAGCACCACCGCGTCAGGACAAAGCGCCCCATAGTCGATCAGGTCCCGCGGGTGCGGCTTGATCAGAACACGATATCCCCTGCAGTATCTCTCAATCACATCAAGGCAGACGCGCTTTCTCGCCTCCTCGTCAACCGGGTGCGGCTCCGTCAAAAAGCACGCGAACTCCTCGCCCTCGTACGACGGTTTCAACTGGTCAAGCAGCTTGTCCGCGTCCTCGATAAACGCCCGTATCATCCTCGCTTTCTGCTCTGTTGTCAGCGCTTTTTCCAGCGGCTTTCTCGGCTCCTCGACAAAGCGCGGGCAGTCCGTCGGCACAACACTCCTGTCATTGATCTCCATATCAATACAGTACTTCCCCCAGCCGTTCATGATAAAGATCAGGTTCAGGCGCGAGAACATGGTTTTCAGTTTAAAATGCCCGTGGTTTGCGACATAGGCGTCATCGAGATTTTTCAGACAGTCGAGCCCGTCCTCCACCGCATGGTAATAAATGTGTCTGTAGTTGAGATAGTACCCGATCGGATCGCTGTCACAGAACACATAGATATCCTCATACGCCGCAAAATCAATCCCGCGCATATACGGAATCTCGCACTTGGCGAGCTTTTTGGTGAAAATCATGCGGTTTACCATATGCTTGAGAATATTGCTGTAGTTTTTCCTGTACTTTGCAAGCTCCGGGAAAAAATCCTCGCGCTTTTCGTCCAGCGCGATGGCCTCCTGAAAAATCCCTGTTTTGAAAAGCCTGTCCCCCAGGTTTTCAAAATCGGTAGAAATGGCGCTCAGCGCGATATCCGCTTTATTATATTCTGCGGCCGGCGTATTCCTCTCAAGCTTCATCTCTTTTAAGGTTGCTACATATACATGATAAAATGTGTGGCAGACATAGAGCCTGCTCTTTGTCTTTTTCCTGTTCATCGCTGTATTCCATCCCTCTTTTTTTAATAGTATATGCCATATTCGGGAGAATCTCAATATGAATCTTACCCCAAGGCTTTAATCCACCTCAATCGAGCAGAAAAGAGCCATCTTCCCCTGCCCGACTGTAACATAGTAAAAACATGCGCGAAATTGTGGTCAAAAACAGCGAAGTGCGAATCATAATACACTGCTTGAAGAAATCTAATACAAAAGCATAGATTTACTTGTAACCAAATTCAATTGAATATATAATGAAAAAAAGGAGTGATCTCATGGCAATCTGTCTGAATACCAAATCCGCGTACAAGGATTTCAATATGCTCGTCCATGACCGATATTTTGTTGACAAATCCGCCATCATCGAGGCGGTCAGCGCACGCATCAACACCAAAAACCGGTATCTGTGCATCACCAAACCGCGGCGCTTTGGTAAAACATCTGTTCTGAATATGCTCGGCGCCTACTACTGCAAGGCCTACGATTCCAGCGAACTGTTTGACGGATTAGACATCAGCAGGACAGATACCTATACGCAGCACCTGAACAAGTACAACGTCATCAACCTGTGCCTGAACAGTCTGTCCGACAAGGGCAATACCTATGAGGACTACATCAACCTCACCAAAAATGCCATCCGGCGCGACCTGGCCAGGTGCTATCCCGAACTGAAGGACGAGGAGTTTGACAGCATTTCCGAGATGCTCTCGGCCACCGATGACGAATTTGTTTTCATTATTGATGAATGGGATTATATTTTCAGCCATGTGCTGTATCCGGAGCACTACAGCGACTTTCTGGAATTTCTGCGGAATCTGCTGAAGGACAGGCCCTACGTGGCGCTCGCCTACATGACCGGCGTTCTGCCAATCAAGAAATACAGCACTGGGTCTGCGCTGAATATGTTTCGGGAATATACCATGCTCAACGACCCGTTTTTTAACGACTTCTTTGGTTTTACCGAAGCAGAGGTTGAAATGCTCTGCCAAAGGCAGACAGCCCTGACAATCGGCGAAATCAGCGACTGGTACAACGGATATCAGACCCGAAACGGCACACGTCTGTACAATCCGCGCTCTGTAGTCTGCGCCCTGGAGGATTCCGTATGCCAGAGCTACTGGACCCGGACCGGAAAAATGGACGAGGTCTTGTTTTTCCTAAAATACAATATCGGCGAAGTGCGCGATGATGTCATAAAAATGGTCAACGACATGCCTGTCATACTCAACATTGCAGAGGAATATTCTGCCGGACAGGAAACAATCAGCAGCCGGGAGGAAATCTACTCCGCCATGATCATTTACGGTCTGTTGTCTTACCATGACGGAACGATCAAAATTCCCAACAAGGAGCTCATGCTGGAATTTCAGAAGGCATTAAAGGATGACGATTTCGGCTATGTCGCGGAGCTTGTCCGCAACTCGGTTGTGGCATCCTACCTGCACAATATCCACAACAGCGAACTCCCGATCTTGAAATACAACGACGAAAACAGCCTCTCCTGCGTTGTGACACTCGCATACCTCTCCGCGCGGAACAAATACCGGATAGAGCGGGAGGAAAAAAGCGGCAAGGGCTTTGTCGATTTCCTCTTCTATCCGAGGCAGAAAAACCTGCCCGGAATTATTCTGGAGCTAAAGGCCGACAAAACACCCGATGACGCGATTGCCCAGATCAAAGAAAAGGAATACAGTGAAAAACTGAAAAAAGAAAATGTCAGCAGTATCCTCGCAGTCGGACTTAATTACGACGCCACCAAAAAGGAGCATCAATGTATTATTGAGCTTCTTGACTAAAACGATACAAACAATACTTTACGCAAAAGGAGCCACCACAATGAAATACCCCGAAATTGACGAATCAAAACTACAGGAAGTAATGAATATCATAGACAAAGCTGCCCAACTCATGGAGGAAAAGGACTACGAGGGCGACGCAGACGCCAAAAAAGAACTTGACGCCCTCGAAAAGCAGCTTTGCGAAATTACAGGAAAGAAAAAGCTGTGCATCACAGAGTACAATGCCTACTGGTCCTACACCAGCCTGGAAACCGTTCCCCGCCACGCCCTGCACCAACCGCCTGTAAAGACCGGAATGACAGACGGGCAGCTCACAGAACTGATTCGGAGAATCTGCGAGCTGGACTTTGACGTGCCCCAAAACGCCCTGGAGGCTACCAACGATTATTTTCTGGAAGTGCTGGAGATTGAAACCGGGCTGGATAACGTTTCCGATTATATATACTGGCCTGACGCAGTCGGTCTCGACATGGACGCCGGACTAGATGAAATCACTGCAAAGATTCTTGCTGACAAAAAATAGACGGATTTTTCCCGTCTATTTTTTTCTTCTGGTATACGCATATCCCTCCCGTGGCGCAATCAGCGGCGCCGGGCTCAACGGCCCCTCTTTTTCAGGCTGTACCGTTCCATTCATCAGCCCCTCGCAAAAGCGATACAATCTGTCCGCTGCCGTCTTTGGATTCCACTCCTGGGTCATCGTCTGGTAGGCATTGACGCCAAGCGTTCTGCGAAGCTGCGCGTCCCTGCACAGCGATAACACCTGTTCTTTAAATTCCCTGAAATGCTCATTTTTATATACCAGCCCATTGTACCCATGCCGGATCAGAACCGGAACCGCTCCAATCCCGCTCCCCGCCACAACCGCGCAGGCGCTGTTCATGGACTCGTTCAGAACCGCGCCCCAGCCCTCCAGATGATTGCTCGTAAACAGGAAAATGTCAGACTCCTCCATAAACCTGCGCACATTCTGCGGCGGCTGGAAGCCGTGGAACGTGACCCTCTGCTCCAGATGCCATTTCTGGACCAGGCCCCGAAGCACGCCCTCCAGCTCTCCGCCGCCCACCATGTCCAAATGAAAGGCAACCTGCCGCTGCTCCAGATACCGCGCCACCCTGACGGCATATTCCGGATGCTTTAATTTCATGAAGCGCCCCGCCCACAAAATCCGTACTTCCGGCTTCCCATTCTGGTCATAATGCAGCTTTCGGAAAAACAGGGTATCCAGGTCATACGTATTAACCGCCGGAAAATACCCCCACACATACTTCTTCCCGGGATACGCGTGTACGATATTAAAATCAGACGCAACGTAAGCGCCATGACACAGCAGGTACACCGGTGCGTCCGCATACTGTGTATGGTCCTCGTACTTTTTCTTCCTGCCGCGCGGGGAGACCGACTTCCACTGCCCTTCCCGGTACAGGCGCTCGCTCGCCCGAATCACGATTTTCCCCGCGTCCAGCCTGGGCTTGATATAGCGCTCGTCCTCCACCCCGCCAAACACCACAATATCACTGTCCAGGATCAGCCGCGCACACCGCTCCTCCTCCTCATAATAGCGTTTGAGATAAGGAATCGCCGAAATCTCGCTCCCCCAGCCCATCTTCACACGGTCCTCCTCCATTCCGGAGGTCTGTACAAAGGCGAAATCCGCACCAAGCTTCAAAAACAGCTCATTAGCCATTGGTATTTGGTGATGGTTGATATAGTTAGATACAATGGTTAATTTCATGGTAAATATCCAAAAGCCTCCTGTAATTTGTGTCCGGATCATGTGTCCTAAGCGCATGCGCCCTCGCGTTAGACGAGAGCGACAGCGCAAGCTTGTCGTCCTCAAAGATGCGCAGGATCGAATCCTTCAGGCGCTTTGGCTTGTCCTTGGGATACAGGAACCCATCCTTGCCGTCGTTGACCAGATTGTGCACACCGCCCACATTGGCCGCCACCACCGGAACCCCTAACAGCATTGCCTCCCCGACAGAGTTCGGTGAATTTTCAATCGCGGAGGGACATAAAAAGACATGCGTTTTCAGAAAGCGCGCGCACATCTTGTCCGCCTGCAGCTTTCCGACAAACCGGACATGGTCCTCCATTCTGCTTCGCTTGATCTGACCAAGCAGAAACTTTCCGTAACCCGAAAGTTTGATCTTGTCCTTGATGCTGTCGTTTGCCGTGATGACATCGCCTGCCACATAGACGACCGTCTCCTCAAATTCCTCCACCAGCTCCGGGAGGATATCCAGCACATAGTGCAGTCCCTTGATGGGATAATTGCCCTGGCTTAAAAAGATGGAATGGCGCTCGATCTGGTCAATCTTCCACTCTCCGTTATAGAAATCCATCCGCAGCGTCTCGTTCATAAAATGGTACTTCGCATTGGGCGCAAACATCTTTGTCATCTCCCTGTCAAAATCCGTCCGCCCGGTGACATGCCCGGCCAGCGACAGCGCCTCCTTCTCGTATGTACCGCGCTTGGCAAACTTCGCCTGCTGATCGAACAGCCCATCCTTTTTCAGAATATCCCGGAACGTCTTCTTGCGCTGTACGGAGTAGGGCAGATCCGCCATGTACACCTCCGCAATGGCGCTGCACAGCCCCTGTATCCCGATCAGCGTCCGCGCCGGGCGGTGGAACGCCCTCACACAGGCCAGCGTATGCGGATATTCCGTCCCGAAAATGTGCACGATATCCGGCCCAAAATCGCGGAGCACCGCGCCAAGACTCTCCTCCAGGCCGGTATCATAATGCTCCGGGTGAACCGTGTCCTCCCGGAAAATATAATAGTCAATCCCCTGCGCCTTGTCCTTCACAAACAGTGCGGTATCGCCCTTCACAAACTTACGGCTCTCTGATTCCGGAAAGCAGATTGCAAGCGTGATGTCGTTTCTCTCCTGGTTTGCCATCAGCTTGCTGGCAAGCCCGGACAGCCAGCCTTCCTTAATAATAATCTTCTGCCCCAGACTCTTTGCGATAAACGGGAGCATGATATTGCACAGCCACAAAACCCTCATATAATTCCCTCCATCTTACCATTCCTATGGATCAAAGAAACTGTCATCTAACAGCTTTATAAAATTCTTTCCATCTTACCATTCCTATGGATCGAAGAAACTGTCATCTGCCATTCTTCATCTTGTATACTGCCGTCTTAATCCCATTATAAGCCACGGACAAATATCTGTTTTCCGCAATGGCCCTGCGCAGCGGCGCCAGCGTCAGCAGCATGATTAACCGGTATCTGTCCGCCTTCCTCCGCCCCATATAGCGCACCACAATCTCACGGTGCTGGCTTTTCGATCGCTTCCTGTTCTCCCGCGTCTCAGAATACCCGCCGCCCTCGTAGGACGCGACCACGACAGGCAGATATGAGATCAGAGCCCTGCGCTCATAATAACACCACAGAAAATGCTCGTAGTCCGCCCGCACAGTATACGCCGTATCGTATCCCCGCGCATCAAATAGCGCACGGTGGTAAAAACAGGTCTGATGGCAGGGCACATTTCTGTAACAGGTGAAATCATTGATCTCTGGCGCTGCATAGATCACTGTATCAAGCGCCTTGTGATACAGATTTCCATAAATAATATCCGTTTTTTTATTGTCCAGCGCACATGTTATTTTCCCCAAAACTTCACTGTCATACAGGCTGTCCCCGGCATTCAGAAATAAAAAGTACTCTCCCCCTGCCAGCTTCACAGCCTGATTCATCGCATCATAGATCCCGTTATCTCTCTGGGTGTACACTCGGACACGCTCATCTTTGCACAGCGCTGCCAGCTGTTCCACTGACCCGTCCGACGATCCGCCGTCCTTCACAACCACCTCAAAGTTTTGATTGTCCTGTCTCAATACACTCTCCACAGTATCACACAATTTCTGCCCCGCATTGAGACAGACAACGATCACACTATACATGATCTCCCGTCCCATATCCCTGTATCACCTCCAGTCCCGTCTGCGTGTTCCATATATTTTTATCAATATATCCTGTTTACCCAATTTATGTTATCGAAAACCACGCTTTAAAATATTCTAAGTGACTCCCTTTTCCGTAAAAGTGTCCCCTACTGCTTAATTTATCTCAATCCGTTCGCAAATACCCAGGAATAAAACAGTTCCTTTGGCGGTTTTTCATATTCATAATCAAGAAGGGACGGTGTCGTCTCAATAATATTTATTGCCTGTTCAAGCACTTCTGTAATTGATTTCCCCGCAACATCAATTTCGATTTCGTTCACAAGAGGCTTTCGACTCCTGTTTTTTTCATTCATTTTCTTCTGCAGCTCAAAATCGATCAGTCCATTATTAGGGCGGTTTCTCATCTGTTCCTGAATTTGATGCAAATTACTGCATACCAGCTTTATTGTAATAAAATCAGTCCCTTTAAAAACAATCGGAATATCAGCCGTTCTTAAATCATCAATATCAGAAGCTATGATGTTTTTATAGCCAAGCCGATGAAAACACATGAGCATAGCCACCTGATTTTCCCAGCAGGTGCGTTCCTCAAGCTCCCCAGTCATTGGTTCGCTGCCGTCCCGCGAAATAAATTCCGGCACCATATGCTGTTCTATGCATGTCGTTTTATAATGCTCAAGCAGCCCGTTCGCTAACGTAGTCTTACCGATACCACTTGCCCCTGTAACAAAAATAAAATCTTTCATATCCTTATCTCCACTTATCTCCACAAATTCAAAAATTGCCTGCAGCGAAAAACACAGCTGTTCAACGGCAGGACAGAAAATTCCAAATCAAATATCCGGCTGCAAAACAAACAGCGAAAAAACATCAGCACGCTTACAAGTAAACACAAAAACAAGCATAAATATCATATGTTATTTATAAATATACCGCTCTGTCTCAAACAGCCAGCTTCTATATGGCAGAAGCTTCACGCCGTCCTCATGCGCCTGCAGCAAAAACAGCGCAAAATACAGCAAGCACACTACTGCTATAAACGCCGTCATTTTCCTGCGCGTGCTTCGTTCTTTGATCTTTTGCAAAATCAATGGGATCATAAACAGCTGGGATACCGTAAAATAGTATGAGATACGCGTCACCACCGGCAAAAAGCAAAAAAACGTCCCTGTCACCAGCGCTAACAGATTCAGTTGTCCGTAAAACCGCAGTTCGGGATACCAGTCCTGTTCCTCCAACGTATCTCCTGCGGACGCCCCCCCATGCACAATCAAACCAACCACGCGCCGTATAGTAAACGGCTCCCGCCGGCCTGTTTCCCCGGTCCATCCCTCTGCGCGCCAGTGTATACAGACAAACCATACATACAGCGCAAGCACCGCCAGCGTGCGCAGCGTACCTGTCAGGCTGCTGTCCGTTTCCTCCAGATATACGGTATTTCTGTAGGACGGATATAGCATTAGCGCAAGCTTTAGGACCAGTCCCTTTCCCAGAAAACAGGCAGCACTCACAGCCAGCCCGGCCGCAACCTGCCACCGTTTCCACGCAAAGGAGGCTATATAGTACGCAGGCAGCACCAGCAGGACCGACTTGTGAAATAGCGCCGCCATACCAATCCAGAACACAAACTTCAGATAATCCCTTTCCAGCACATATTTCATAGAGAAGAGCGCAATCGAGAGGGCCAGATAATACCGCACTGTATTAAATGTCTGAAAATAAAGCCCCAGCGTCATAAACAGAAAAAACGTCTGCGAAAAACAAGCACTCTGCCTCAAAAATGCCTTCAGGAAAAACAGCAGCGTCACAAAGGCAAATACCGCGAATGCCAGTTCGTAATACTCGCCGCCCGCAATCCAATACAGCAGCCGCACCAGCCAGTTGAAGCCCGCCTCCGTCACAACATATCCACCCACATAAGCCTCGTGGGCGGTCTGCGTATATTGTCTGTAGTCATTGCCGATATCAAACCTGAGCGCCATCACCAGAAAAAGAATGCTGAAAATTCCTGCAGCCAGCAGCCTGTTGTAAAAAGCTTTCCCCGTCCTGCGCCCGTGTTCCCACATCAACTCACCCGCCTGGTAAGGCTGCAGCCTCCCTGCCATCGCACAGGTTCCCGCCGCAATCAGCAGATAAAATAAAATCGAAATCGCCCTCGTCATAATCCCTCTACCGACTTGATTCCCTTTTTCATCAACGCCAGCGCGTTTTTCTTTGGAATCGTCACACACATCACTTTACCGTGTGCCATAATAAAACGCGCAGCCATCAGATACGCCAGGCCGCCGTACAGGAAGTGGTACAGCACACCCCTGTCGATAAAAAACTTGTCCGTATACCCCCGAAACCATGTGGACTCGCGCTCCTTCTCCGCGCCGATCTCCACCGGAACGGCATAGACAACAAGCCCGTATTTCAGACAATCTTTTAGAAACAGACTGTCCTCCCCGGCACTGTACTTCGCCCCGCCTCCAAACAGCAGCGAAAAGGTAATATGCGCAGCGTGCAGCTTTGCGCGCCGCACTGCAAAAGAATACGTGGGATAGCGCCCCGCATTCCAGATATGGACCCTGTGGTAAGATTTCGTATAGTACGTAGCCCGCGCTTCCCCCACGCGCAGATTAAACAGCAGAAAATCCGCCTCCGGGTGCTCCTCAAAAGCGTCTAGTACCTTTTTCTCATACCCCTTGTCATATATGATATCCTCGTCGGAAAACAGCACGATATCCCCCTCCGCGCGCATCAGCGCACTGTTCCTGCTAAGCCCGACGCCCTTCTCCGCAAACTCGTAACATTGTATCCGCCTGCCGTTGTGCGTGTACTCCTCATACCCAAAATGATCTGTTTGATTGACAATGACCGCGTCGCTCTCCAGATGCATACGCTCTGCTAACGTGCGCACATCCTGGTTCACAGCAGAAACCAATAGTTGCAGTTTCATTCTTCCTATGTCACTTCCTTCCCGTCTTTCCTGCGCACTGTCGTGCTTTAGGATCGCCGCTTCCGCGGCATATTTCCCCTGCGTCCGCATAATACAGCCGCGTCCACATGCGGTCCGCCCCCGTGAGTACCGCGCTGACAACCCTGCCCCCATGCAGCCTCACATATTCAATTTCATCTGTTATTTTTTCTCTGTATGGCTTCCCAAACGGAATGACCGCGACCACCGCAATATCCTCATTTCCACATCCAAAGCACTCGATATCCCACTGCGCATCGAAAACCCGTATCCGCGAATCCCCGGCCAGCCCTCTGTCCTGAAGCTCCTGCAAAAGCAGCATCGCCTCCTGCCCGTCCGACGCATCCAGCAGATAGCCGGCCAGCGTGGTGGTTCCAATGTCAAAGGCAGCGAGGCAGAAAGCTCCTTTTTCGGCGCGGATGTCCAGAATCTCCCGGTCGGTATGGGTGACATGCCAGGTTTTGCCCTGTCTGCAGCGCTCATAGAGGGAGGAGGAAAGTTCGGGATCCGGCAAAAACTGTTCCGTGTCCGGTACGCCCGCATCTGCAAGAGCCAGAAGCAGGCGTTCCCAGTCGGACCTTTTGTCCCCGGGCACTG
>CAJUQZ010000095.1 GCA_910588755.1 uncultured Lachnospiraceae bacterium | reverse complement strand
GTTTATATGGCCTGTTTTTCTGTTGCATCTTCAGTGAGTTTCCGAGACTACTCTACTTCCACTCCATCATATATACGGTTTTCATTATCAGGATTTTTACCCTCCGTAACTCCTATTGTGTAAGCAAGCCCGTCTGATGGTGTGCTGCACCTGTCCGCCTCGATCACATGCAGTTTTAAGGTATATGGACAGTTTGGTGTTTCACCCTCTTTGCGTACCACAAACACATCTCCGCTCGCCAGCCAAGAATAGAAACATAACTGCTGCATCATATAAAAATCATTGATTCCTGTAATATCACAGCGCTGCTTATGCTCTGCCCACATCCGAAACTCGGCTTTCACTCCCCGCTCCCATTCCTTTGCCTGTTCTGACGTAAGTCCAAGAATCGCCCTGTCCGGTCTAGGATTTAATTTCAACCCCAGCCCGATGGTATTTGTACGGTTGGTTTTTACTGCCGATGCAGCAATCGGGGACGCCATCGTAAGCATCCGCCCGCGCTGCCGCAACGTATAATTGTTGTCGTCAATATCTTCCCGCGGACTTCCCGACATGGGATTAAACCCTTTAAAAGCCCTCCTGGTATGGCTTGCCCCTGCCTGTCCGTATCCCTTTGCACCAGATAGATGCAGATTATTATATACCATACTTTCCCCCTACCAGTCCCTCGGTACTATCGCTATTGCTTTTCTCGGTTTGATACCATTTAGCAGATTTTCAAGTTCATCGCGCTCATCTTCGAGCTTTCCAATCTGCTCTTTGATATCGCTGCTGTATTGATACCTCGATATCGTCCTGCTGCCAATGGTGTAACTCTGTATCCCGTCTGCTGCCAGAAGCTCTTTTTCCTTAGTGTAGTAATATTCCAGGCGTTCATTAATTTTTTCAATACGTCTTACGATCTGCGGTCTTGTCAGTATTTTCATAAATATCACCTACCAGTCGTCATCAAATGACTGCTTTTGTTTTTGCTTCCTGTATATTTTCTTTGGTTTTGGCTTCTCCTCCGGGACAAGCTCTTTCAATACCCTGTAAATGCGGTCAAGGTTTGGTCGCAATGACTTAAACGCCGCATTGGCATAGTTCCTGCAGTCCAGTGCCTCATTTCGTTCATGTCCGGGAATCTTTTCCCATTTCCATTTGCCATTTTCATATGTCATTTTTTCCGAAAGCAGTCCGGCAAAATAGTTTTCATCATATCCAAGATTATCATTTAAAGGAAAATGGGAATACCTGCTTCCAGGTTCTTTTACATCCAGTCCCGACATGATCTGGTCTTTTCCTGAATCAACCCCCAAGGTATACAGCCATGCCTTCCCCACCACAACCTTTTTCTCTTTTCCCTTTAAAATATTTACTTGTTTTGGGATTGAGACATAAGGTATGCCATCAGCGCTTTTCCCTTTTATGGCAAATACCCTTTTATGCAGGCGCTTATTGCACTGCTCATAAACATTCTGCGTGCGATTGCCGCCACTATCGACAAATGTCACGGATATCTTTAACTTTTTACCATCTGCAAATGAAAAAGAACGATCTATAACTCCGTCCAGCCGCTCCCATGTATCATTTTCAGCAGGATCGCCCATGATGATCCCTTTCTCAATTCCCCAGTTCTCCTCATGGAATCCATACCCGACAACCTCATACTCCAGCCGGTTTCCCTGTGTATCAACCCCACAGGTAAGACAGAGCACGCCGTCCGGCAGTTCTGCCTGATACATCTCCCTTCTTGCAAGAAGCTGCTCTTCATCGGTCTCACAGCTTCGATCTTCCCACAGCTGCCCAAACAATGTATTGTAAACTGTCTGCAACTTCGTCGGGTCCGAACCTGCTTCCAGAAATTTTAAGATAATCTTTTCCCACGTCATCCACGGGCTTGCGAAAGCATTAATCCAGAATGAACGCATTCCTTTGTCATATGCATCAGGATTCTCTGCAATCCATTTCTTAGGTTGCTTTCTGATAACCTGTTCCGTTGATGCACACCCGCAATGTGGACAGGCACAGTTTATATCGAATACCTTAAACTGCTTTTTGCCGTTTATCTTTTTTACCTTCGTCTCAAAACGGATATTGTTAAATGTGATAAAGAAGTATTCGCCGCAATGCGGGCACTGTACACACCAGCGCTCCTGTGTACCATCATTAAAGGCGTCCTCAATACTGGACGCCCCTTTTATAGTCGGTGTTGATACCTCGACCATCTTGTAATTGTAAAAAGTATTGGTACGCGCCTCAACCAACCGCCACGGATCACCTTCGGTTCCTGCGCTTTTCGGCCAGCGGTCCCTCTCATCTCCAAACACGTACCGGCATGGAATCGATGCTAGATTTGACGGCGAATTGGCGCCAGTGATCGTAAGCATACCACCCGGATAGGATTTATTAAAGATGGTGTTATTAGACTCCCTGCTTTTTACATCTGCAACCTTATCCCGAAGCGATCTGGTGTCCCTGATCATAGGAGCTATCCTTCTCTTAGAGAAATCCTCAGCTACAGGTTTTGTATTTGGAAGTACGAACATCATCGGTCCCGGATCAATATCTATGGCATAACCAACCATATTCAGCTCCATTTCTGTTTTTCCAACCTGCGATGACGCCGCAACTGCTATGCGGTGTATTTTGGGATCTGTAAATGCCTCCATGATCTCTTTCAGGTATGGTGTCCTACTTGTCTTCCACCTTCCGGGTTCAGCACTGTTCTCTGCTGACAGCCACCTGTACTTGTCTGCCCATTCCGTCACTGTCAGCTGCTCTGGCGGCTTGAAATAAGCGACAGTTTTCTTTACTGTCTTATTTAGCTTGACGACTTCCAGGTCACGCGTCGGCTTCTTCGCTGGCATCCTGCCATTCTTTCCTTTCCAGAACCCTGCGTTTGTATTCTTTTGGATCATATTCATACCTTGACAATTCATCCAAGATATGACAGACCGCATCTTTTATAATGACCTGCGCTTCCGGTGCCGTACTGACTGCTGCCATATCAACCGCAAGCTGTCCAGGCAGTGCCAGCAACATTGACCGTACAGCCAGACACAGATCTGCGGTCATCTTTTCAACATCCTCGGCAGCGTGCATATGCCCTGCCAGTTCATCAAGCTCTATTTCCGCCATTCTCGCCTTTGCACTTTTATACTCAATCTCTGCCTGCATTTTCTCCAGAATTTTTTGTTCCTTCTGATCGCCATATGCCTTATCAGATTTCGTTTTTAAATACTTTATATAGGACAATACCGAAGGACACAAGTCGTATCGCTTTACAGTCCGCTTACCCACTATTATCTCGCAGGTATCCAGTACTCCATCCTGCGTAAGCTGTTGGACACGTCTTACAGATTCAAAGCCAAGCACACGTTTTATGAATTTTACATCCACATAGTTCCCATCAAACTCAATTTCTGACATCGCCCTGCCCCCTATGCGTAACGAAATGGTATTAATTTTTTCCCTGGTAGCTAGACAGTTTTTGGGCTCGCGAGCACCACAGGGGAAGATTTTGGCGTCACAGTACCTTTTTCATCTGCTCAATCTTTTTAAGTGATGTTCTAAACGCTTTCCAAGTTCTGTATTGATTCGCTTGTGAATGTTTTCCGAAACTGTTTCATTTGTTATCATCTGGGGAACAGAGACTGTCTTTATAACTTCGATCGGATACCTCGCATCACCCTCACGCTGAAAAGGCAACTGTGGTGTTTCTGCTTTGGCGTTCTTTGGTGTTCCCAGAAATACTTTCTCTCCTAGCGGTTTTCTACCAGAACTCCTTTTTATTAAGGCAGTTACTACATATGGTCCCTTTCTTGGCCGAATCCTCGGTTTCATTCCAAAATGTGTAGGTGTTAATACCCTGCCTCTATATATGATAGATAAATCATCTATTCTTGTTCCATGTACCCTGACACTGCTTCTCCCCCGTATCCCTGCCTTTGCCTCATTGACATCTGACTTTTTAATGCCATATTCTTTTGCTACTTCCTGTGATATCCATGAGGGTCCCCGCGACTTAAAATCTGCAATTGTCCTTTGTACAACCTTCTTGCTTCTGTCATGCATATCCTGCAATTCATCTACCACACTGTCTAATCCATCAATGATAACATTCATCGCCCCTGCTGCCATTGAAATAAATCACTGTCCTTCTTAAAACAAAAGGCTACCTCCTAGATACGGGGTAGCCTCACTTGCTTTGTTCGAAAATCACAGTATAACATTATCATACTTGATTACTGGATTTCAATGCGGTTTACTGCGTTTTACTGCTATTTTTTTTGATTGGTATGTATTCTCTTTTTCTTTCCTGCGCAATTATCTGACAGCCGCAAACAGGACAATCAAATGTGTCATATAATATTTCTTCCGGATTGCTTTCGAAAACAGCCACCAAACCACTCTTCCCGTTATTACGAGAAATATAATGTCTTTCCTTAACAGCAATTATATTCACATCCACAAACTTTACATTTTAACATGCTACTTCTCTCCTTTATCCTTATTTTGTAATTCTTTCATATGCTTCAACGCTGATCCATGAATCCTGAATATTTTGTCATTGTACTTTTCGACATTCTCGCTGTAATCCCTTCTGCCTCCAAATAGCTCTCCTCTTATCTCGTCCCATTCGAGCCTGTCTTCATACCGCATCTGCATCACCAGCTTCTCGTATGGATTTTCTAGTTTTTCCAAAATAGAATTTATGGCTCTGCCTTGTTTTACCAGCTCATCTTCAAGTCTTTTAATCTTTTCTTCTGTGGCAATTTTTTTACATACAGTATTCTCAACTATACTGGAAACTGATGCGCCTCCTGTGAATAGATCTGTATTTCCTGCCGGAGAAGAAATATCGTCCTTATTAAGTAATGCATTATACCTGATGATAGTCGTTTCTAATTCTTCACGTTTTCTCAGATGTTTTTTTAAGTATGCCTTATCTACCATTTTACTCCCCCTACAGCATTCCTGTACAACCTATTTTCTTATAATACAACTGCTTTCACACTGCTTCCACAAAATTATGGAAGATCTGCTCTACATACTGATCTCCTTTATACGTATAGTGCCGATCTGTAACATTTCTGGGCGCGTGTCCAAGATATTCCCCCGCTGCATCCACACTGCCACCACGCTTACAGATATTGGTTGCGGTAGTCTTGCGAAACAGATGCGGATATACACGCCTGTCCATGCCTGCCCTTTCAGCGATGTCCTTTATGCTTGCATATATGCCATCTTTATCAAGTGCCTTCGTCTTATCTCCCCTCAACCGCGTAAACAATGGCTCTTTGCTACTGTCAGGCGTACTCCTTTCTTGCAGATACTCCTGAATATAATGCAGCGCCACGCTATCAAGGAAAACAGTCCTGTATTTTCGTGTCTTTTCACCAAATATTACCAGTTTCCCGCTTCGGAAATCTATGTCACATATTTTCACAAGTGGCACCTCGCCTCGCCGCATGGCTGTAGATCTCATAAATTCTATCAACGCGCGATCGCGCTTATATTTACAGCCCAGTTTGAGTTTTTCAACATCGGTAGCCTCCATATGGTCAATCGGCTTTTCTACAACCTGATACGGCTCCACTCCATCACACGGATTTTCGCTGATCAGCTTTTCCTTTCTCATCCATGTAAAAAAAGCTGAAAGATTACGACGCAGGTTATTCAGAGATGCATTTGTATTACTCGGTTTCTTTTTTGCAAGATAATATTCTATATCAGATTCGCAAACTGTATTAAGCGGCTTATTAACAAGCACTGTAAACTCACCTAATGTGCTTTTGTAATAATCTACTGTCATGGGACTCAATTTGGGAGCTTTCTTTGCGTCAAACAAACTCATTATGTACTGGTTTGTATTATCTATTGTAGCTGGCAGTGTTTCCAACTCCTTTATATCAAGATTTTGTACCGCCTTTACAATTACAGCCTCTAATATCGCCTGCGTGTTGTGATCCAGATGCATATGCATCCCTATAATAATGTCATTCTTGAGTTTTTCTTTTGCACTCATGCCAAAACCTCCTGCTGCCTTGATTTTCTTCTTGCCTAAGGATTGATATGGTGCTATAATTTCCTTAGGTTTCATAATAAGTGGCAGATACTTTGGTCGGTGAATGCCACTTATTTTTTATTGTTTATTCAGTTTTCTATTTTTATTTGTTATGATGTCGCAACATTGCTGTCATAAGCTATAAATCAGAAAATTCTTTCCTGATTTGTTCAAGTTCTTTGTCAATATCCGCAATATCTGTGCAAACCGCTGAATATGCTGCTTTCGCCGATAATCCGACACATTTCCCACCCTTTCCTTCTTTTGCATCTGCTTTTAACCAATAAACATAATTACTCCCTTTTATTCTGTTCATATCTTCAAGCAAACGATCCTTTTCTTGTTCCAAGTCCTCCTTAGATTGGCATAACCTACTAATTTGACGTTGTAACTCCATTCCGCGTTCTAGCTTTTGCTTAGTCATCTTTTCTCCCAAATATCGTTTTTAAGTTTTTCTTTTGCACTCGTTATGTCAGGACTATCAGAAATACTCCTATTAATAATCTGGAAAACCAAATAAAAGCATTGCCATCTTTGTTATAAATTCGCAACTCATATGCTTTATACTTCAATGTGTTTTTTGGCTGCTGCCACGTTTGAATCTTCGTCCTGCTACTGATTTTCCTTTTATAATGCGTTTCTCTTTGTGTTCCCTCAATTTTCAGATTATTCACCACCAAACGCTCCATACTTTTTGCAAAGTCATTGAACGACTCCGATGGCATACTTAATAAATCTGTGTATTTTTCCACAGCGTCCTGATAAGGTACATTCCATGAAATATATCCTATGGTTCCGGCCCATTTTGCCACTATCCTTGCGATCTCTCTTATCTGCGGCGGAACCTCTTCCAGCAAAAATATTAGCTGATCCGACCTTCCAACGCTGGAAGTCGTCTTTACGAGTACATCCCCTTTATCATCTACACCAATTACAAATATCATGCGGTCCTCCTATTCGAATTCCAGCTAAATTTCAAATCCCTATTCTTTCATTTTCTCCAATAAATAGCCTGCCTGCAATGTTGACATTCCATTTGTCCTACACTTATTCTCCTTGTACATGTTGGACACCCAGGAATCTGATCTCCCCATGTATATGCTCCTATAGATATGGGACGTTTTGGAATATTTTTATCTATCACCTCATTGTTTTGCATCTTTGCCCCCATAAATCCTTATTTATCCGATATCTACCTGTTCCGTTCTGCAATCCCATCCTCTTTCATGCAGGATAAGTTCACTGGGAACATATTTCACTTTGGTATCATCAGAAATATTTGTCAGTCTGCCTTTTGTAAAATCATAAGCATTAGGTTCATTATCGCAGCTATGTGATACCTTCATAAAAATTCTGTCATCATACTTGAAAATATCATCAAGTCCTATATCCCCAAAATCTTTCTCTTCGTTTACTGACTTATCAATAATACGCAATATATCTCCCTCCAAATCCTTATTTATGCAAATCGCAACTGTTGCTCACTATAATCAATATTCAGATTTTTGTTTCTATTGCCCACTTTGAGATCACCGCAATTTGCTTCTACCAGTTTTTGTGCCATGATTGGCACTACGCTGTTTCCGATTCTCTTTACCCGCTCGGCTGTCGGATATGTATGCCACAGGTAATCCCTGTCAATGATATAATCCTTAGGAAATCCCTGCCCAAGCTTTAATTCTTCTGCTGTCAACATGCGCAGGAAGATATCCAAAATCACGTATTCATTTCCAATAACTGTTAACAGGGCAAATCGGTCTTTTGACATGATGGTATTTATAGGCATCCGTAGGTCCTGCCCTGTCCCACAGCCGTAATACGTCATAATAAACTGGCTTACCCATGTACACTTTTGAGCTGTTTCTTCGTCAATTCCTGCTGCCTGCAGTTCCTTCCAGTCTATCGTCAGCACAGATACAGTTCCGAAATGTCCGGGTGATGTTGTAATTGTATGGATTGGTTCAACCATCCCCTGTCCTGTACCACTTTTGTAAAATTTAGTGATATAAGACATCACCAGTCCATAGCGGTTGCTTGTGTCAATCGTCTGCACCGGCTCTGATACCTGCTGCCCTCTGACACTGTTTTGTGTAGTTTCAGAGTGATATTGTATCAGCAGCGGTGCCACTACTCCAAATCCATGCTTCTGCGTGACTGTCGGCAGTGGTTCATTGATGCTCTGGCCGCGGAAATTATCACCACCATGATTGACCTGCACGATAAACGGTTCTGGACAGTTAAAGACAAATTTTTCCAATCCCCTTGCAATACGTTTCATGGTCTTTTCTGCCAGTGGCTTTTTTCTCCCAAATATGGATTTTCCAAAATCCGTCAGGTCCAGGTATTTATATATAGGTTCCCACGGCATCAATCCATTTACGCCGCTTCTGCTGTGTGTCGGTTCTGGCCAGACTATATCCTTTCCATCCCGCCTGAATATGGCGTACCAGCGTTTGCGTGTAGTAGGCGCCCCATAGTCCGCTGCTACCAGTTCCCGGCAGTCAAATATGTAGCCAATGGACTGCATACATTTTATAAATTTCTGATATTCTTCCCCCTTGCGCTCCTTTATGGGATATCCCTTTTTATCCAACGGTCCCCACTGTTGTATCTCCTCAACATTTTCCATGATGATCACATCTGGCAGTATTGTTTTTGCATGTTTGTATACTGCCCACGGCAGGATACGCAGCCCCTGTTTCCGCGGTTTTCCACCCTTTGCCTTACTGTGGCTTGTACAGTCTGGGCTCGCCCACATAAGAGATACATGCCTGCCCCCGACATACTTTTTCAGATCAACCTTAAAGATATCTTCTGTCAGATGTAATGTATCTGGGTGATTTGTCCTATGCATCAGGATAGCTTGTGGATCGTGATTTACCGCAATGTCAACACACCGTCCAAGCGCCATCTCAATCCCGACACTTGCCCCGCCCCCGCCTGCAAAGCAATCTATGATTATATCTTTCATTCAATCTCCCAATTCCTTGTTTTGTTGAATTATATAAATACGGATTAGTCGGGGTAAAATCAAACACCTTGCTACTGTATACTTTGTCATATTTATATAAAGGATTCCACCACTCTACAGTATCCCCTTGTGCCTTATGCCATGCAGATATTTTCATCAGCGCATAATTCGGAAATGATTTATTTTTCAGATATTCTTTCTCCGCATCATGTAATCCAATCTTCATCGTTAAATCCTTATTTTCTATCGTACACTGGCACACCGCTTTCATAATGGACTGGCTCCATCAATTCACTTCGGGTCCTAATTGCGCATGGTTCCAATCCCAAAGTTATATAACCTTCCTTGCAAAGTGCCTCATTTGCCAGAATGTAAACAATCCTGTGCAATGTACATCTGCCAGTGTAGCCTTCAATACTCCATTCATTCAATGCTATATAGTCACCGATACTGTATGATCTGTCATTCCTTCGTACTTCAAAACCTTTCACACCTGCTGCCGACGCCTCAAAATATTGGGGCGCTGTTTTTAACGCATGAATCATAACCTACCTCCTCCAAATCCCCTGGCAGGGACGTATACCGAAAAAATCTTCCATGCTTGCGCGGAAAGCCTCCTTGTCCATGTCTTATATATCGCAAAAACATTTCTCACAGGTGTCCTTTACCCTGAATGTCTTTGTCAGGCGATTGTCCCATGTGTTCATCTGGCAGTTGCACTTATGGCAGTATTCATCAAAATATCTGACTTTCATTAGTCTGTTCATCTCCCTTTCTGCTTATCCCATATCCTCTAGCGACATCTGCCTGTTAGGTGGATCATAATTCATCCAGATAATTTCTTTCCTTCTGGACATTGCCTGCGTATATACTTCTTTTTCAAGCCTGTTCCATCCTGAAAGCATGTTATTGTAAAGTCCTGTATCATAGCCACTTATGACAGCATATCCTTTATGCTTCAACAGCATATCCAAAAGTTCCTCATGTCCGCTGTCATCCATCTCGCATCTGTACTGCTTTCCATGTCGGGCTTCCAACATATATGGGGGATCGCAATAGATAAGTACATTCTGAAATATGTCCATATTTCACCCTGTCCTTATCCCTTACAATTGTATCCTGGAAATGTGTAACAAAAATGACTGCTGTATCCCCTGTTTCCAGACGCCTGATCGGGCGATCTGGATCGTACTCCAAATCCGTCCTCATATACCACCTTCCCGTTTCAGGCCGGGATATTCCTTGTTGCACCATTTAAGATATTTACTGTTACATTCAGCAGTGCCAGAGCAGGTCCCGCATTCCCCGTACTCCTCTTCGCAGACCGTGCAGTTAAATATCCCCTCAGCACCGCTTGTTGACATTTCGGTATCGTCCGCCAGACAGAGCAGTTCCATTTTGTCAAGCCCCATCACGGTGCCGGCTATTTTCTGCCTCATATACTCAAAGTTTGTCATACTCCCTCCCCATGTTCATTCCCACTCTGCCCCTGCTTCCTATACATTCCCATATACGGCTCCCGGCGAAAATTTACTTTTGCCTCCTCAGTCGTACTGCTACCCTGTTCTTCCTGTTTTAATCGGCAGAAATGTTTTAACTGGTTCCTTAACAATTCTTTTGCTGTCGTTTCTATCAATTCTGCTCCTTTCCCCATGCCCCCCTTTTAGGGGCATGGCTTTATCATGGCCCTTTGTAGCTGTGATATATAAAACCCTTTTTACATAAGTCAAAAGGACTCTTTTTTTCTCCGCTTTTTATCAAATTCTCTTTGTGCCAGGTCATGCGACCAAAAATAATAAATACCGACTTTATCTTCACGGAACAACATGCTCTCCTGTGACTCCATATATACCATTTCCCGTTCAATTCTAAAACCAGTTATCACATAGGCATGAACTTTCTCTCCAACAATCGAATACAGCCGGTCTCCGATTCTGCATGGCACAGATACCTGATGCTGTTCTTTTTCAGAGATTAATTTTAATGCCTCATTTAACGTCACAAAACTTTTTTCATTGTCGGCCATCATCATCATTTCAGTAAGATTTTTGATCACTTCGCTGGCATTCATCGGTTCTCCTCCCTAAATCTTCTGGCGGGACACGTTCTTGATCTCCTTTTTGATATCCAACAGTCCATTAGCATCCATGCTGATGCTTACTTTCGCCTCCTGGCTGATCTGGATACTCATTTTTTTGATTTTCCCGTAACAGATATGTATTGACATAGCCTTGATCAGATCCAGAATCTCTTCGTCTACCGAGGAACCGGATTCTTTTCCAAGCAGCGCATTTACTTTCTCGTCGACACTCTCAACCCGCTGCTTCCGTTTCGTCTCATACTGTGCTTCCGGACACTGGCATGTTTCTGTGGCAAGCTCATTTAAAAGTTCTTCATTCCTTACAATATCAGGAGTCGCTTCCGCCGCCATTCCCTGATGGCAGTATGGGCAATATACCGTGACAGTCTCGCAATCCCCGCCCTGTTTTTTCCAGTCCTCTATGATGTCCCTCAACATATGGTTCCCTCCTTAAATGCTTCCAGGATATATGTCATTCCGTCCCGGATTATTCTGGCCTTCCTATACTGCAACTCGTCCTCCCCTGACAGATCCCCAAACTTTCTTATCCTCTCAATCTGTTGAATTGTCGATATCTGTTCGTTATAAACCTGCTGTACTTCTTCCATGGTATAACCTACGCTGTATGACTGTATGGTTTTTGTTCCTTCACTGGCAGCAGTTTTTTTGTTTTCTTCATTTACCACTGCTGCCGGGCTGCCTTCATCACCGCCTTCTGCTGCCTGCCCTAAATCCCCTTCTGCTGCCCTGTTCCCATGAAAACGGTATTTACCTGCAAAGACGCGCCAGAACGGCCACAGTGCAACACCTATTTTCTCATGCGTTTCTTTAAAATATATTGTATACCCGGCGATACGCTCAATCCTTATATGGTCATTCTCAAACGGCAGTGCCTTGTCAAAAATATCTGTCAGCATGGATACATGTGCGCCTGCATTTTTCATGAAACTTATAAGCTCCTCTGTAACCTCCCGTGGAAAACCGGAATCTGCAGCATCAAATGTCAGGCTGAACACACGGCATATGTCTTCTTCTGCATCACTTATCCTTTTATCCCCATTATCAGTTACAGTTGGTTTCGCCGTCGGCTGCCCGTTATCGGTGTCCATGTTGGACACGGTTTCCCCTGCCCTTTTTTTATCCGTAAAAACTGTACCGGGCGCTTTTCCGGTGTCCATGTTGGACACGGTTTCCCTGTTTCTTTCCTGCTTAAAATGTTCAATGTCAGCAGTAGTAATCTGCTGTTTTTCCAGAGCCGCATACTGCTGGTCATGGTCAAGTCCGGCCAGGGCGCAGGCTGTTGAAAAAGTCATCTTGTTATCCCGAAACCGCTCCATCGCTTCCGGCACGAGATTGTTGTAGATACTCTGATACCTGCCAACCTGGCCATCTCCACATTTCAGTTCTTTTGCAATTTCCGCACGCAGGGCGCGACCTTTCAGTTCTTCGTTCTCCAGCATCGCCGGAAGAATCTCCGAAAGCCTTACTGCCTGCATCATTTTCTCATAACTGCTGCTCTCGCTTGCTGTGCTGTTCGTGCAAATCACTATGTATTCAGCTATCATGTCAAGCAGCCTGTCGTCCCCGATACCACCCTGCTCTGCAAGTATCCTCTCGGATATCTTTTTCGCCATCAGTCCGCCCATGTCGATCACGATGCACGGAAGAAATTCAAACTCCTTATATCCGCGCTCCACATTATAGACACTGGCACGCCTGCGCTTATGTCCGGCCAGTATTTCATACTCGCTCATGTCGGTTTTCCTGACGATGAGCGGCTGCAGGATTCCGCCCGCGATGAGCATGGTGTCTGCAAGCTCCTCCACATCCTTGTCACTTCTGGTATAAAAATTCAGGGCAGATTCTTTTAACTTGGTGTAATGTATCTGCTGTACCCTGACCTGGCCAGCCCTGGCCTCCCCCAGTTCCCCGCCTTTTTCCTTTATCAGTCTGCTAAGACTCCCCATAACATCACCCCTCAATCACAGACAGGATTTCTTTTGTCAGTTCCAGATAGTCTGCTGCCACTTTGCTGTTTTTCCGGTGTTTCAATAGCGGTTTCCTGATCTTCTTATCCTCTGCATTTTCGCATACTGCTGAAAAGCTTATCATTGTGTCAAAAATAGTATATGTATCCTGTTCTACCAGATCCATGACCCTGTTCAGGCTTTTTGTCCTGCCGGAAAACATTGTAAGGAGACAGGCATAATTGAGAGCTGGTGCATATTTTCGTTTCTGGGCGGCATCTTCCAGGTAATCCCGCATAAGCTCTAGCCCGTTAATGCAGAATGCTGCTGCCTTAAATGGGATTATCACCAGATCTGCAGCATACAGCGCGCTCAATGTCAGGAACTGCATGGTTGGCTGGCAGTCTATAACCACGTAGTCATATCTGTCCTCTATACTGTCAATCTGCCTGCGGAGCCCGTTGGGATCCAGTCCGCGCATACTGGCTTCCCTGTTGACACGTTCCAGTTCCGTCATTGACGGCACCATATCCAGGTTCCCGTATTTGCTGCGCCTTATCAGGCTTTTTATAGATTTTCCACCATATATGCCCATAAGCGTATGCGCGTTCGGATTGTACTTCCACAGGACATAGCTTGCATTTCCTTGGGGATCAGCGTCAATGAGCAACACACGCTTTCCCTCCCCTGCTGCCAGGTCATATGCCAGGTTCACCGCGGTTGTCGTCTTGGCACAGCCCCCCTTGTAATTACTTACTGCTATTACTTTCACTTCTCTATCTCCTCCATTCTTCCAATATTGTCACCTATCCACACTTGTCTGCAGTCTCCCACTTGTTCCTTATCCTGATCTCCGTGTAATAAAAATAGCTCATGCCCGTAAACGGATTGATTCCCGTTCGAATACTGTTCTTATCAATATAGAATCCTTCCCTTGGCTTTGGTCCCTCCTGAATAATCTTCCGCATCGTCCAGTGGCTGTATCTTTTTTTGTCATTCTTATCAAACACATCTTCGGGACGTATCAGGTTCTTGCTGGTGGAATACCTAAGACACCTCTTCCTGTCCTCTTCCGGCAGGAAGCTCAGCTGTCCTTCCACCTCATCGTCCTTGCCCTTCTTGGTCAGATAGTCTGCAAGCTGTTCATAACCGCCCTCTTCTTTCAGACTTTGAAAATTAATTCCTGCCCTTCCCCACAGCTCCTTGCAGACCAGGTCAACATTCTGTATCGTCCTGGCACGATTGACCAGTATATGTACATGAATGCCGCCGTATTTTCCGATCTCGATCCGGCGTATCCATTTTAGCTGCTCCCCCGCCCTTTTATACCTTTCGCGGAGTTTGTCCGTCCAGTCCTGTACATCTTTTAGTACTTCCTTTGACGTTTTTCTGGTGCCCCTTGGATATTTCAGCGTTAACCACAGATCCCAGGGGTGGAAGTTCAGTATTATGATCCGGCGCACCCGCTTCGCCTTATTGGTCAGGTTCTGTCTTGCAACCTGTTCGGGAGTCGCCTTCACCCGTGCCGCCCTCTTCTCTCCCTTCGCACCATAATTTCCGGCGAAACTATATTCATAATCCACTATGTCACCCATATCATATGTTTTTTTTGTATACGCCATCGTGCGGCTCCCCTATCTTTAATATAGTTATACTGTTTCCAAAAGGCTGTCCATGCCTTGATTTTGCCGTATTTTAGTGTGTACTTCCTATATCGTGTCGCGGTAGTACTTGCTAGTTATAGTACTGCGATTATAACACTTTAAAATACAGTCGCCATATGCTGCAACTTCCATTCGTTTTTCCCTAAAAAGGTAAAAAATAAAAACACTATACCAATGTCTTGTCATTTACCCTTATACTGCTTGTCCATTGTGCCCCCTGCGCGGCACACAGAGACATTGCGCCCTGTGTCCGCTTATGGAATTTTAGAAGAATTAGATCAGTCGCGGCACACTCAACATATGTGCCGCGCAGGAGGCACCCTGAAAAGTAAACTTATTGTATTCATCATAATGTTATTTATGTTGTCTTTTTCCATTTTCTTATACTATTCTTGTAGGCTGCGTCAATAATCCCAGTATAAAAGAAAGGAGATTTCTTATGGCTCTATACAACTTAATCGAAGTACTTGATACTGTTTCAAACATAATTACTGATGGTTTTATTTATGCAGATATTTCTGAACTTCTGGATGATGACGAGAACTCTGGTTCCCTTCTCTTTTCTGCTCCCGATCCAGATAATCCAGAATGGTCAATTGAATATGAAAAAATCAACTCCATTCCAGATAACCAAAATATATCAAAATGCTCCATTCCAACAAATAAGGCCTGCTATGGCGTCTCATTCCAAGAGTTGGCCACCATTCACCATGCACTTACTAATGCTTTAGAGTATTTTAAAGAGTGTTCCGCTGATAAATCATGTCCTCCTGAAGCAAAAGATGAAATTAAAAAGTCTTCTGTAAACTGTAGGAATTTACAAGCTAAAATAGGTAAATTTTTAAATCTTTATATGAGGTAGTGCTTTACTCCTGTCAATATTTGAACCTTTCAAAGATTGACAGGAGTTTCTTCTATTCCTGCGCTTTCTTGTTCTCTCCTGGCGATCTTTTTGTGGTATATACACATATTCCACCATTTTCCCTAATTCATACATATTTGAAATATACATTCTTACTCACCTCTTACCTGTGGCAATAACTTGTTGTGCCGCGCATGAGGCGCAGCCAGACTATCCGGCACATAATCAGCCCCGCCTAATCTGCAGGTTTTCTATTTCCTGCTGCCGCTGCTGCTGTTTTTCGAACAATTCCGTGTCAAATATAATCGGACTATTCCGGCACATAGGATCCTGCTTTTTTGCAAATTTCTGCCCCTTTATCCTATATTGTTTCATAAGGTATTCCCTGGTATATCCCAACTTTACCAGTTCATTCAGCCGCATGATACGCTTGGGATATTTGGGGACTTCATCCCTTGTTTCCTTTCGCTGATTTATCTGGGCTTCCAATGCTGCTACTCTAATTTCTAACTTTTCCAAATTCTCTTCTACTACTGTCAAAGTACTCTCACCCCTCTCTTATTTCCCCGCCAGCTCCGGCTCGCTGATCGGCTGATTCAATAACTGTTCATACTCATCTAACTGCTGTCTGTTATAGTGCGAGAGCTCTGTAACTTTCTCAAGCGCTTTCGGCAGATCAGATTTCACCTGTTCATCTAATAGAGCCCTATCCCTTAACGCTGTAGAATACGCAAGCAGCATTATTTTCTCTTTCTCAGGCAGTACCATGTATGTTGCAAAGATTTTTTCTGCCTCCTGCTGCTTTTCTTTTAATGTCATCATTCTTCTCACCCCTTTTTTTGTTAATTACAATTCCTACCTGCTGTCCATTGTGTTTTTCTATCTTTTCCCTTATACTGTCCTTACAGGCTCCCGCCAGAGCCAAGTACTAAAGAAAGGATACTTAACAATGGGATACTTGCCTATTCCAGTAGATATGTATTTTAATGACTTCGCAATGGAAGTCTTGGAATACAATGTACTGAACAACAACAATGTGATTGGCACCTACCAAGGTCTTTCCAACAGTGACGAAGATGGACCATACATCGGATTTAAAATGAGCGACCAACCACAAATTTCAACTGGCAACATTTTACGTACAGTTGATGGATTGGAAGAATACCAAATCATCAAGATCTCCTACGACCGTTATGAAGGCAAACCAGAATTACTCAAAGCATATTATTGATTTTTTCCGCCATGTGCAGATAAAATTTTCGTGAGCTTTGAGCAATAAAGCTGATTGTTTCCCTCATATCTTCTGATGTGATGCAATCAGCTTTTATTGTCATTTCTAATACAATTCCCTTTTCATTTTTGAAAACTTCCTTTTCGGAAAATGCTTCTAATTCTTGCTTTTTAGAGCCCTCACTCTCTTTATCCATGTACTCACCTCCTTGTTATCTAAGTGTGCTCTCGGAAACTCGAACCCCTTGTTCTATAAGGCTTCAAAAATTTCC
>CAJUQZ010000094.1 GCA_910588755.1 uncultured Lachnospiraceae bacterium | reverse complement strand
CGGCTTTGCCTCGGCCCCCATTTCAAATGGGGGATATAGATACTATTTCATTATATTTAAAAGATCAATCTATAAATTATACAATGCTAAAATCAAAAGGAGTATTGTGAAAATACAACGATCTTTTTGTCCCCAGCATCACTATGTCATCCAATAAAAATCTTGAATATATCACTTTACCATTAAACTTTTTCAAAAATAGCATGAAATCGTTCTCACAAAAATATGCAAATATTTCACTGTAAAATTATGTAAAATGACTATTTACAAAATAAATATTGTATTGTAATATAATGGCATAGATGAAACCGATAACACACACAAATTTGTTCTAACATCAATATCCAGGCAAGTGGGGCGGCAGTGCACCGCGCTGTGCCAGACATGCGCAGGGGAAAGGAAACAATTTGCTGTGACTGCACAAAGAACCATACAAATTTGGAGAAAGGAATGATATGATGCAGCAGGTACATATTAAGTTTAGCAACGTAGAACAGGTGAGACAGTTTGTAAATTCAATCGACAAAATTGATGCGAGTTTTGATTTGGGTTCTGGACGCAGGACTGTAGATGCGAAGTCCTTACTTGGCGTGATGGCGCTGGATTTGTCAAGGCCGCTCCGACTTAGATATCATTCGGATGACAAGGCCATCGAGGACATCATAGCACCGTTTGTGTGTTCAGAGGCTTAGGAAAAAAGGTGTAAGGGGCGGTTTGAATGAACATAGCGGATATAGCAAGGATGGCCGGCGTGTCACGGGCGGCTGTCTCACGGTATTTCAATAACGGATACATTTCAGAGGAAAAGCAGGAGGCAATTCGCAGGGTTGTGGAGGAGACAGGGTATCGCCCCTCCATTCAGGCACAGACGCTGCGGACAAAAAAGACAAAAATGATTGGCGTGATCGTCCCAAAGATTTCCTCGTCTTCCATTGGGCGGCTCGTGGAGGGAATGCTATCTGAGTTTAACAGGAGTGAGTATCGGATGATGCTTGCAGTTACACAGAATGACCCCGATAAAGAAGTGGAGTACCTCATGGCTTTTAATGACAAGCAGGTGGACGGCGTGATCCTGTCGGGGACAATGTTTACACCGGCGCATAAGCGCGCGCTAAAGAGCTTAGCGGTGCCGGTGGTGATCGCGGGTCAGTACCTGTCCGGGTATTGCTGTGTGTATCATGATGATTACCATGCCTGCTATGACATCACAAAGCGGCTGCTAGAAAAGGGCAGGACAAGACTGGGCTATATGAGTGCTATGCTGCAGGACAAGGCGGCGGGGGATGCACGATACAGGGGTTTTTGTGACGCAGTGCGCGATATGGGGCATGGGCCGCTTGCAGATAATGTTGTGACTGCTGATTTTACGGCGGTTTCCGGCTATGGGAAAGCAGAAGAGCTAATGCGCATGTGCCCGGACCTCGATGGTCTGGTCTGTGCTACGGATGCGATGGCACTTGGTGCTATGCAGTATTTTAGGGAGCACAAAATAGCAGTGCCGGAGGAGATTCTAGTAGCGGCGCATGGCGGCGCAGAGATTACTAGGATCGCAGTCCCGGCCCTGATCACGGCGCGATATTTTTATGAAAAGTGCGGTGAGCTGTCAGTGCGCAGGCTGTTGGAGCTGCTGCGGCACGAGGAGGGCATCGTCAGAGAAGTGAAGCTTGGGTATGAGATTATGGATTTAAATGCTTTATTAGTATAATTCTTTAAAATGCCTGTTATTTGTCAGCAAAAAAGGATAGGGAAAGCTTTCCTATCCTTTTTCACATTTTATTTTTATCATGTGCAGGGGCTGTCCCTAACCACGTGCCGCCTTCCGGTATAGTAGTGGAGTAGTACGGTATTTTTTCCGAAAGGCTCGCGTGAAATAGGAATGGTTGTGAAATCCACAGTTTTCCGCGATGTCGATGACCTTGTAGTCCGTCTCTGCAAGCTGTTTTGCCGCTAGCTCCAACCGGTAGTTCACGAGGTAGGTGTTAAAGCTCATACCTGTAAACTCCCGGAACAGCTTCATAAAATGGCTCTCGGAAAAACCGCACTGTCCGGCGGCCTCCTGGATGGAAATATCATGGTCGTAAAATTTCTGGACATAGTACAGCGCATTTTTCAGGCGGCTGTAAGACAGCTGCTGGGTGCGGTCATCGCTGGTGATCTCTGTGCTGTGCTGGTTCATGTGATGGAGCAGGAGAAACAGGCCGGACTTGACAGCCAGCTCATGGGTGGAATAGCTCTCCCGGCGGTGTTCATATAGTGATCGCACAAGCGGCGTTACAGCCTGGTTAAAAGAAGAACCAGCCGGGCAAAAACAGTTCATGGTCCGCTCGCCATCCAGAAAAGGGCGGACATACTTGTCATAGCAGGGATCCACCCTGGTGCCTCTGAAAAGCGAGGGATGGAACATGATGTTAAAGTACTCCCCACTTTTCGTGTCATACTGTTCTATGGCGTGTACGGCGTGGGGGAGAATGAGGATCAGGTCCTGTGCGCATAGGGTGTAGGCCTGTCCCCACAACGTGACCTGGAGCTGCCCCTGCTCACAGTAGATCAGTTCAAAGTCATCGTGCCAGTGCAGCGGGAACGAGTGAATCCACTCCGGGATGCGTCCGCGATAAACACTGTACGGAAAGGCGGCGGTGCCGTGTATTTTGGTTTCTTGTAAGGGTGTGTAGTCCATGATTTCTCTCCAGCTGCATATTTTTTCCATAATAGGATTGTGTCAAAAAAGTAGGAATATATTACAAGAAGTATAGCGCATATAAGCGTACAATACAAGTAACACCAGATATATTCAATAAAAGTTTACACGCTTTTCCTTTTGCTGAATAGGTGTGGTATGGCCTGCGGCAGTCTGCGCTGGCATAGGTGGTCTGCCATGCAGGCAAAAACTGTGGAGAAGGAGGGGGACGTATGGAGTGTGCATCCATCAGGCATTTTGCGGATAAGCGGTATTGCTATGCGCTTGAAAAGGGGCATTTTCTGATCCGGCTAGAGACCAAAAAGGGTGATGCGGCGGGTGTGGTTTTGCATGTGCAGGACAAATATTTGCCATTAAAATATATGGATACGCGGCGTGCATGTCAGATGCGGGTTGTCTGTTCAGACGATTACATCGACTACTATGAGGTGGAAGTGGACATTGATGTGATCTGCCTTAGATATTTTTTTGAGATCAGGGATACGATGGGGCAGGTGCTTTACTATGGAAACCACAATTTTTACGATAGGTGTATTACGGACATTGACAGAATGTTTGACTGCCCGCAGACGCTCCGGGAGGAAGAACTGTTTGAACTGCCTGCGTGGGCGAAAAATAAGGTTGTCTACCAGATCTTTCCATCGCGCTTTGCCACGGACAAGGCGATTTCCGACGGGGAGTGGTATCAGGCCCCGATCGGGCATCAGGCAGACTTAAAAGGCTCACTGCGCGGGATTATCCAGCACCTAGACCATATCAGGAATCTGGGCGTTGACGTGATCTACATGACGCCGGTCTTTTGCTCTAATTCCAGTCATAAATATAACATTGATGATTACTATAAGATCGATCCGTCCTTTGGGACGAAGGAGGATTTAAAGGAGCTGGTTGATAAGGCGCATGCGCTTGGAATGTATGTTATTCTGGACGGTGTGTTCAACCACACGGCGCTGGATTTCTTTGCGTTTCAGGATGTGATGGAAAAGCAGGAACAGTCGGTCTATTTGGACTGGTATTACATTGATGGCTTCCCTCTGGAGATGGAGAGGGGGAAAAAGCCAAATTACAAGACGTTTGGCTATGCCGCGCCGATGCCGAAGCTGAACCTGCAAAATAGGGCGACGGCGGATTTTGTCATAGACGTGGCGACATATTGGATTCGCGCATGTGATATTGACGGGTGGCGGCTGGATGTCGCAGACGAGATTCATCACGCTTTCTGGAAGAGATTCCGCCGTGAGATCAAGGCGGTGAAAAAAGACGCCCTGATCGTCGGGGAAATCTGGCACTTTGCGGGAGATTTTTTGGAGGGTGACGAGTGGGACAGCATTATGAATTACCAGTTTTACCATGCGGTGATGGATTTGGTCATCACAGGCCATATGCGTGCGTCCTCGTTTGTTGGAAAACTAAATTTTATGCGGGGAAATCTGAACCAGAAGCTTGAAGGGTATCTATGGAACTTTATCGATACCCACGACACGCCAAGGTTTTTGAACAGTGTCCAGAACGACGTGCGAAAGCAGCAGCTAGCGGCGGCGCTGCAGCTACTGCTTCCCGGTATGCCGATGATCTATTATGGCGATGAGGTTGGAATGGACGGTGGCATGGACCCGGACTGCAGGCGTGGCATGCTCTGGGACACTGACAGGCAAAATAAGACGCTTCTTGGCTATTATCAGAGGCTGATCCAGATCCGACATGCGTATCCGGTATTGACGGAAGGCGCGGTTGTGGAGCAGTATGCCGATGACGAAAAGGGACTGATCTACATTGAAAGGGTATTGGACAAGCAGAGCATAGTACTGGTTTTTCACACGCAGGATGGCAATGAGGCGCTGCAAGTGTTGTCTGGTATGAAAAACCTAGTGGATGGTGGTGTGTTTTTGGGTAGTCTGGGTGGCTATGAGACAGCGGTTTTGCTGCGTGTCTGAATAAAGAATGGTATTTGGTATCCGAGCGTGTTTAAATATTTCTATAAAAATAAAAAAAATGAAAGGATTATCGTCCGCTGTGCGTATTACTTATGAAACAGGAAATCAAACGGAATGCGCAAAGATATCTTCGCGTGTGCATTCCAGGGCATTCCAGAAAACGGAGGGAATCGACATGTGGAGAAACGTAACAAAAACTGTGGCAGTGATGGCTTTGGCGGTTATCGTAGCCGGAAGCACGTCAAGCGTGGCGTCAGCGCATCACGGGAGAGGGCATAGGGTAGTGGTACAGAATCCGCCTGTCTGCTATGCGGACGGCAGCTGCGACATAGACGGTGTGTGCACGCTTGGTGTGGACTGCGACGGATCCGTGCATCATGCGGGGACGTATTACTATAGCGGCTCAGCGCATCACGGAGGATATCATCATTAGTACAAAATGCTAAACATTTGTTTGCTGCTGAAACGGTCATCACTGTAGAGAACGATAAAACAAATGTTTTGTGAACAGAAAGAGCTGCCGGAGAATTCTGGCAGCCTTTTTGGCTGTCTGGTTTTGAGAACAGACGCAGGCAGGTGAGGGGGAAAACTTTTGAAAAGCACAGAGGATGTAAACCGCGTCATAGACGCCTATGCAGATATGGTGCGGCGAATTTGTTTCGTACATCTGAAAAACAGGCATGATACGGAGGATGTATTTCAGAATGTATATATGAAATATTTATTATACGAAGGTTCCTTTGAGAGCAATGAGCACGAGAAGGCATGGTTTGTGCGCGTGACCATCAATGCCTGTACCGACTGGCTGCGCGCCCTGTCACGCAGAAAATGGGTTCCACTCGACGCGCTGGCAGAGGAGGGCGCGTCGATGGATGATTCATCGAGGGAGGTTCTTGAAGCGGTGTTAAAGCTTCCTGAAAAATACCGTGATGTGATCTATCTCTTTTATTACGAGGAGTACCCGGCCGTGGAGATCGCAAAGATTCTTGGCAAAAAGGAAAATACAATTTACACATGGCTTTCCAGGGCGAAAGAGCTCCTGCGGCAAAAGCTGGGAGGTGAATGGTCATGAGCATTGCGCAGAACAAGATTAAAAAAAGCATGGAGAATATACAGGCAACAGAGGAGATGAAGCAGCGTACCCTGCGGTATCTGGAGGCGCAGCAGACGAGGAGAAGCCGCAGCTTTTTTCAGCAAAGGCCACATATGGCGATTGGGTATGTCATGGCAGCCATCTGTGTCTTTTTGCTTGCCGGGACAGGGGGGTATGCGGTATATAGCAAGCCGGTATCGTACATCAGCATTGACGTGAACCCTTCCATTGAGCTTGCCGTCAACCGCTTTGACAGGGTGGTGTCCGCAAAAGGCTACAACGCAGACGGTGAGGATATATTACAGCATGTTCCGCTGGAAAATATATCCTATCTGCAGGCGATCGACCGGTTGCTCAAGGACGCCTATTATAGCCGTTATCTCAACCGGGATTCGCAGCTGGTGGTGACGGTGGTCTCCGAGCATTCAGATACAATGCTGGAGCAGATTAGCGCAAACGCAGCATTCCAGGCGCTGGACACGGCGACGTACAGCAGCGACACGGCCTGCATGGCGGAGGCGCACCAGCACGAGATGTCCTTTGGAAAATACAGGGCATATCTGGAGCTGTCCCAGTATGACGGGAGCATTACCGTGGAGGACTGCCACGGCATGACCATAGGGGAGATCCAGAACAGAATCAGAACTTGCCAGGGGCACAGCGGCGAGGGCTCATCAGAAAAGCGCCAGGGGCAGCATCACAATGGGCATTCTGGTTCACACGGGCATAATTAGTACTCCATCCGGCCAGAAATTAGACTCGTGAACTGACTGGATAGAACGTGTTTTTGACAGATAGGCAAATAAGGTGTGTTTTTCCAGATAGAATGTGTTATACTGTATGCATACAGGGAATAAAGCTGGTAGGAGAACAGCTTTGGAAAGGAGTATTGCATTATGGCAGTGATAGCAGCATTCATGGTTCCCCATCCGCCAATAATCATACCGGACATAGGCAGGGGCGAGGAGAAAAAGATTCACAAAACGGTCGAGGCATTCCGGGCGGTGGCACAAAAAATCAGCAGCCTGAAACCGGAGACGATCGTTTTAGTGTCCCCACACCAGATACTGTACTCAGATTATTTCCATATTTCACCCGGGGAAAGTGCATTGGGGGATTTTGCGCAGTTTCGTGCGCCCCAGGTGCAGATGCAAATTCAGTATGATACAGAATTTGTGGAAAAGCTTTGTGAACTGGCAGCTGTTGCGGATTTCCCGGCAGGGACAGAGGGAGAGCGCGACAGGCGGCTGGATCATGGAACGATGGTTCCATTGTATTTTGTAAACCAGTATATAAAGGACTACAGGCTTGTCCGCATAGGGCTGTCAGGGCTGCCCTTAAAGATGCATTATCAGCTGGGGCAGTATATCCAGGAAACTGCGAAAAGATTAAATCGAACTGTAGTTCTAATTGCGAGCGGAGACTTGTCACACAGGTTAAAGGAGGACGGGCCTTATGGATACCAGGAGCAGGGCCCGGAATATGACAGCCGTATTATGGACGTGATGGGCAGGGCTGCCTTTGGGGAGTTATTTTCGTTTTCGGAAGATTTCTGCAAGAAGGCGGGGGAATGCGGACACCGCTCATTCACAATCATGGCGGGCGCGCTTGACCGGCTTAATGTGGAGACAGAGGCATTGTCCTATGAGGGTGTCTTTGGCGTGGGCTACGGGGTGTGCAGCTATGTGGTGTGCGACAGTGATGTAGCGCGCAATTTCGGTGAGCAGTATGAGAAACAGCAGAGGGAAAAAGCCGCAGCACACAGGGCGCAGGAGGATGCCTATGTACAGCTTGCCAGAAGGACGATTGAAGATTATGTGCGCACAGGTGTTAAGACAGCAGTGCCTGACGGACTTCCACAGGAACTGTACAGCCAGAGGGCAGGCGTCTTTGTCTCGATAAAGGAAAACGGGAGTCTTCGCGGCTGCATCGGAACGATCCATGCGGTACAGGACTCCATAGCAGAAGAAATCATAGAAAATGCCATTAGCGCAGCGTGTCGGGATCCCAGATTCCAGCCAGTCAAGCCAAAGGAGTTAAACGGGCTTGTAATCAGTGTGGATGTACTTGGAGACACGGAGGCCATAGAGGGTCCTGACCAGCTGGATGTGACACGTTTTGGTGTCATAGTGACAAAGGGGCGTAAGCGCGGCCTGTTGCTGCCAAATCTGGAAGGCATAGACACTGTGGAAGAGCAGATTGCCGTTGCAAGGCGCAAGGCGGGCATCGGTGAAGAGGAGGACATTCTGCTGGAGCGGTTTGAGGTAATAAGGCATATATAGGTCGCATGCAGCGCGAATATAGAGGGGAGGCCGGCAAGATGAGGACAGTCTGTGATACCTGTATGCATCATTGCAGTCTAGAGCCCGGACAAAAGGGACTTTGCAGGGCAAGGAGGAATGAACAGGGAAGGATTATCTGTGACAATTATGGCCGGATCACTTCCCTTGCGCTGGATGCAATTGAGAAAAAGCCGCTGAAACGGTTTTATCCCGGAAGCCGGATTCTGTCTGTCGGAAGTTATGGATGTAACCTGCGATGTTCCTTTTGCCAGAATTATGAAATTTCCATGACAGAACCTGCGGATGATATCTATGTGGCGCCGGATGCCCTGGTAGAAAGGGCACTCGCCTGCAGGGCAGCCGGAAATATCGGTGTGGCGTATACGTACAATGAACCGCTGGTCGGCTGGGAGTATGTGCGCGACACAGGTATATTGATCAAAAAGGC
Source organism: uncultured Lachnospiraceae bacterium (assembly GCA_910588755.1). Classification (GTDB taxonomy): domain Bacteria; phylum Bacillota; class Clostridia; order Lachnospirales; family Lachnospiraceae; genus COE1. The sequence goes on along the minus strand of CAJUQZ010000094.1, from coordinate 8,780 downwards.
CAAAATGATGAATGTGCTGGTGACAAACGGGACAGCATCACTTAAAGTACTAGAAGCGCTTCTTCCCGTAACAGACGCCATGAACATAGACCTGAAAGGGTTTCGTGAATCCTATTACAAGGAACTTGGCGGCGATCTGGAAACCGTCAAGGAGTTTATATGCCATGCCGCAGCCAGCTGTCATGTGGAGCTTACTACATTGATCGTGCCAGGTAAAAATGATGCGGTATTGGATATGGAAAGGGAAGCCGAGTGGATTGCGTCTGTCGGGGCAGGCGTCGGAAAGGAGATCCCGCTGCATGTCACTCGCTTTTTCCCCAGATACTATATGACGGACAGGGAGGCCACCGCAGTGGAAAAGGTGTACAGCCTTGCAGACGCTGCCAGGAAATATTTGAAATATGTGTACGTCGGGAACTGCTAAAGTTCTAGACTGGATAGGAGTTGGCAGATCATTTGTGGAGGACAGGGACTCTAATAGGAGGGGATCAAATGAACAGCTTAAAGGATTTTGATGTTTCAGACTATATAAAGGACGGGGAAGTACTGCTAAGGAATCTAAGAATTGAGAACTGCAGGATTGCAGGGCTGGAATTGCAGAATATAAGACTTATACGGATTAACAACTGTGTTTTAGAAAATGTAACTTTCCAAAATTGTTTCAAGTATGGAGTAATAATATCAGAAAGTACATTTATTGACTGCAGGTTTCATGACACAATTAATGGCGATAAGTCATATGATGGCGTATTGTCCTTAAGACATAGCGCTTTTACAGACTGCCTTTTTGATGATGTAGATTTGTATGTCTGTGAGGAGTCAAGTGTTGCAAAATGCTATTTCTGGAATTGTACATTTAAGAATGTCGATATTACAGGGGGGATAGAAACAGGTAGTTCCTTTTGGATAGGAGGGACGATGGAGGATCTTGCATATAAGGTGGTTTATATAGACAACTGCGAATTCTATCATATGAAAATGCAGCATATGGATATAGGAGCAGGAATAGACGGCAACAGATTTGAAGATATAAAATTTGAGAATGTAACAGTAAGGGGAAGGAACGGAGGGAATATTTTTGTTGATTGTGATACAGACGGGTATACATTTGTCGATGATGACCGTTGGTGATGGATTATCCGTAAACAAATGTTGACATGGCCGTTACGGGTTGCTTTTGACAAATACAGGTGGTATAAAGTGTTTCAGGATAGTAAAGTGGAAAAAGGATATGATAATTAATTTGACCAGAAGTGTTTCGTTAACGGAACTGTGCAGGATCACTGCAATTGGACACACAGCTTATACGGCTCACCGAATAGATGTTACCTTTAGCCATGAGGCAATGGTTGGATTTGCAACCGAGTTACTTTGGATGTATGATGACATAGATGATTATAAAAAGTTCATTATCAGTACGCATCCATTACAGACAGATCCTGCGCCAAATCAGACACTGGGTTTTTATCTTACGCCAGGTAGCCCGGAGTTTGTGTTAAAGGTAAACTCGCTGACGGGGAAGATGGAGGACAAGGGAATATGTGAAAACTGCAAGGAGATAAACATCAGAAATCCAGACACAAACCTGTATTATCATTTGAAGGCGCCATCTGTCGAGGATATTGAGCTTGTCACCCTAGAGACATATGAATTATCCAGAAAAAACATCGTAAGTATCCGTGTTCTTGATGATGAAGGAAATGATATAACCCCAAAATACCGCACAGTTATTTTAGAAATAAACCGGAAGGGTTTAGGGGATTTGGCCACCATGTTACTGGTTTGGGCGGATAATTATGAAACTGGCAGCGAATATTTGTTGCCGCGTATTGGTGAATTGGGGCAGGGATATAACTTGGGCATTATTTTAACCCAGGACAGCATATTCACGAAATTCAGGGCGCATGCTTTAGGTGCAGCGCATGATTATGATTCAAGATTTTAGTGAATAGAAACAGCCTTGGCATGAAGGGCTGTTTATTGGAAGCAAGTTATTGATGAAGTCACAGTTTAACATTTTTACAGCATAAAAGTTATAAGAATTAGGTAGAAAGAAATGATATAATGGCAGAGCGAACGGATTGTACATTATCAGATATTTGTATTGATTATTTTGTGAAAAATAATTTCAGGCTTTATATTGAACGTGCTGGCGACAGGAGCGTGAACGAATGGGAATGGATTGCAAAGCGAACGGATCTGCACTTATATGCAACCGATCCAATTAGATTAATTGCGTTGTATATGATACAGGAAGATTGGATCAATGATGAGAAATATTATAAAAATGGAGAAATAAAAGAGGACTACATTTCTGCTTTTGTGGGAAACTGTCAATCGCAGGAATTGCTAGAAAATTATATGTACCAGGAATATGAACTATTGAATGGCAGTCGTATTTGTTCTGCGTTTGGGGTTGATTTTCATATTTCATATGATAAAGAATGTCTAATGGCAACTTTAAACGCCCAACAGTCCAATGATGTGAGGGAAATTTTTGCAGATATAGCAGTCATTGAACCAAGTCTGTTAGAACAGGACTACCCGCACAATTTGGATAAGTCTTATAATGTGGCAATAGCAATAAAAAAGATGAAGTACGAAGGAAAAAGAGAGGAAATAGTAAACGACAAATTTGGTCGTTTTAGATTTTTAGGCACATATCGTACCCGTCCGGCGGAATGTATCGCGGATGCCGGCAATACATGTAAATATGCAGTCAGTAAATTAAAACAGTGGGGGTATACTGTTTCTGAAACGGACGATTCAGTAGAATTTTCGGGGGAGTGCAATATATGCATTGCAAAAAAGGATAAGAAAGTATATTCGGCAACAGATCCTTTACGGCTGTTAGGATTTATCGCAATGATTCGGGAGTACGGAGAGGATTGGGAAAGTTGTAATGTGGCAAGATCTTTTTCAATCAAACCAGTAAAGGAACAGTTTTATTGGGACTTGTGATATGGAAAGTGTGCAGGACTCATTCAATGTAATATTTTCAATTAAGAAAGGAATCGATATAAATGGGAAAAACGGCGTTAGCGGAAAATGATTTCAAAAATAATTTATATCTTTCTGTTTTTGTGGGCGTCTGCAGCTCGGAAGCACTTCTTAATGAATATCTCGAACAACATTGGGAGCGGTCTGAGAGTGGTCTCAACAGCTCATATTTTGGATCGGATTTCAATATTAACGAATATGATGATGAATATCTTGTCTCTATTGTAAATGCTCAAATGTCAGACAATATCGATGAAATTTTTGCGAATTCACAGGTATTTGATTTGAAACTGCTGAAAGCGGATTATCCGAATTATTTAGATAAACAGTACAATGCGGTTATCATTATTGGCAGGTTGAAATACGAAGGTACAGTACAGGAGATACATAATAATAAATTTGGGTATTTTAAATTTTTAGGTACTTATCCAGAACCCTTGCCAAATAAGATAAATGATACTTCTGATATGGACAAATATGCTGTAAACAAGCTGATTGACTGGGGATATCGTATTTCTGTATCAAATGGAAACAGAGTTGGTTGTAAGGATGACTTCTATTTAAAAAATCATTTTAAATGGAAGGCCAAAAAGGATGGAAAAACATTTTCGGCCATAGATCCTTTGCGTTTGTTAGGAATTGTGACAATTGTAAAAGAATATGGAGATGCGTGGGATCGTATTGATGTTCCTGGAATTTTCTCAATAACTTTTGGAAATGAAGATTGAAGTTGAAAGATTAAGTATACAAATGAGAAGATGTAATTTTGAGGAGATTTAGAGTATTTTTGTTTAGATTTGCAAATTGCCTCTACGCGTGTGCCGGACACTCGTCAGTCCTGATGACATATTTCCTTTGGGTGCCTGCATGCATCAAAACAGGTAATATTGAAAATTGCTAGTTTCGAAATTTTATAAAACTTCATCGATAGTATGACAAAATGATGGTATACTAACACTACAGCGAACAGTACATTTAATGTCTCCTGATATAGTGGATTTTGGTTCATATGATAGCCGGTTCTTCAATGTAATTCCAATATCTTTTATAAGTTTGGACAGGACATTTTCAATCTGTCACTATAGTACTAATGCGTGTATAAGAAATTACACGCATATTTTATTGCTTTTTCAAGCCATATCATGTATAATAAAAAAATATTACTTTCACACAACTTTGTTATGGAGGGAATTATGGGAGAAAACAGGGAAACACAGAAGCTGATGGAGCTTTGCGGGAGGCTGCCAGAGGTAAATCAGACATACATATTCAATCTGGCCAAAAGCACCACAACCAAAATAATTTATGCATATGAACTGATCCGGTTTAATGATTACCTAGCAGAAAAGAAAGTCATACCGGAAACAGGAATAACTTATAAAACTTATTCTATGATATCCTACGACGATATCATGGAATATTTCCGCATGATTATCAGGAAGGGAAATGAATACAGCACGGTCCAGCGTGCCCGGACAGCCCTAAATGGTTGGTTTCATGCCCTGAATGACATACAGGCGGTCAGCGGCAATCCGGTCTGTCCGGGAAAAACGCTTGAACGCCTTTTCTGGGAAATGACAGGGAAAGAACCAAAAGACAGGGAAAAAAAGAAAGCAGCTCCAGACATGGCAGATTTTTTAGATGTCATAGAAAACGGGACAGGACTTTCTGGTTTCCAGAAAAAACATCATGAAAAGCACCGTTTCAGAAATATGGCAATTGTTTCCCTGATTCTCGATACAGGGATCAGAATATCCGAGCTAAACGCATTAAATATTGAGGATTATGACAGGAATTTTGCCCAGCTCTATATTCAGAAAAGAGAGGTAAACATTAACAGAGACACGAAAGAAAACCTTGAACAGTACATTGACCAGGAACGGGCTGTTTTGGCAGAAGCAGATGGTTCGTCCCCGCTGTTTGTGACTTCCGACGGAAAGCGTCTTGCCGTCAGATCCATACAGAGCATACTGAAAAAATATTCTGCCGTGGCAGACAACACACAGGTTATCTCCGCAGAAAAGCTGCGGGAGATTTCTGCGGAAGAATATTACAGAAAGACAGGTGACATACAGGGACTCAAGGAACGCCTCGGTGTAAAAAGCATTGCCGCGGTTGAAAAATATATTTTACAGGGTGAAGACAAATCGGAGGATTGACCTGTTTTGAATATGGGTATTCTGATTCTCAGCCATGACCTTGGCACGAGGTTTATAGTTCTGTCTCTTTCCAGATAATTTCAGAAGGCAAAGGGAGTCCATTTGTTAAGGATTCAGTGGAATTATGCATGTTTTTATGGTAAGATAACAGTACCTAATGATATATCGATGAAAGGTATGGTATTTATATGCGGAAATACTATATTGACAACCTGAGATGGCTCACCATCCTGCTGCTTATCCCCTACCATGCCGCAATGGCATGGAATGTGTGGGAGGAACCAAATTACATTTATTATGAAGGCAGCCAGGTGATCAGCAGCATTGTCGTATTTTTAAGTCCGTATTTTATGCCGCTGATGTTTCTCATTGCAGGGATCTCTGCAAGATCTGCGCTGCAAAAAAGGACAATCGGGCAATATATCCTGGAAAGATCCAGAAAATTACTGGTTCCGTTTCTATCCGGAACCATGCTGATCATGCCACTGATGACATATATTGCCGACAGATTCAATTATGGTTATCAGGGAGGACTGTTGCAGCATTACACGGTTTTCTTTACACGTTTTACGGATCTAACAGGTTCCGACGGCGGCTTTTCGGTTGGACAGTTCTGGTTTCTCCTGTACCTGTTTGTTATGTCACTTATTACTGTCGGAATCGTCTCATTACAGAGAAAAATCATACCCGGAAAAGATGCAGGCATCCCGGCGGCGCTGTTCTTTTTCTGGGGGCTGCCGTTGCCGTTTCTTAGCGGATTGCTTTTGGTGGGCGGAAAGAGTTTTGCAGAATATACTTATATTTTCTTTGCCGGTTATTATCTTTTCTCAAAGAAAGAAGTTGCTGACAGGGCAGAACAATATAAATGGATTTCTTTATGTATCGGCCTTATGGCGTCTGTCTGCAATGTATACCTGTTTATCTGGTTGGATTCGCAGCATGCACTGCCAAACATGGCCGCAAAATATGTATCAGAATGGTTTATGATAAATTCACTGTTCGGAATCGGAAAAAGGTATCTGGATTTTCGAGGGAAAGTGTCAAAATATATGTCGCAAAGATCATATACCTTTTACATTTTTCACTTCATATGGCTGATATTATTCCAATATCTTTTGTCTGATATCTGTGGCAGCAACACTGTTTTGCTGTATGTGCTGCCAGTGTTGTTGGCATATGGGGCAACACTGGCATGCTGTGAGCTCTGCATCATGGTATCCTCTTTTGTCCTGCACCAGGAAATCTGAATGTGCCATCCCTGATCATCTTTACAAACGCCTGCATTATGGGATATACTAAAAGAAACCAGAGGACTTTGATTAGAACGGGGGTATTTGTATGAATCATAAACCGCTACCAGTAGGCGTCGATAATTTTGAACATTTAATTACAAGAGGATATTATTTTATAGATAAAACATGGTTCATGAAAGAACTGCTGGATAAAAAAGGAAGTGTCAATCTATTTACGCGCCCGCGCCGCTTCGGCAAGACGCTGAATATGAGTATGCTCCAGTATTTCTTTGAGGACATGCGCACGGATAGCGGAGAGAAAAAGGATAACACGTATCTTTTCGAAAATATGCGGATTATGAAAACAGGGGAGGAATACCTTGCACAAATGGGGCGCTATCCGGTGATCAGCCTGACACTGAAGGACGCAAAACAGCCGGATTTTGAGCTTGCATACGAAGCGGTCAAGTGGCAGATTGCCGATGAATATGCAAGGCATCAGTACATTCTGCAGGATGCGCGGCTCTCCGCGGAGAAGGACCAGTACATGGATATCAGGATGCGCAGGGCAGATCGCAGTGCGTATAACAATTCAATTAAATTTTTATCCCAGTGCCTTGAAACATATTATGGAAAAAAAGCAGTGATCCTGATTGATGAATATGATGTCCCGCTCGAGAACGCGTTTACACAGAATTTTTATAATGAGATGGTCAACTTTATCCGTTCCCTGTTTGAATCTGCCTTTAAGACAAACAGCAGTTTGGAGTTTGCAGTGATAACGGGCTGCCTGCGAATTTCAAAGGAGAGTATTTTTACCGGTTTAAATAACCTTGAAGTTATATCCATACTGGATTGGAATTACGATGAATACTTTGGCTTTACGGAAGAAGAGGTTCACAGGCTATGCAGGGACTGCGGACTAGAGCAGAAATATGATTTAATCAAGGAATGGTACAACGGCTACCTTTTTGGAAAGACCAATGTGTACAACCCGTGGAGCGTCATCCGGTACGTGAAAGCCCTGATAAGCCATGAGGACGAGTTCCCCCATTCGTACTGGGCAAACACATCCTCAAATACCGTCGTGCGTAAACTGATCGACATGGCGGATGACAGTGTAAAGAGCGAACTGGAGCATCTAATCAATGGCGGCACTGTCGAAAAGCCTGTCCACGAGGACATTACTTATGATGAAGTGTATGAAAACATGGATAATTTGTGGAATTTCATGTTTTTCACGGGGTATTTCAAAAAAGTAGATGAACGCATAGGCGAGGATGACATGCGGTATCTGACGCTTATGATTCCCAACCGGGAGGTGCGCTATATTTTCCGCGAGAAAATCATGGCGTGGTTTAATGAAAAGATGAAGGTGCGTGACCTTACCCGCCTGCATACTGCCTTTGTCAATAAGGATACGCAGACACTGCAGGAAGAACTGACGGATATTTTATATGAAACAATCAGCTCCTTTGACGAGAGTGAAAATTATTACCACGGACTGGTGGCCGGGCTGCTGTCAGGCATGAAGGGCTACCGTACAAAATCCAACCGCGAGACAGGTAAAGGCAGATGTGACTTGTTCGTAAAGCCCATATCACGCCGGAAAGAGGCATTTATCGTAGAATTTAAAGCCACGAAGAAGATAAGGGAACTTGAAAAAAGGGCAGAGGAAGCCCTGCAGCAGATCGATGATAAAAAATATGTCCTGGAGCTGGAAGATGACGGCTATGACCTTTCAGGAAACTATGGGATTTCATTCTGCGGAAAGGACTGCTGCGTCATGTTCCGGGAGAAGGGACAGACCACAGAATGATGAAGGCAGAGACAGGGGAATACAATTTTGCAATGTATCATTTATAATATATTGCTTTCGTTGCAAACATAAGAACGCTTACAGTGACTGCTGTAGGTGTTTTTATTTTCAATAAAATTTTCGGCTTCCCTCATGATACCAGATCAAAGCCAGCAATTGATATTCCATGATCATTGGTGTAGAATCAGTCCCGTTGATTGTTTATTATTTCAAAAGATTGGCGTTGGCCAATTCTGTCCCTTGTTCAATCAGACAGGAAATGATAAAATATAGCAAAATACTCCTGTGCAAAATGCTAGGAATGATGGCACACAAAAGAAGATGTTTTGTTTTAATTGGATAAGACAACAGGGAAAGGAATGAACGATAATCAGGAGTTATCTATTAAATTAGTTTTAAGTGGATGATGTTTATTCGCTACTTTCTCATATTCATTGCAGGCACCAGCCTAAACCAATTGTTTAAGTAGTATGTCAGCACATATGCTTGAAGACGAACTGTATTTACAATCTTAGAACCTAAATTCCGCAAAAAATTATAACGAGGCTAATGATTTTAGGCTTAACCTCC
>CAJUQZ010000093.1 GCA_910588755.1 uncultured Lachnospiraceae bacterium | reverse complement strand
GAGAGGTACAGGGAGCAATGATTGAACAGTATCGAGGTTATGAGATAAAGGTTTATTGGAGCAACATTGATTTGGGTTATGTATTCTGCGTGTTCAGCATGGACGGCGAGGGCATTATGGAGAGTGGAACATATTTCTATGAAGAAAACGCATGGATGGGGGCAAAGGAAACAGTTGACCGATATATAGAGGTTAAGGAAAGGGGGCTTGACAGATGGACTATCTGACATTTACAGTAATCCATACAATGATAATCATTTCATTATGTGGAGCAGTTTATTTAGGGAAACAGTGTTTCATATTCATACGCTGGATAGCAAAAGGGGTATGGAAAGAACTGGAAGGGGATAAAAATTAAAGTCTGGGATATACGGCAGAATCCATAAAAACCAGTCTGAAATTCCGTTAAGAATCGCTACAGCCAAAATAAAAAATGGATGGTACAATCTCCTGCAGGGTTTGGAGCAGGGGATTGTTTTTGTAACTGTAAACAATGATTTTGAACATTGAAAAGAGAATGGGAAATTTGTCTTATAGGTTATAATACGTGCCTGACAAATATCATATTCTTCCTGAAAAAATAATCAGACATTATAATCCAAATGTTATTGGAGTGCAGGTAACATTTCAGAGAAAGCACTGGAAAGGTGGGGAGCATACCCTCCTGCTTTTGAAACCTTACAACTCAGATAATTGTTATACAGTAAAAGAAAAATCCTGTCTGGCGGCATACTGGATAGGATTTTTCTTTATTCCTGTTTACATACACGCTGTACATAAAGGGGTATAATTAAAAAAATTTGGAAGGAGTAATTTTTTATGTATGAGCAGGAAATAATTAAATGCCTGAAAAATTTAAGTAAACAAGTCTGGGCTGTACAACAGATTATGTCCAACCTTGACCGGGATGTCAGAAATATGCGTGTCAGCGGTAACACCGTGGTTAAAACCATGCCATTTGGCATCAAGGATATTTCCAGTGTCCAGCTTGTAGACGCATATACAAGGGGGCTGAACATGGAACAGCTGATTGCTCTGGGTAACCAGAAATATACAGCAGAGCAAATCTACAATAAATTAAAAAGGGCGGGGGTGGTAGACTGATGAAAGCAGTTGTCAAACATAATGGAGTGGAGTTGCCAGAGTCTTTGTGCCTTGTCAACACGGCAAGCAACATTGTTACACTGGAAACAATGTTAGAACCCAATATAAGCCTTGACCTTGACAAGGTTTATGTTGAGGTCAACCTGTTTGGGGATCTGGAAGAATTGGAAGATTAAAAAGGACTGCTCATGGCCTGAAGGCTGTGAGTGGTTTTTTATGGACGTAGATTTAAGTATACACTTTAATGTTGAGGAATTGGGAGAGAGGGAAATAATGTCATGTATGATTTTCCAAAAGTGCACGTTAAGGGAGGGGGATATATTTTTTCCCGAAAAAGTTGATTTTGGAATAAGAAAACAATGTTTCCAGAAAAAAAGTGTGTAGGGGTATAACGCTGTGATGAAAAATCGGGTGTACACAAAAATCAGACTGGTTGGAAAAACAGTGATTCAGTATGTTATGCATGGGATGCTGAACAATGAGAAATTTTAAAAAGACCATAAGGGGGGGAGCATTTCAGAAAAACATATTTATATAAGAAGTAATACATACGCTGTAGATAGAGCCAGCATAAGAAGAAAAGTGATTCAGGAGAGAAAAAGAGTATACAATTATGGTAATAAACTATAAGCAATTGGCAGATTATCATAAATGCAAAATCCTGTCTTGTTGGAAAAATGATAAGGCAAGAGGAAGAAACGATATTGCCGGAGCAGTTGACCGCTAAATATCATCTTGTTTCAAATGTTTCAAGTTTATATATAGAAGAAACAGGCTGGAAATGGTATAATACATCATATAATAACCTATGATATGGAGGCGGTCTTTATGTCTGCGAAGAAAAAACATCTGACGCATGAAGCTAAAATGGTACTTGCATACAATATGAAGATAATACAGGCATTGTGGAAAAGTATCAAAGGAGATTTTGGAAAAAATTTAGTCAGAGGTAATGAAAATGATACAAATAGTTTATATGGTTCGTTTGAGAAAAGCAAACAGAGTATATACGAAATCATAAACGCGGAAAAAGACTTTGAAACTGATAATATAAATAAGTGGGCTTGTCGGATTGAAAAGAAAACAGGTATCCCAAAAGAATATTTAACAGGAAAAGAACGTATAAAATTAGGAAACGCATTTGAAGAAAATTTTTATAACCAATACGAAAGTTATATCATCTGTTGTGATAAGATAAATGAATACTTGGAGGAAGCCCAAAAAAAACCTGTTAATTGGTCAACAGCAAAAATAAAGAAACTTGTGCATGATAAGGGAAGCAAAAAAGTTGTTGAAATATTTGATGAGGCTATCAAGGAAGCAACAAAAAATCTGGAACTTATAGAAAAATTCAACAAAGAGTTTGAAAAGGAAATAGGCAGAGTAAAAGAGATTGCCCCGGTCAGAGGGTTAAGGGAAAATCCAAAAAGGTATAAGCTCATCTATTTTATTAAATACGGAAAAAAACAAGACATTGTTGGTATCGAGAAAGTACAGGACATAATGAGAGTCATGGAAGATATTCGGACAGCACAATTAAAGGACTTGGGAGAGGCGGGATTGAGGATATATATAGAAGCATTAAAAAAGCATTTGAAACTTGCCGAATCTGTCTATACTGTTGCTGTTGATTGTGGCGATTTTAAGATTTAAAAATTTTCAAAAAAATTATAAAGTCCATAGATGTACATAAAGCATCAAAAAAAGACCAGAATAAGTGTTTTCTGGTCTTTTTTGTGTTGTGTGATACAGGCGTGCTTCCAAACTGCATCAGACGTATCATATCAGAATTTTTATATAAAACGCGTTAGAATAGGTTTATCGAAAGGGGGAAAACAAAATGAAAGATACATAAAGATAAAAGACAAAAAAATCGAACCTTGACAAAAATATGCCGAAAATTTCCAAAACTGCGCCGGAGGAAGTGGAAGGGATATCATATGGAACCCGTAAACAGGTTTTCAAGGGGGCAGTATACCCACCCATAGGGCGCAGTATGGGGGAAGTCTGCCCAAAAATAAGCAACTCTGAAAAAAGCAACTAATGTTTATTATAGAAAGGAGACACTTATGAGCAGAAATATCAATATGGAAAATAATATGCAGGAGGAATATGCAATGATGAATAATGAGAGCAAAAATAATAATAAGGAGGCAGAGGCTATGAACAACCATATAGACTACAATGAAGTGGTGACTATAGGATATCGTGACAATGGTGAACCTATCAGGGTAACACGTGGCATTCTCAGAGCAGATGGGATGGAGTATATACTTCATAGAAACGCAGGGAAGAGACGCAAAAAGAAAGCCAGTGCTACCAAAAGGAGCAATAATACCAATAAAAACAAGGAGGTAAATACAACAATGAACGGCGAAACGAACAATATTAAGGAGGCAGAGACTATGACAAAAAACACAACCAATAACAATGTGGGGGTAGAGGCTATGGCAAACGAAAATGCTATCAATATGGATACTAAGGCAACTGTCAATGCAGAAAACAACAAGGAGACAGCTATTATGGGCAACTCCAATGTGCCAAAAGCGGCTAAGATGCCGAAAGATGAACTGGCAGCAGCCGACGAACTTAAACTTCTGACACCCAACATGCCAGACTTCTCCTCTCTGGTACTGCCGGAAGAAGTGGCTGATGAACTTACTGGAAAGCAGGACAGCGTAACAAGATATAGAGAACTTGGTTTCTTCTCTCCGATACGGGGAATGACGAACATCAGCAACCGTCTGGGCGGCTGCCTCAATGCAAGACTTTCTGAGGATGAAAAAGGACAGCGCAGGATTGAATATGTCCAGAAGTATGTCGACGGCAAAACCTATTCTCCAATAATGTCACTCTCACAGGCAAGCATAAGGATTGCGGCAAAATACTCTTTCTCATCCAAAGGCATTGAGGAAGGCAAAATACGCAACAGAGTCTCTAAATTCCTCTTAGAAGCGCATGATGATTACTATGGTAAGTTTAGGGGAGTGCTGGTGGATGAACTGGATATAGCAGACATATTGGACGTATTATATGAAGCGTTGCCACATCTTCCTATCAATTCTGAAAGTCTGACAGAACTGGAAGGAGAAACATTCTACCAGTTGCTTGACAACCAGCTCAAAAACACTTCATCAATGTCGATACATAATCATAAATCCTACTATGCCCTTGAGGACGGAGATATTGAGACGCTGGCTGGAAACATGGGGATGAAGAAGCTGGAACTGTTAAAGAAAATGAAACAGTATGATTTCCTGTATCTGACACCTTCATCAAGAGGCTATCAGACAAATGTCCGTGTGAGGTATGCAAGTGGGAAAAGTGATACAGTGTGGAGATATTGCATCTATAAATTGTCTTACTTTGCAGATATTGAGGAAGTGGCCGACGACAGTCTTGACCTTGACAGCCTCTAAATGATATATGCAAAATTTTCTTGACAGGTGGGGATGGTCAGCGTTACCATCCCCGAACAATATAAAACAGGAGGGAAAATTTATGTCGAACAGTAAAAGCGTAAGGGGATGCCTTATCGAGAGAAAAGGAAAATATTATGTGGTAGTCAGCTATTATGCCGGGGAACATCGTTTGCAGGATACGAAGTCAACCGGAATTTCAATAGCTTCACATAAGAAGAGGGAGGCAGAGAAGATAAGAGACCGGCTCGTGCAGGAGAAAGAAATGGAACTGGAACAGCTTGCACAGAAAAAAGAATCGCATTCATTTGCAGACTGTTTTGAGAGATGGATCGATCATAAATCCAAACAGATAGAAAGTACAACTGCATGGGGATATAAAAACCGGAGCAAGACAATCATAGAGTATTTCCGTAAGGAAGATATCAGGATTGAGGAATTACAGCCGAGAGACCTGCTTAAATATTGCGAATGGGCATTGGCAAACGGACGTCGGAATATCTATAATGAAAATACTCCGACTGGTTTGAGCAGACGGACGGTAAGAGACCAGCTGACTTTGATGAAAGGCTTTCTGAATGATGCGGTTGTACAGGGTGTCATCATGACGAATCCGGCAGACAAGGTACAGGTGCCGAGGGTAAAGGAAAGCAACGTGAAAGAGGTTGCTTACATGGATAAAGAGCAGGCGACGGCATTTCTGAACTTTATAAAAGCGGAGCCACTTTTTGAAAGGCTGTACTGCATCACGAAAGTCGGTCTGTACTATGGATGCAGAAGGTCGGAGATACTCGGTCTGAAATGGAGTGCGGTTGATTTTGAAAAAGGGTCGATTGTCATAAACCATACAATCGTAAGGACAGAGGCAGGAGACATATGCAGAGACAACGTAAAAACAGAAAGCTCCTACCGCTATTATCCGTTGCTGGACAGTATAAAGGGTGACCTTAAGGAACTTATGGAATCCCAGAAAAAACTGGGCATCTACTCAAAGGATGGATATGTGTTCACATGGGATAACGGAAGAGTATACAGCCCGGACTACATAACCAAGCATTTCAAGAAAGCAGTCATAAGATGCGGATGTGTGCCGGAAGGTTTAACGGTACATAAATTGAGGCACAGCTGTTGTGCCATCCTGTTTGAGGAGGGCTGGGATTTAGGCAAGGTTCAGAACTGGCTGGGGCATAGCGATATTACAGTGACGGCTAATATTTACAACCATGTCAGCCGGAAATGGAAGAATAAACATGGTGAAAAAGCGGACGAGATATTCGGCTAAACAGCCATAATACAAAATGGGGATACCTGCAACAGAAAAAGTATCCCTTTTTATTGTATCAATCATAGAAATATGATATGCTGTCTAATATAAAAATACGAGATGCTTAAAGGATTCAGACGTTGTGTGAAATCCATTGTTATCAATAATTTGGGGAGAGGGTCAACAAAGTTCCAACAAAAGTTTGGAAAAGTGCTGGATATGGGCATGGACAGGGGAAAAATGGACGTGTCCGAGGGTATACAGACGTATCCCAAGGGGAAAAATGGACGTATAGGGGATTTTTAAAGGCGGGCAGTTTGTTCGGGACGCAGAGGTCGCAAGTTCGAATCTTGTCGCAACGACTAGGTAAAAGTATTGAAAACATTGGACTTTTGGGTAATTGTCCAATGTTTTTTGTTTTATAATATATAAAGTTAGATTTTTTGTTTTGAACATTTTTGCTAAGCACAAAATTATAACTATCGCGTTCCCCTGCGTGAAGTGAATCGTGATGTGAATTAAGGAACAGTCTTGAAATAACTTGTGCATCTGACTTGCCAAATTCCCATAGTCGTCGTTGTCATCAGTCGCCGTAGCCCACTACGGAGACTTCTTCCGCCTAGCATATGGAAATTTATTCTGCGTCATCTGCACAAGTTATTTTGTGACTATTCCTAAACTGCATCAAGCCTTCTGTGTAGGAACATTAAGGAACTGTAGAAAAATAACTGACGCATCTTGACTTGTCTATTTCTCCGATTCTGCATCACTTATTTTCCTAGAATTCCTAAGCTCAATTACTGTATTGTTCATATTTAGTACTCTCATGTACTGAAACCCGATCGCCATTTTTTTGAGGAGCGCAATTCCGCCCACTGTCACCTCTTCCGCCTCCTGCTCCTGATATTCCAGTGGATTGAAGGGAACGCCGTCATCGCGGAGCCGCAGCAGATATTTGTCGTCCTGTATCGTAAAGCTGATATCCATATAATTTTGCCTGTCGCTGCGGTAGCCGTACAGCACAATATTGGCCGCAAGCTCCTCCACGGCAAAGCCAAGGGTTTTGGCATCCCGCTCCGCGATATGATTCTCTGCGCAGAACATCACCAGCTTCTCCCGAAAGGCGATCACTTCACCCAGATCATTGCCCACAGAGCAGTCCAGCGATTTTTCATCCACGACCTTTGGAAGCATATAGACGCCCCCCGCTTCAAACTTTCCTCTGCGCTGGCCCCAGATCCGGTACAGGGAACTAATCAGTATCGTAACCGCTTCGCTGGCCACCGCCATCAGGCATACGCCGGGCAGCCCCCACAGAAAGATTCCGGCAAGGGACAGCGGCACAATCACCCCAAATCCCTGCAGCACCGTAACCACCGTAGACAGTCCCGGCTGTAGTATGGTCTGATAATAGGACATCAAAAATTTATTGTAGACATAAAATGGAAAACTGCAGGCAAAGATGCGCAGCGCCATCTTGCTCGACACAAGCATGTGGCCCTCTGTAATGCCAAACAACCCGGCAATCACCTGCGGCACAGCCAAAAATACCAGCAGCAGGACCACGATGGCAATGTAACTGTAAGTGAGCACTTTTTTGCACAAAACGCGAATTCCAAAAAAATCCCGCTCGCCATAGAGAATTCCCGCGATATTCTGAATCAACCCGATCACGCCGCCCACGCACAGTTCTGCGATCAGCACCGCATTGGCACAGACAGAGTACACCGCCATAGCATCATTTCCTAAAATACGCACGATCGCAGAATTAATAATAACGGATTTGAGCGCGGACATCAGCGTAAAAGCCGCACTTGGAATCCCCGCCTTTGCCGCAAGACCCACATATTGAAACAGCCGCCTGTCTAATCTCTGTAACCGCAGCATTCGCTGCCTAGACCTGAAATAAACCGCCACTGTCGTCATTCCGACCAGATAACCGATCACGGTGGACAGGGCGCTTCCTGCCATCCCCATCCGTAACCCTTTGATAAACACAAAATCCAGTACCAGATTCACCACATTTGCAATGATAAACAGCGCACTGCCAAGCTGGGGATGGTTATCTGCATTCATAAAATAACAGAATATGATCGCCGCCGTCAGTATCGGGATTCCCCCGAAATTTACCATAATATAAGGCTCGGCAAGCGCCGCAAGCGCCTCGTTTCCAGCAAGCGCAAGCGCTAAGGGCCGCGGCAGAATAGGCGTAAACAGCGCGCACACAAGCGCCAGCGCGACACCGGCCGCCAGCGAAGCGCTAAACACTCCGCCAGCCTTTTCCATGTCCCGCTTTCCTAACAAGACGGCCGCCTCCGCAGCACCTCCCATAGCAAGCATCATCGCCGGCATCTGCAAGAGCAGCAGCACCGGCATGGATATCTCAATCGCCGCCATCGCATCCGCCCCTAAAAGGTTGCCCACAATCATGCCGTCCACCACATTTCCAAGCTGCATGGCAACCGTCATCAGTACACCCGGTAAGATGTACTGATGAATTTTCCTATTGATCAAAAATGCATTTCTTTCCATACAAATACTCCTAGTACAGCGTTGCATAAATAACAGTGAAAAACAGTGCCTGATATTTGTGTCAGGACAAGGCGGAGGAAGGAAGCAATGCGGTGGCATTGTTGACTGACGACAACGCAGTACTGGCGCAAATAGCAGGTGCTGTATTCACTGTTATTTGTGCAATGATGTACTATAGCCTGCCATCAAAGAAACCCAATGTCTCCAACGACTCCAAAGCGTGCTTTAAGTAAGTTGCATCCGGCATCGGCCACTTAAATCCAAGGCGGTACAACGCTTTTGTAGTAAAGTGGTTATCCGCGTCAATGTACACCATGCTGTTATCCTCATCTCCGGACGCATAGGCAATCAGTCCTGCAATCAGCTCGTTCTTCTCCTCATTTTCAAGTGCTTGTGACAAGGCTTTTGCAAATTCCTCATCGCTGACCACCTCAACCGGAATGCCGGACTGGTTCATCTGCTCAATGACATCGGCCATCTGAATCAGATAACTGCTGTAAGCGTGGAACACGCTGAAACCACCCTGCACCGGAGCCAGCCTGACAATCGCCTCCGCCGTGGAGTCGATCGGTGAAAATTCCGCAGGCGCATCCAGCATGGAAACCGGGAATTTCCCTAGCGCAACATACCCTCTAAGGGTACGCATAAATCCGTTTGTCACGGAATTAATCTGAAACTCGCCATCGCTGACGCGGCTCATCAGATTTCCGACACGGATCACTTTGCCCTTCATGCCCACAGCGACCGCCTCCAATACGGCCTTCTCCGCGCGGAACTTTGTGTCAATATATTTGTTAGAGAGGCTCTGTCCGAAGAATAATTCGCTCTCATGAAGCTTTTTCTCCTCCGGGAATTTTCCGCCTACATTTTCCCCGGCGATACTCACCGTGGAAATCTGGATCAGCTCGCGCTCCATCCTGCTGCACAGACCGATCAGGTTCAGAACCCCCTGATAATTGACCTGCTCTAAGGTATCGTCTGCCGAAAAATGCTTGACGCACGCCGCACAGTTGATCACGCGCGCAAAATCGTACTGTCCGAGCATACTCACAGCGTCCTTGTCCGTGATATCCCCTTCAATTACGCGAATCCTGCTGCCAAACAGCTCCTCATAGGGATTATCAAAATAATACATCAGCATGTTCTTTAGCTTCTTTTCCAGAGAAGAGGCCTTCCCCTTGCGTATCAGACAATAAATCGTATTGTCCTCATGGTCAATCATATTTTTTAGAATATGTGCGCCTAAGAAACCGTTTGCACCTGTCAGAAGGACATTGCCAATGGCATCGGACCGGACCTCATCTACATTTTCCAGGGTATTGCGTCCAAGCACGCGCTCCAGTGCGCCCTGTTTTTCCTGCGTCTGCGTATTTTCGTCTGCCGGTGCGCTTCCCTGCTGCTTCGTCTGGATCAGTCGTTCAAGTTCTAACGGCGTCTTGTGATCGAACAGCTCCGCATACGATACCTGGATTCCCGCGCTCATACACTTCATCGCCACCTTGGACGCCGACAGCGAAGTTCCGCCGTTTGCAAAAAAGTCATCCTCAATTCCAATCTGCTCCACGCCTAGCGCCATCTCAAAGATTTCACAGAGCTTGCGCTGCAGCTCGGTCTGCGGCTTCACATAGTTTTTGTTCTCTGTCGTATACTCCGGTTCTGGAAGGGCGCGCTTATCCACCTTGCCGTTGTTGGTGAGCGGCAGTTCCGGAAGCTGCATCAGCACGCTCGGCACCATATACGGCGTTAAGTACTTCTGCATAAAGCAGGTCAGCTTCTCCTTTTCCACTATGCTTCCCGCCACGAAATAGCCGCACAAAAACTGGTTTGCATCCTTCTCCTTCACAAGAACGACACTCGATTTCACGGTCGGATACTGGTTGATAACATTTTCAATCTCGTCCAGCTCCACTCTTAATCCGCGCAGCTTGACCTGATTGTCCATGCGTCCCATAAATTCAATCTTTCCGTGATGATTCCACCTTGCCAGATCTCCGCTGCGATACGCATTCTGGCCCTCAAACTGGATAAATTTATCCGCTGTCAGCTCAGGCTTGCCCACGTAGCCCCTTCCTACACCGTTTCCGATGATCAGAAGCTCTCCCGGAACGCCCGCCGGCAGTAAATTGCGGTTCTTGTCGATCATGACCATCTTGATATTGGCCATCGGCTTTCCTATCGTAATCTTATCTCCTGTCACCTGGTCAAACGCACAGCCAATGGTCGTCTCTGTCGGCCCATAGCCGTTGTATACGAGCGCGTCTGTCCCAAGCGCCCTGATTTTTTCATAGAGCGCCTCCGGAAACGCCTCGGCGCCCACATTGAACACTTTGATTCTGGACAGTGCCTTTTTCATCTCCGGCATATCAATGATATTGATTAAAAATGACGGAGTACAGGTCATCATATCCACGCCGTTTTCCAGTATCAACTTCGAGAGCGCAAACGGATTGTGAATCTCCTCCTCGTTTGCCATGCAGACGGTTATCCCGTGATACAGCGGTATGCACTCCTCCAGAATCGACACGTCAAACGTGATGGCCGCAAATGCAAGCGAGCAGGTTGCGTTGTACACATAAGCCTGTGCCTCCACGTTGTAAGGGTTGTCGTCCACATAGTTTACCAAATTCCGGTGCTCGATCATGACGCCCTTTGGCTTTCCGGTAGAGCCGGAAGTGTAGATACAATAACAGAGATTTTCCGGCCGGATATCCACATTTGGATTTTCCGTGCCGCCCTCCTTTGCCAGAAGGTCTTCTACCATCAGCACCTTTATCTGCATTTTATCGGTCAGTTTCTGGAGCAATAACTTGTGCTCCTGTGCCACAGTCTGGTTCATCAGGATACATTCTGCCTTAGAATCCTCCAGAATATAACTGATCCGCTCATCCGGGTATTCCGGGTCGATCGGCAGGAATGCACCGCCTGCCTTCAGGATGCCCTGTCTTGCCGCATACACATCTGTCGTTCTTGGCAGCATAACGCCGACCATCTGTTCTAATTTTAGTCCTTCGCCCAGCAAATGGTTTGCGATCTTATTGGCATTCTTATTCAGCTCCCGGAAGGTGAGGCTCTTTCCGCAGGCAATCACTGCGGTCTTATCAGGGTAAAGCGCGGCCTGCCGTTCAAACAGTTTGTTGGCTGTGGTCTGCTCCACCGCATGTTCTGTCTCATTATAGCCTGCTATCTCACTGTATGCCTTGGCGCTCACCATGCAGACCTCTTTTAGCTTTCTCTTCTCCTGGAATTGCTGCACCGTCATGATCAGGCTATCAATGATTCCGGCAATGGTGCGCTCCTCATACATGTCGCTTCGGTATTCCACCTGATAAGAAACGCTTCCGTTCTCCTTATCGATCACCACGTCTATGGACAAAGGCGCCTTTGCAGTATCTAAGAAAAGCTGCTCGCTGACGGCCGCCTCACCGGCAATCTCCCCAAACTGGAAATGATCGCCCTGGAATGCAAACAGCAAATCCGCCTTGATATTATATGCATGGCTGATTTCCGCAAAGGAGTAAATATCGGCATTCATGCTGTTGATCAGCTGTTCCCCGGTCTCCTGAAGATACGCCGCGATCTCCTTATCTCCTTCCAGATTACAGTACACAGGCAGCGTTTTTACCAGCATATTGACAGTCGAAGAAAGCCGGGAGTCATTTCTGCCGTTATAGATTGTCGTAAACACCGCCTCGTCCTTGTAGACATAGCGCCCTGTCACAAAGCCAAACGCCGCTGTAAACAGTGTGTTCAATGTAATCTTTCGCTCTGTACAGAACTGCTGCAGCGCGCTTAGATCCGTCTCCTCGCTGCGCTTGTAGACACCAACGCCCGCCGCGTCCTCCTGACTGCCCTTTTTGTAATCCCTTGCCGGTAGGAAATCCGTGTCACACCCTGCAAAAACAGAATCATAATACTGCTTTGCCCGCTCATACTCGGGTCCCTGCAGCGCTTTCTGCTCCACAAGAGCCTGCTCATAACCGCTGAACGTCTCCTTCGAAAGGGCATTTCCGCCGTAAGCTTTATTGATATCCCTGAGGAAAATACCGCAGGATTCGCCGTCACTGATAATATGGTGGAATTCCATAAACAGGTACTTCCCCTCCGGCGTATCAAACAGCTGAATACGGAACAGTTGATCGCCCAAAAGCTGATACGGCATTACAAGCGCCTTGCGGTCAAGCTCCTTATGAATCGCGATCTCCACAGGAAGCGCATCATTTCTTTTCTGTAGGATATCGCCATTGTCATCCAGACAAAGCGTTGTCTTGATATAGGGATGCGCCTCCACAGCTGCCTCTATCGCCTGTTTCAGGCGCTGCAGATCCACCTGCTCTCCCAGCCGGAACAAAAATGGAATGTTGTAAATCGTACTTCCGATGTTGGCCGCACACTCCACAAAGATACCATTCTGTGTCTGGGTCAGCGGATAGAACTCCTGTTTCTCAAACTGTTCCCCCTGACCATGTTCCTGCAAAAACTGTTCTAATCTCTCAACGGTATTATTTTCCTTCAAGTCCTTATTGCGAATTACCGCGCCCTCAAAAGCACCCGCTAACAGGACATTGAGCTTCACGGCGCCGATAGAGGTCAGCCCGGCCTTATAGATATCCGTGGTCACGCCAAATTCCTGATGACCGACAACCTCCGCCACGCAGTCAAAGATCTTCTGCTGCACATCATTCTGCGGCGGCATCAGCACCTCCTGTTTCCTCTCCGGCACGGGAAGCGCCTTCTTATTCACCTTCTGGTTCTGATTTAAAGGTATCTTGTCAATCTGCATAGTGACTGCCGGAACCATATAAGGTGGCTTGCTCTCCTCGATAAATGCATTCAGCGCATCCACATCCACCGTATTTTCTGACACCACATAGGCCGCTATATACTTTCCGCCCGCCGGATCGTCAAAGGCTGCCACAGTCGCATCCTGAATCCCCGGAAATCTGCGGATAATCTCCTCCACTTCGGTAAGCTCGATACGAAATCCCCTGATCTTGACCTGACCGTCCCGACGGCCGATAAACTGGATATTTCCATCTGGCAAATACCGCACGATATCGCCGGTATGGTACATCCTGCTGTACTCTTCAAGGCTGCTAAACGGATTCTCTGAATAGACTTCCTTCGTCTTCTCCGGGCGGTTTAAGTACCCTCTGGACACCTGCCGGCCGGAAACGCACAGCTCTCCCGGCACTCCTACAGGAACCCGCCGGCCCTGGCTGTCTATAATATACAGCTTGATATTCGAGAGCGGCTTTCCGATCGGAAACTCCTCTTCGTATTGAAGCATCGGATAAGTCGTCGTAAGGATCGTACATTCCGTAGGCCCGTAAACGTTAAAGTACCGCGCATTCTCATTTGGCGCAAAAGGCGTCAGCGTCTCGCCGCCCATAGACAGATACTGTAACGAGTGGTTCTCCATACTGGTAGCAAACGCACGGCCAATCTGCGTCGTCATAAACGCATGGGTAACGTTCTGTTCATTAAAATACTGATTCAGCGCGCTCAAATCCAGACGAATGGCCTCCTCAATGATATGAACCTGCCCGCCGCACAGCAGCGCCGGATAAGTGTCCATCATGTTGGCGTCAAATCCGTAGCTGGCATATGCCGCAACATGGCTCTCTTCTGTCAGATAGTAATATGCAATGTACCACTGGCAAAACGCCGCAAGATTCCTGTGCTCGAGCATACAGCCCTTTGGCAACCCCGTGGAACCTGATGTATACAGTAAAATAAACAAATCCTCCGGTCTCGGTGGTTCGGGGCGCTGCCCGGCTTTCGGCAGGCCAAAGATATCCTTCGTCAGAAGCACCCGGCCGTTCCAGTCCGGAACCAGCTCCAAAAGCGCCTCGTCCGCAATCAGAAGCTTCGCGTCTGCATCTTCGAGCATGAAGGCAAGCCGCTCCTTTGGATAGGATGGGTCTAACGGCTGATACGCCGCGCCCGCCTTGGACACGCCGATCGAAGCAATCGGCATATATTCGCATCTTGGAATCAGCACAGACACAACCTGTTCCCGGCCAATACCAAGACCTGCGACATAAGCGGCCAGACGGTCCGTGACCTCATCCACAGCCGCATAGGTATAACGCCTGTCCTTGTACACCACCGCTGTATTCTCTGGTGTTTTCTGCGCCTGTTCCCGAAACAGGTCTATAATTGTCTTACTCTTGTCAAACTCGCACTCTGTCTGATTAAAGCGGTCTAATATCTGAATATCCAGCTCTGATGTGAGCGCAATTTGTCCTAGCTTCTCACAGGACAGCATTCCTTTGAGTACCTGCACATACATGCCAAGCAGACCGCGGGCCGTCTCCTCGCTGTATACATCCCTGCGGTATTCTAAGGACACCTCATATCCCTGCCGGCTCTTTGTCACCATCACGGACACATCCGCCTGCACGTCGCCTGTGGGAATCACCTGTGCCGCATACTGCCTGTCACCCATCGTCAGTCCGCTGAACATCTCTCCCTGATAGACAAAGAGAATGTCCGAGGTAATCCCGTAATCGCGCGCCAGCTCTGCAAAAGAAATACAGTCATGCCCCATCAGTTCATAAAAATCCTGCTGAAATCCCTGTAGGTATGTATCCACCAAAGTCGCTTCCTCCCACGACTGGCAGACCGGCAGCGTGCGGACAAACATGCCGACAGACTCCGCCATGTCAGCTCTATGCCTTCCGTTATTTACCGTGCAGAACAGACTCTTTCTCTCCCCGCCGTATTTTCCAAGAGCATAGGAAAAAGCCCCTAGAAACAGCGTATTTTCTGAGATTCTCTTCTGTCTTACAAACTGCTCCACCGCCATACAGGAAAGTGTCTCGTCAAGGGCTAGCCTTACCTCCTGGCTGAGAACGCCCGCCTCTCTGTTCTTAAAGTCCTTGATAAGCGCCTCTCCGTAATCCTCATCTCCGAGCTTCTTTGCAAAATATTCCCTCGCTGCGTAGTACTGTGGTGTCTGTGCCAGTGTTTCCTCATAAACAGCCAGGTCTATCAGCGAAACCGTCTCCGGCTGCGGTTCCTCCCCGCAGTAAAACTTAGAAACCTCCTCCAAAAACACTTTCAGCGACGTGCCGTCAAAAATAATATGGTGCACATCGATCAGAAAATAGCTGTGGTTTTTGTCCTGATATAACGCCATGCGGTAGAGCGGCTCAC
This sequence comes from uncultured Lachnospiraceae bacterium, assembly GCA_910588755.1. Classification (GTDB taxonomy): domain Bacteria; phylum Bacillota; class Clostridia; order Lachnospirales; family Lachnospiraceae; genus COE1. The sequence continues at coordinate 2,051 of CAJUQZ010000093.1, read as the reverse complement.
CCTCCATGCGAAACGGCCGCACAAATGCTTTTTTAGCCGTCTCGATATCATCTGTCCTTTGCTCTGCAAGTTCTACTTTTAAGTACTCCGGATGCAGGCGCATCACAGGCGTGCCCTCACTTAGCGAGATATTGACCCCAAAGGCCGAATGCATTGCAACGGCTTTTTTGACAGCATTTTTAAAATTCTCCCAGTCAAGGTCCTGTGGCAATTCACAGCACATCGGAATATTGTACATCGTGGACTCCGGAAATTCGACGCACTCCAAATAAACTCCCATCTGCGAGTCTGTAAGGGTGTACTACGTCCTGTCCTTGTCAGCTGCCGCAGCCGCCATATCCTCCTGCGCCTTGTCCGCCGCGCGCAAAAGCGCCGCGATTTTTGCCGGCGTCCTGCCTGTCAGGACCGTCTTTGGCGTGAGGACAGGCTGCTCGAGATATTGCACCAGCTTTAACACATTGATGGAATCGCCGCCCAGCATAAAGAAATCGTCATCTAGCCCCACGGTTCCGCAGTGCAGCACCTCCTCAAAGCCCTGGCAGATATGGCGCTCCATGCCGCTCTCGGGCGCTCTGTATGCCGCCTTGTACTCCTCCATGCCAGGGGGCAGCAACACCGTCCTGTCAAGCTTGCCGTTTGCGTTCTTTGGCAGGCTGTCCAGCTGCTTGAAAAAGCGTGGAACCATGTACCCGGGAAGCCATTCTGACAGCCATGTGCGAATCTGCCCGGAATCAAACTCATGTTTTGACACATAATAACCGCACAGATAGTTCTGCCCGTTCTCATCCTCAAACGCCTTCACGACCGCATTTTCGATCTCCGGCATGGCCGTCATACGCAGTTCGATCTCCCCGGTCTCCACGCGCTGCCCGTTGATTTTTACCATCCAGTCTTTGCGGTTCACATACAGATAATTGCCGTCCGGCAGTCTTTTTGCCATATCCCCGGTATGCAGCAGGACGGTGCTATCCTCCTGTCTGATAAACGTCTGCGCGGTCTTCTCCTCCAGGTTCAGATAGCCGTCCGCAACAATTCCCTTAATGCACAGTTCGCCCTCCTCACCCTCCGGAACTTCCCGGCCATCCTCGTCGAGCAGAAAGAATTTCAGCTCTCCTAAAGGCTTTCCGATCGGCGTGTTTTCCATCGCCTCGCTAATCTGATACGTCGAAACTACCGCCGCCGACTCACTGCAGCCGTAAATATTATACAGCGTAAAGCCGTCCCCAACCAGCCTCGAAACACGCTCGCTTCCGGTCATGACCTTTTTCAGGGAGTTTCCCTTTTTTCTGAAAAAACGGAGCATCTGCGGACTGATAAACGCACAGGTAATCCCGTGCCTGGCAAAATAGTCCTCCATCAAATGCACATCTTTTCGGACCTCCTCTGGAAGCATATGGACACAGGCTCCGCAGGAAAGCACACCGAAATACTCAAAGATAAAGACAACAAAGGACAGCGGCGCAGTTGCGCCCAGAATTTCATCTTCATTGATATCAAGCGCCATGCGGTTGCGGTGAACGCCCTGTGAAAGGCTTGCCACGCTGTGAACGATCCCCTTGGGTTTCCCGGTAGAACCGGACGTGTAGATAATCAACGCGCGGCTTTGGTCCGCCGCCTTGACAGGCTCCGCCGGAGCATAGGCCCCGATATCCGCCATCCAGTCTGCATCAATGACCGCGGCGGCCTGACAGTCCTCCTCTATAAACTTAAGGCGCTCCGACGGATATTCCGGCAGCACCGGCACAAAAGCCGCTCCGCTCATCAGAATTCCTATCTCTGCCGCTGTGTATTCCATCCGCCTGCCCATGCAGACCATGACAGCCTTCCCTGTCACATTCCCTGCCTGACCAAGCTTTGCGGCCACCCTGCGGCTAAGCGTGTCCAGCTCCTGATAGGTTGTCACTCTGTCCCCATTAAAATCTACCAGCGCAGTCTTGTCGGGAGACTTGCTCACCATGCTTTGAAATTCATCCAAAAAATTCATTTTTCTTTTCCTTCGTATAATAAGTGTATAGCCAGTAGAAATGATGGTTATGCACTTATTCTTTCTA
>CAJUQZ010000092.1 GCA_910588755.1 uncultured Lachnospiraceae bacterium | reverse complement strand
AATTCGGGCTTAAAGAGTTTCCGAGACCGCTCATGAAGAGGAATGGAGGAACATTATGAAAAAATTAACAACACTTGCTATGGCAGTTACGACAGCCATTTTATTATCCGTGCCGCTTGCAGGCTGCGGCAGCTCTGATGCGCCAGCAGCGTCTGGCAGCGATGCAGCATCAGCGGCGCCGACAGACAATAAGCAGACAGAACAGGCAGATCAGGAAAAACAGACCAGTCAGAACGAGGCTTCAGATTCTGCGCAGACCGCATCGGACAATACAGGGGCACAGGCATCAGCGTCTGACCTTGCGTACATCAGGGATAAGGGGACGCTCGTTGTGGGTATCACGGATTTTGAGCCGATGGATTACAAGGATGAGAGCGGGGAGTGGATTGGATTTGACGCTGACATGGCTAAGGCGTTTGCAGAGAGTCTTGGCGTATCAGCTGAGTTTGTGGAGATCGACTGGGATAACAAGGTTTTGGAGCTGGACGGAAAGACAATTGACTGTGTGTGGAACGGCATGACGCTGACACCAGAGGTTACAAGCGCTATGGAGTGCTCTAGGGCTTACTGCAACAATGCCCAGGTAATCGTCGCGCCAGCGGCCCAGGTCGATCATTTCCAGGAGGATTCAGACCTTTCCCAGTACAATTTTGCAGTCGAGGCAGGCAGTGCCGGCGAACAGCAGGCAATTTCGCGCGAGCTTCCACACACACCTGTCAAAGCGCAGTCAGATGCCCTGATGGAAGTGGCGGCTGGAACATCTGATGCGGCGATCATTGATTCCCTGATGGCAGCAGCTATGGTTGGCGAGGGGACAGGATATGCGGACCTCACATACACAATCGGGTTGAACGATGAGGAGTATGGTGTCGGATTCCGCAAAGGCTCGGATCTCGCGTCTGCCCTGAACGACTTCTTCACTGCGAGCTACCAGGACGGCAGTATGCTTGAGATCGCAGAGAAATACGGCGTTCAGGCCGCTCTTATGGAACAGTAAAACGATAGGGGGCGTCTCAAAATACAGATTGAGATGCCTCTATTTATGCACAGCCCCGTGCACAATGCGCAAAACCATTTATGAGAGTTTTGCACATGGAAAAATGCCGCTAAGGCGGCGTGGAGGATTGATATGCAGCTTTTTATGGAACAGTTTCCGATTGTGATTCGCTCATTGAATATCGGATTTCTGCAGACGCTCAAACTGTTTTTTGTCACACTTATCGGGGCATTCCCGCTTGGTCTGGTCATTGCCTTTGGTTCGATGTCCCATTTTAGGCCCCTTCGGTATCTCTCGAAGGTGTTGGTGTGGATCATACGAGGGACGCCGCTCATGATTCAGTTGCTGATTATTTATTATTTTCCAGGTCTTGTACTGCACAAGCCGATCTGGGGAGGCGGTGAGAGCGGGCGTTTTCTGGCAGCAAGCGTTTCATTTGTATTAAATTACGCATGTTATTTTTCGGAAATATATCGCGGTGGCATCCAGTCTATTCCCGTTGGACAGACGGAGGCTGGGTTGGTGCTTGGCATGACGAAGCGGCAGATTTTTGTCAGGGTAAAGTTGCTGCAGATGATCAAGCGGATCGTTCCGCCGATGTCCAATGAGATCATCACGCTGGTAAAAGACACGTCCCTTGCACGCATCATCGCCCTGCAGGAGATCATATGGGCTGGACAGGCATTCATGAAGGGATCGCAGGGAATCTCGGGTGCCATATGGCCGCTGTTTTTTACCGCAGTGTACTATCTGGTCTGCAATGGGGTTCTGACATTGCTTCTAGGATATCTGGAGAAGCGGCTTGATTACTTCAAATAAGCGGGGAGGTTGTGAAGGATGGCTATTTTAGAGGTAGAACACATACAGAAAAAGTTCGGCGGAGTACAGGTGCTAAAGGATATCGGTTTCTCGATGGAAAAAGGACAGACACTGTCCATTATCGGTTCGTCTGGAAGCGGCAAGACAACGCTCCTGCGCTGCCTGAATTTTCTGGAAAGGCCAGATACAGGAATGATTCGCGTCAATGGGGAAACTCTGTTTGACGCGGGAAACCCGGACACGACCACGGAGAGTGAGATTCGCAGAAAACGCCTTCACTTTGGCCTGGTATTCCAGTCATTTAACCTGTTTCCGCAATATACCGCTCTGCAAAACGTCATGCTTGCAGGGCAGTTGCTTGCAAAGGAGGCCAGTGACTATAAAGCGCGCAGGAAAGAAATCAACCTTGCGATTGAGGCGCACGCAAAGGAGCTGCTAAACCAGATGGGGCTTGGCGACCGTATGGGGAACTATCCGCATCAGCTCTCGGGTGGCCAATGCCAGCGCGTCGCGATTGCGCGTGCCCTTGCGCTCACGCCTGATATTCTGTGCTTTGACGAGCCGACCTCGGCGCTTGACCCGGAGCTTACAGGGGAGGTTCTGCGTGTGATCAGGGAGCTTGCGGACAAGGAGACGACCATGATTATCGTGACACATGAGATGGCATTTGCGCGCGATGTCGCAGACAGCGTCATTTTTATGGACGACGGGTATATCGTGGAACAGGGCACACCCGGGGAGGTCATAGAAAATCCCAAAGAGGAGAGAACGAGGCAGTTTTTGTCGCGCTATACGCAGGGATAAAGTGTTCTCTATTCCTCATTTTGCGTGATATTTTTGCGCAGGGCGTTGATAAGTTATAAAATTATGATATGATAAATATAAATATGAATCAGGCAGTGATAGACAACAACGAACTTTTAGGGAAAATGTTGAAAAGAATGCAAATCCAGAAAAACAGTTCCCAGACGGCAAGAACATACTGCCCGTGGGTATTAAAAAGGAGATGGTGACATGGAACGAAAAAGAAAGGAAACCGCCAGGGTTTACAAACAGCAGCAGATCGCGCCGGGAATCTATGATATGTGGATTGACACGACGCTTGCCAGACAGGCAAAGCCAGGACAGTTTATCAGTGTGTACACGCAGGACAAATCTGCGCTCCTGCCGCGGCCAATCAGCATCTGCGAGACAGACGCCGCAAATGGCAGACTGCGTATTGTCTACCGCGTGGCAGGAAAAGGGACGACCGAATTTTCAAGGTATAAGACAGGCCACCGTATCGATATCCTCGGAGCACTTGGAAACGGTTTCCCGCTGGAGAAGGCGGAGGGAAAGCGCGTTTTTCTGATCGCTGGCGGAATCGGAATTCCACCCATGCTCGAGCTTGCAAAAAGCCTTCATCATGCCAAGGCTGTTGATGTGATTGCCGGCTACCGGGATAAAGCGCTATTTCTCGCAGAGGATTTGGCAAAATATGCGCCAGTGCATATTGCGACGGAAGACGGCAGCGCCGGCATCCAGGGAAATGTCATGACAGTTATCGAACGGGAGTTTTTGGAGGCCGATATCATTTTTGCCTGCGGGCCATTGCCAATGCTGCGCGCCGTGAAAAAGTACGCGGCCGAAAAGGACATGGAGGCGTACATTTCCCTTGAGGAGCGCATGGCCTGTGGTGTCGGTGCATGTCTTGGCTGTGTGGTAAAAACGAGGGAAACCGACCCGCATTCCCATGTAAACAATGCGCGGATATGTACAGATGGGCCAGTCTACGCCGCCGAAGATGTAGAGATATAGAGGAGGGATAAGATGTTCAATACCACGATAACGATAGCGGGCGTGACCTTCAAAAATCCTGTGATGACAGCGTCGGGGACATTTGGTTCCGGTATGGAGTACGCTGAATTTGTTGATCTGAACAGTCTGGGTGCAGTCGTGACAAAGGGTGTCGCAAATGTGCCGTGGGAGGGAAATCCAACGCCACGCGTGCAGGAAACCTATGGCGGGATGCTCAATGCAATCGGATTGCAGAACCCCGGAATCGATGTATTTATAGAGCGGGATATCCCGTTTTTAAGACAGCATGACACGCGGATTATCGTCAATGTCTGTGGGCGCACGGTGTCAGATTATGTCGAGGTGGTGGAAAAGCTGTCAGACCAGCCGGTGGACATGCTCGAAATCAACGTCTCCTGCCCAAATGTCAGTCATGGGGGGATTGCCTTTGGACAGGATCCTAAATGTCTGTATGACATCACCAAGGAAATCAAGGCAAAGGCAAAGCAGCCAGTTATCATGAAGTTGTCGCCCAATGTCACCGACATTGCGGAGATGGCAAGGGCGGCGGAGGCAGCCGGAAGCGATGCGGTATCCCTGATCAACACAATCACAGGCATGAAAATTGATATCCACAGGAGGACCTTTGCGCTGGCAAACAGGACAGGGGGGCTTTCTGGTCCTGCGATCAAGCCAGTTGCGGTGCGCATGGTATATCAGGCTTCAAATGCTGTCAGCATACCAGTTATTGGTATGGGGGGCATCGCGAATGCGGAGGACGCAATTGAGTTTATGCTTGCAGGCGCGTCATGTGTTGCTATCGGTGCGATGAATTTTGTCAATCCATATACAACAATAGAGGTCATAAAGGGGATTGAGGCATATATGCGTCAGTATGACATTGAAAATCTAAGTGATTTGATCGGGGCAGTGCGTTGAGAAGCGAAAATCACCATTCCATATACCGCGGCCGGCGCCCGGGCCGGGTACTTTTTAGATTCTGCAGATGGCCATTGAGGGATTTGTAATATTCGTATCTGCTGATGCGCAGCTGCTCTCCGGTTGTGAGCATCACATAATCACGGCTGTATCCAGAGATGTAGCCCGCATTGACCAGATAGGATTTGTGGATGCGCAGAAACTGACAGTCCTTCTGGCGGAGCAACAGCTCTACCATGTCGAGTTTCTGGTAAAACGTATCGCGTCTGTCTGTGCAGACAATGTGGGTGCGTCTTCCCTCGGAGGCAAAATAACGGATTTCACGGATCGGGATATGGAAGTATTCTGGTCTGACATAATAAGAAAAGGAATCAGAATCATCAAGAATTGTTTCATAGGCGATGGCTGCATAGGTCCAGAGATGTTTCCGGCTTTTGTCCGGCATGACGTACAGCGGCTCGAGCAGGACATCCTCGGCAGGAGGCGTATAATCATGGCCCCTTGTGACGATGGAAATTAACCTGGGGTTTATCCGTTTGAGGCGCATCATGGTATCGCGCATCAGTCCGTCATCCCGTTCCATGTCGTAAAATAGGATATCAGGGCAGCCACACTCAGGACAGTTCTGCAGCTCACAGGCATTGTGGTAGCACCTTACAGCAATCTGCACATCCCGCTGCCGGAAATATTTGATTAGTTCGTTTTTTACGAAATCCAGTTGTTCATCGTGCCCGTAACAAACAGCAAATTTAATCATATCGGTATGCTCCTTGGTAAAATAATTGTAATTTGTCGCAAAAGATACTTTATAGCAAAAAGAAGTTTTTGTATATAGTACATTAGTACCAAATCAGAACATTTTTGAGATATTCATAAAGAAAGTTCGGCGGGAATATACATTAGTACAATGCATTATTACAGGAGCTTTGGCCATGACACGGATTTCAAATATGCTGATACCGGCGCTGGTTTTCTATATAGTGGCAATGGGCTTATCACAGAAAAAGGACATCTATGCAAGCTTTACTAGGGGCGCAAAGGACGGAATGAAAACCGTGGTCGGGATCGTGCCAACGCTCATTGGGCTGATGATTGCTGTTGGGGTGCTTAGGGCCTCTGGTTTTCTGGAGTTTGCAGGCGGGTTGATCGGGCGCGTAATTTCCCTGTTTTCTGAGGAGTTTCCAAACGAGCTTGTCTCGCTCTTTGTGGTGAAGCTGTTCTCGGCGTCAGCGGCGACTGGACTTGCGCTCGACATTTTTAAGGAATACGGGACGGACTCCTTTGCGGGGCTTGCGACATCGCTTGCGCTTGCCAGCACGGAGACCGTCTTCTATACAATGTCAGTCTACTTCATGGCTGCCAAGGTCACAAAGACGAGATGGACGCTTGCAGGGGCACTTTTGTCCACATTTGCAGGGCTTGTGGCGAGTGTGGTTCTTGCGGGGGTGCTGGCGCACTGACTTGTGAGCGTGGCGGGACAATGTTGTGCCTTTTTCATGAATCTTGAGACAAATTGCATTATAATATTGATAAAACCGCCAACAGGGACTATACTTTTTATAGTGGGATTAATGTGAATAAAATAGGAATAACAGAGGAAAAGATTTGCGTGTTTTTTATGGGAACGGCAGGTTATTTGGGGATGAACCGCATTATGAACGCGAGCGCGGCTGTCTATGGGGAACGATGCGAGAGGTCTGGATATGGTGGGGGATTTGTCCGCGGATTCTAGCCAGGAGACTGCGGACAATTGTTGCGGAGAGCACGGAGTTGATAAGCGCTATCAGTCTAGCAATTGACGAGAGCGCGAACGCTGTGATGACATTGGCCATGAACACAAATGATCTGGTGGAGAAAATTGCAAAGGTTTCCAGGCAGATGGAGGACAACAGCACGATTTCGGTAAAGCTTAAACAGGCACAGATCGCCTTGCCGTGCTCTGATAAGGGCATTTCTTGACAGTTTTGTCGTGTAAAAGGGAATAAATCATGAATAAGCTATTGATTATAGAAGCTGATTTTATGCTGGCAGAGAGGCTGTGCAGGGCGCTGACAGACAATGAGACACATGCTTTTAGCTGTGGGACGCTCGAGGCGGCACCGGCCTTGCTGGAGAGCGAGCAGTATCAGCAGATTATTATAGACACAGAGCTTCCGGACGGGGACGGCTATGACCTCATCTATGAGCTGGGGCTTGGGCTCTACGAGTCAGACAATGTCCCAATTATCCTGATCATCTCAAATGACAGGAAGCCGGAAGTGTCAGAACTGAACGAACAGGGGATCTCGGATTACATCACCAAGCCCTTTAACATATCTGTGTTAAAGGCAAAGGTGTGCGCGCAGTTTAAGCGCGGCAAGAGAAATTCCAGCTTTCGCGCAATCAGCAGGTTTGAGGCAATCGGTGCAGGAAGCCGCAAAAGCATCATCGGGGTGCATGTTGCTGCCATTGATGATTATATATTTGATTTTGACAACGGGGAATACAGCGTTGCGGGCAAGAGGGTAGTGCTCAACCATCTGGAACAGTGCCTGCTGCGCAATCTGGTGGAAAATAAGGGGATCGTGCTCAAGAAAAAGGCCCTGGTGGATAAGCTTAGGACAGAGAGCAGGATGATCTATATAGATGAGACAATACTGGCAGAGGTCGTACATATGCTGAGCAACAAACTGCAAGCACGCAATTATATCAAGACTGTGTACGGCATAGGATATCTGTGGGCGCTGGAGGAGGACAAAAATAAGAACGGATAACAAACAACAGTTCTAGAGATGCGCTGGCAGTACGGAGGATTATGGGATATAATGAAAGACCAGAAAGACAGGAAGGCAGACCTGCGTTTTGTGACCAGACTGATAAACGGTATCTTATTGACAGCCTTGGCGCTCATCACGGTGCTGATATGCCTGCGGGCCCCGGTACAGCGCCATTTCAAGAATATTGGCAAAAATGACGTTTGGTTTGGCGACGGCTGGTGCTACACAGATGTGTTGGACGATGCAGGAGAGCCAAAAATGATCCGCGCGCGCAGGGAACATTACTTACAGATTGATTTGCAGGATGGGTTTGTCTCGCTCACGAAAGAGATTGACTTTACGCCCACATCGGAGGAGTACTTATGCTTTCGTGCAAGGGCGCTTGATACAGTCGTCTATGTCAATGGTAAGGTATGGTACGAGAAACATTTCCAGGAGGAGTACCGCTCACATGGCAAACGTATGTACATGCTGCACCAGGTTCCGGCAGAGGGAATGCAGGCGGGCGACACGATTACGATAGAGCTACTTAGCGAGGCGGGTGGGGACCGCATGACCGTCCAGTTTATGGCAGTGGGGGATCGGTATGCGCTTATGAGATACATACTGACCAAAGCGCGGGGAAGCCTGATAATCTGCATGGTCGCTCTTGTGCTCATCATCCTGAACCTGATCACAAGCCATTCGGAGATCTTGATAGACAAGCTGTGTGATGTCCGCCCGCTTAGGTGGCTTACGCTGTTTTTGGTACTGTCTGTGATTTATTTGGGGACGGACAGCGGTAGCATGGATATTTTTATAGAACGGATTTCCATTATCAGCTGGTTTAACAACATCTCCATGCTTCTGCTGCCCATCCCGTTCATACTGTTTGCGGAATACGCTTTTTTTCCGGGACATATGCGCTATGAACTGCTGGCACTCGTAAATTGCATCATTGTGGCGGCGAGCGTTTTTTGCTTTATTGTTTTTGCAAAAAATATCTCTGACTTTTATATTTGGGTGCATGTGTTGATTGTGGTTGATATCGGGGCATGTATCCTAAGCTTTATACAGGAGCGGATGATACCGTCCGCCGAGGTGGTATTGGGCTTTGCCGCAGTGATTACGGCCACAGGCGCGAGCATTGTCTTTTACTGGAATGAGGTGATCTATCCCTGCTCGATCGCGTTTGGTCACGGGCTTGTGGTGTTTTGTGTCTGTATGCTGATCTGGATTGTGCGCAACCGGAATGAGCTTAGCTGTATGCGGGAGGAGGCTGATCACGCCATCATGGAGCGGGAAAAAATGGCGGCGGAGGCGGCAAGTGAGCAGAAAAGCCGGTTTTTGTCGCATATGTCCCACGAGATACGCACACCGCTCAACGCGATTTTAGGGCTCAATGAGTTGATTCTACATGAAACCCAAAAGAGCAGCATCAAAAAGTATTCCGCGGATATCCAGAGCGCAGGCCGGACATTATTGGCGCTGATAAACGACATTCTTGATTTCTCCAAGATCGAGACAGGGAAAATGGATATTATCGCCTCGGATTACTCACTCTCCTCACTGCTCAATGATATTGTGGTGATGACACAGGAGCGGATTGACAGCAAGGGACTCGAGTTTCGGCTTGATATTGACAGCAGTTTGCCCGACCTGCTCTACGGTGATGAGGTGCGGATCAAGCAGATCATATTAAATCTGATGACAAATGCCATAAAATATACAGACAAGGGCTGGGTGGCGCTCAGCGTGAGGAGGCAGATGGCCTCGGAGTGTCTCGATGAGGAGGTGATTTTGCTTGATATCAAGGTGTCAGACAGTGGTACGGGCATCAGGAAGGAAGATTTGCCAAAGCTTTTTGTCGAGTTTGAGCGGCTAGACCAGCTCAAAAACAGGGGCATTGAGGGAAGCGGACTTGGGCTTAGTATTACGTCGCGCCTGGTCAGACTGATGGATGGCCAGATCAGTGTAGAGAGCACATATGGGGAGGGATCTAGCTTCCGGGTACGGATCCCGCAAAAGATTGTCTCGCGCACGCCGATTGGCGATTACAAAAAGCGCTTTGAGCTTCTTGGCTGTGAAAGGGGCGAGACAGCGGTGGAGAGCCTCGAGACGATGCGTTTTCCTGGCAAAAAAGTCTTTGTGGTGGACGACAATGAGATGAACCTTGAGGTGATTGCGTCCATCCTTGAGCTGCTAGACATTGAGGTGAGCCGCGCGGACGGGGGACAGACTGCGATGAATCATCTCGATGTGGAGGTGTATGACCTGATTTTGACAGACGATATGATGCCCGAGGTTACTGGTACGGAACTGATGCAGTATCTCCATGCGAATACCCAGAGTGCAAGCCATACCACGCCCATTGTCGTGCTCACCGCCAACGCTGTCACGGGTGCGCGCGAGGATTACATCAAAAAGGGCTTTGACGACTTTATGACAAAGCCGATTGACGTGGACGTTTTGCAGAAAATACTAATGAAATACTTAAAATAGGTGCTTTTTTCGTGAAAAACACAGTTTTTTGCTAATTCGTAAATTTTTCATAAAAAAACATTGACTTTTTATGCAAAAAAAAGGACAATAATACATAGTTGATTTTAAGTAAATATTACATGATATATAGGAAAGAATATCGCTGTGCGGTATCTTTCGGGTGCAAAAGTGTGCGTATTGCTTTGGTAATTCAGGATGGTAACGGAGGGATTTTGTGTGTTAAGGAGAGAAGTAAAGGTAAAAGAAATTGATAGGAAGTACGATCACCCGCTAGCGGAGATCGTGCAGATTGCAAGCCAGTACAAGAGCGAGATTTTGCTCGAGTATGACAAGTACAGGATCAATGCAAAGAGCATTATGGGGATCATCGCGTTTAACCCGACGGAGGGGATGAATGTGACAATCGCTGCGGACGGAAAGGATGAGGGCGATGCCGTTGAAGCCCTTGAAAAATTCTTTATATGTCAGTAATATGTCACATAATGCCGTGATTTGGAACAGGGGCACAGGCTCATTTTTATGGTCTGTGTCTTTTTTAATGAATTTGCGACAAAAAATATACAACCCGGGAAATTTGTGCTATACTGAAATGTATATGACAACGCTGGAAAGTAGGAGGGTGACTTTAAAATTGGAGTTCAGGCAGAGACCAGGGAGAAATATCATAAAGCCCATAAGAATCTCTATAAGGTCTGCATACCGCGGGGAGTGGGATGATGCTATGGCGCTGGCGTGGCGCACCTTCATGCAGTTTGAGGCGAAAGACTACACGCCGGAGGGCATCGAGAGCTTTCAGGACTTTATCACGGACACCGTGTTGTACCGGATGTTTGTGCTAGGTTCGTACCAGCTTTTTGGCGCGTATGACAACAACCGGATGATAGGGATGCTAAGCCTTCGCGGAGAGACACATATATCGCTGCTTTTTGTGGACGAGAAGTATCACAGAATGGGAATCGGCAGGGGGCTTATCGAGTATGTGAGCCAGTATGTTCTGACAGAGGAGGGGTATGACAGCATCACGGTCAATGCGGCGCCCTATGCGACGGGGTTTTACCACCGCATGGGGTTTGTGGATACCAATGTAGAACAGGCCTGCGATGGCATTCGGTACACGCCGATGAAACGCAGTATTATATTATAACAATACAATTATTAAAGAGGGTGGGAATATGGCAGTAGAATATATTACAAGCAGAAATCTGGCAGATTTGATCTATGAGACGGTGAGGCTGATGAACAAGACGATGGCGCACCACAGTATGCGGGTGAGTTACATTATGTCAAAGATGTTGGAGACACAGGGTGCATATGAGAAATATGAGATTGCGGATTATATGGTGCTGGCGCTGCTCCATGACATAGGAGCGAACAAGACGGATGATGTGCGCAAGCCCCTGACCTTTGAGGCCAAAAATTCAATGCCGCATTCTGTGTATGGATATCTTTTTCTGCGATATCTCTCCCCGCTGGAGGAGCAGTCCAAGATGATTCTATACCATCACATGGATTACAGCAAGACAAAGGACATGGATTACAGATACCGGTTTGAGATGGAGGTCCTCAAAGTGGCTGAAGCGATGGATATCTGGCAGCGTTCCTTTGGGGCGAAGTTTGATTATAAGCTGGCAGACAAGTACGCCGGTACGCGGTTCGATCCCAAGGTGTGCCAGCTGTTGGCAAAGACGGTGGAGGAGCATGACATCTTCACGAAAATCAGGGACAACAGCTACAAGAAGGCGTACAGTGAGAGCCTCGAGTACATCCTGCTGTCGGATAGTGAGAAGGAAAAGTATTTAAAGATGCTTATGTACTGCACTGGCCTAAAGGAGGAGCAGATGGTATCCGAGACGATCGCGACCATCTATGTGTGCCGTGAGCTTGGCAGGAAACTGAAATTGAGTGAGCTTGACAAGAATGAAGTGTATTATGCGGCGATGCTACATGATATCGGAATGCTTGCAATTCCAAGGGAGCTTCTGGATGCGCCAAGGACGTTATCAGAGGAGGAGAAAAACCTGGTCAAGACGCACGTGGATATCATGGAAAAGACGCTGGATAATAAGCTCTCCAAGGAAATTATAAGGATTGCCGCAGGGCATCACGAGCGCTTTGACGGGAGCGGGTATCCGCGCGGGCTAAAGGCGAGTGTGATGGGTGAGAAGGAGGCAATCCTGCAGATATCAGAGCAGGTGGTCAACTCGATGGAGCCAAAACCGTACAGGGAGGCCTACACCAGGGAGGAGATTATTGATGAGCTCAATAACGGTATTATCTCTGGCAAATACGAGGGGATCGTGGCAGACACTTTTCTGAAGCACTACGACGAGATTATGGACCAGGCCAAGAAGAAGGCGGATATGGCGCTTGTGACACATCAGAAGCTGCTGCGCAACTACAATCAGATCTATTCAAGTCTTTCATAAAAACTGTGAAAAGATTTAATATTTTATTTGTTGAAATACCGTATGAAACAAACTATAATACTCTTTATGGTGTTTTAATAACAAGGTAAAATGCAAAGGGAGAGGAGAATTATAGTATGTTTAAGCTTGACAGCCCGCTGATGAATTTCCTGAACAAGGTTGCGGATATTATGATACTGAACGTGCTGCTGCTCGTGTTCAGTATCCCCTTTTTTACAATCGGGGCAGCGTTTTCAGCGGCATATTATATAAGCTTTAAGATGGTGAGAAATGAGGAGACCTACATCGTAAGGAGCTTCTGGAAGTCATTTAAGGAGAACTTTAAGCAGGCGACGGTAATCTGGCTGATTGTCATGCTGGTGTTCGGGCTGCTGGCGGCGGACTTTAGAATCATCATGTATTCGGGGATTGCGTTCTCGTCATGGATAACCATAGCTATGACGACAGTGACGGTGGTGGTGCTTATGGGTGTGGTGTTTATGTTTCCGCTCCAGGCGCGGTTTATCAATCCGGTCAAAAACACGATCAAAAATGCGTTTCTGATGGCGCTTTCACACCTGCCAACAGCATTTTTGCTGGTTGCAGTCTACGCGATACCAGTGCTGTTGTTGATGCTGATTCCGCAGCTTCTGCCCGCGATTATGCTATTAGGCTTTGGGTTTGTCATCTATGTCAAGTCTGTATTGCTGCTGCGCGTGTTCAAAAAATATGAGGAGGCGCTTATGGAAAAGCTTCAGGAGAACGGTGAAGCAGCTGATGCGTCTGAGGCTGACAGCGGGATTTTCGCAGAGAGTGACCGCATTGAGCGCGAGAACAAGATGGTGAAGGTCTTTCGCAACGGAAAGTTTGTGGAAGTGCCCGAAAGCAGTCTCAAAAGTGATACAGACGGACAAAAATAAGGCGCTTTATTAGTGAAACTGTACAGAATTAGCCTGGATAGTTGGACAAAATGCTTACATGAAAAAATTAAGTATCTTTCATTTGGTGACTTGTAAGCAATTGTTACATAAGTATGAAAAAAACTTTGTGGATTTATGGTATAGTAATTTCAATGATTTTATTCTATACTTATAACATGCAAGAACAACTTGTTGAAAGAATGTCCGTTGTACATATTACTTTCAACGAAACAAATAATCAATAATTCGGGAGGCATTTCAATATGGCAAGTTTATCTTTAAAAAACGTTTGTAAAGTATACCCAAATGGATTCGAGGCAGTTAAGAATTTTAATCTCGAGATTGCTGACAAAGAGTTCATCATCTTCGTAGGCCCTTCAGGTTGTGGTAAGTCTACAACACTCCGTATGATTGCAGGTCTTGAAGACATTTCTTCCGGCGAATTGAAGATTGGCGACAGGGTTGTAAACGATGTCGAGCCAAAGGATAGGGATATCGCAATGGTATTTCAGAACTATGCTCTGTACCCTCATATGTCAGTGTATGACAATATGGCATTCGGTCTTAAGTTAAGAAAAGTTCCTAAGAATGAAATTGATAAAATGGTTAAGGAAGCAGCTAAGATTCTCGACTTGACAGCACTCCTTGACAGAAAGCCAAAGGCTTTGTCAGGTGGTCAGAGACAGCGTGTTGCTATGGGACGTGCGATCGTGCGTAATCCTAAGGTATTCCTCATGGATGAGCCTCTCTCCAACTTGGACGCAAAGCTGCGTGTACAGATGCGTATTGAGATTGCAAAGCTTCATCAGAGACTTGGCACAACGATCATCTACGTTACACATGACCAGACAGAGGCTATGACACTTGGTACACGTATCGTTGTTATGAAGGATGGTATCGTTCAGCAGGTAGATACACCGCAGAACCTGTATGAGAAGCCGCAGAACCTGTTCGTTGCAGGATTCATGGGATCTCCGCAGATGAACTTCATCGACGCTGCAGTTGATATCAAGGGTGACACAGCATACTTAAAGGTAGCGAGACTCTCTATTCCTCTTCCTCCTGCGAAGTCCAAGAAGCTGATTGAGGGCGGATACAACGGAAAGACTGTTACGTTTGGGATCAGGCCAGAGGATATCTACGATTCACAGATGATGGTAGAGGCAAAGGCTGACAGCACATTTGAGACAACAATCCGTGTATACGAGCTGCTCGGTGCAGAAGTATTCCTGTATGCTGATCTGGCAGAGTTCCCGATCACCGCGAGAGTTGATCCTAGAACAACTGCAAGACCTGGCGACAAGGTTAAGTTTGCAATCGATATCGAGAAGATTCATGTATTTGACAAAGAGACAGAGAAGATTATCACAAACTAGTAATTTGTGATACAGCAGATTATAACCGGGCAGTGTGGGATTCTCCTTGCGCTGCCCGTTGTGCAAGGTGTATGCGGCGGGCTGCCGCAATATCGTTTGTACTTATATGCCCGGGTGAAATGCTTCACCCGGGATTTTTTACCACGTCACAAAGCGTGTTAGAAAGTGCATTCAGCCCGGAAGTTTATTTGATACACCTTGGAGGCAAATTGGCAGGAATGATTTATCAAATATTTTTGGAAGGGGATAGGAGGACATGAACAGTGATTTCAAACCAGGTAATTCAGACAAGTATTGACGAGCTAAAGACCATCACAAAGATTGATTTATGTGTGATTGATATGGAAGGAATTACAGTGGCGACAACCTTTGACAACAGGAATGTATCACAGGAACTGGTGAAAAATTTTGTCAGCTCACCCGCTGACAGCCAGATTGTGGGCGGATATCATATGTTGAAGGTCTTAGAGGACGGCGATGTGCTCTATGTGCTGATCGCAAAGGGGGCTGGCGCGGATGCCTATATGATTGGAAAGGTGGCAGTGAGCCAGATTCAGAATCTGGTGATCGCCTACAAGGAGCATTTTGACAAGAATAACTTTTTTCAGAATCTGCTGCTGGACAATTTGCTGCTGGTCGATATCTATAACCGTGCCAAGAAGCTTCATATCGTATCTGAAGTGCCGCGCGTTGTGTATTTGATAGAAGCGCAGAATGATAAGGACAACATTTCTATGGAGATGTTAAAAAATATTTTTGACGGGCAGGCGGGTTGTTACCTGACTGCCGTGGAGCAGAAAAATATTATTCTGATAAAAGAAGTCACCTCGATGGATGCTTACGAGGAGGTTGAGCAGACGGCCCAGGTGATTGTAGACATGCTCAATGCGGAGGCGATGCTCATTACAAAAGTGTCATATGGAACAATAGTAGCAGAGCTGAAGGAAGTGTCCAAGTCCTATAAGGAGGCGAAGATGGCGCGCGATGTAGGCATGATATTCTACATGGAAAAGTCCATCAGTGCTTACAATACGCTTGGAATCGGCCGGCTGATCTACCAGCTGCCAATTAATCTGTGCCGTATTTTCATGAAAGAGATTTTCGGGGACAACATTCCTGACGATCTCGATGATGAGATATTGACGACGGTACAGAAGTTTTTTGACAATAATCTGAATGTTTCGGAGACTTCAAGGCAGCTCTACGTGCACCGCAACACGCTTGTCTACAGGATTGAGAAGCTGCACCAGTCCACAGGGCTTGATATCAGGAAATTTGATGATGCGCTGACCTTTAAGATTGCGTTGATGGTGGTAAATTATATGAAATATATTGATTCCCTGGAATAAAACAAAAATCAATGAGGTATTATTGGGATTTTTAAGAGAGGAACAGCGGATAAAAATGCAGGGTAGGGATGTTTTGAAGGTACCGTTGGTGTCAGACCAGGATTTTCCCAAATTTTTGAAAAGGGTACGCTTAGAAGAAAACGTTTTGCTGGAACAGCTTTCAGAGGGCCTGATGACAGTCAGCCAGCTCGCCAGGATTGAGAAGGGGCAGCGCCCGATTCCCAAAAACCTGCGGGACCGACTGCTTGGCCGGCTGGGAATTGCCAGTGATCTGTATGAGAATCTGTTAAATATTGAGGACTATGCGGCGTGGAAACAGCAGCGCAATATTCTGTGTGCCGTAGAGCAGCAAAACACAAGGAGGGCGCACGAGCTGATAACTGCATATGAGGGACAGCAGCCTGTGCAGGACAATATCAAACTCCAGTTCTGCATGATGATGCGTGCGGAGGTCCTAAAGCAGAGAGAAATAGACCTGTGCGAGATTGCAGCCTGCTATAAGGAGGCTGCGAAACAGACCATTCCTGATATAGAGCATTTGCATCTGGAAAACAGGCTGTTCTCAATCCAGGAAATCAATGTGATCTTGGAGTATGCGTTTTATCACAGGGGAGAGGATTTTCCCCAAAAGTGTGGGGAGCTGATGGCATTTGTCGAAAATTCCATGTATGATGATTTGTCAAAGGTAAAGGTCTATCCCAAGATTGTGTATTATTATTTGCGGGAAATCTTATCAGGGCAGGATTTTCTGGATGCAGAAGAGCTGCGAGAATGCTTACAGGTCTGTGATAAGGCGGTCGGGATGCTGCGCGATACTGGACGGGCATATTTCCTGTTAGAGCTTCTCGAAATCAGGTTAAAGCTGACAGGACGCATAAAGCAAGCACTGCCGAAAAATGAAGGGCTGTGGTTATCCTGTCAGCAGAGCAGGGCACTTGTGGATTTGTTAAAAAAGCTTGCTGCGGAGTATGATGTACCGGCTTATATGCGAAGCTGTACGTATCTGTATCACCAGCGGTGGGTGTTCTATATCGGTGATGTCTTGCGCATCCGCAGGGAGATGTATGGGCTGACACAAAAGGAGCTAAGTGAGGGAATCTGTTCTTCCAGAACACTGCGCAGGGCGGAGAAAGGGGAGGCCAATATGCAGCGCGAGGCTCTGAAGGCTTTGCTGGACAGACTTGGGCTGTCTAGGGAGTTTCAGCGTTCGCGGATTGTGACAGATGACAGAGAAGTGCTGAAATTGCGGGAGGATATTCTTATCGCCCGCAATAATCGGGATTTCAATAGGTGCAGGGAATTGCTAAACCAGATACGAGGGAAAATTTCCTATGAGATACCGCAAAACCGCCAATATCTGATTGAATTGGAAGCAACGTTGGATTGGATAGAGAATAAAATTTCATGTTCAGAATATGCAAATAAGGAAGGGGAGGCCCTTCGGTGTACATTAAATGTAAATAGGCTGATTCATACAGAGGAGATTTTTTTAACAGAGATGGAGGTGTCCTGCATCTGCAATGAGATACGCGGATTGGAGAACATCGAGGAGAAAAGAGAACATATTCGTTTTTTGATACACTTTTTTGACAGTTATGAGCAGAACAACGTATTGTCAGATTGTATTGCAATGTATGAATATGTTATGATGTTTATTGCCAGTGAACTGGGAAATGTAGGCGAGTATCAGACTGCAATAAGGCTGGATAAAAAGATATTAAGGGAGGCTTATTACTGTAGGAGGGTATGGGTTACAGGCATTATTCTATATGATATTTTGTGGACTGAAACACAGCAGAAAACAGAACAGGGCAAAACAATGGATAAAGAAAAAATGACTGATTGTTTGAACCAATGTAGGTTAATCAGTCATTTCTGTAAACAGACATTTTATGAAAAGTTTTATGATGACTTGAGAGTAAAAAGTTTGTACCACTAAGAAGCCAGTGAATCCCAGTAAATT
>CAJUQZ010000091.1:13055-17935 GCA_910588755.1 uncultured Lachnospiraceae bacterium | reverse complement strand
AAGCCATATACCGGATAAACGGTCCCCTGGATCTTACATTTCTTATGAAGGTATACGGCATGGAGGGCTTCGACCACCTGAAAGACCGGCCCTACACGCCGCAGCAGCCTGGTATGCTGGATCCGGAACGGGATCTCTTTGAACAGATCCGTGAAAAAGATATCCTGCTCTTTCATCCCTATGAAAGCTTCAACCCGGTTGTAGATTTCGTTCGGAAGGCGGCGAGAGATCCGGAAGTCCTGGCCATCAAACAGACGCTGTACCGTGTAAGCGGCAATTCGCCGATTATTGCGGCGCTTGCGCAGGCCGCGGAGAATGGCAAGCAGGTATCTGTGTTGGTTGAACTCAAGGCGCGTTTTGATGAGGAGAACAATATTGTATGGGCAAAGAAGCTAGAGCAGGCGGGCTGCCATGTCATCTACGGGCTAGTGGGGTTAAAGACACACTGCAAGATCACGCTGGTGGTCAGACGCGAGGAGGAGGGCATCAGGCGCTATGTGCATCTTGGCACTGGAAACTATAATGACGCCACGGCAAAGCTCTATACTGATCTGGGCATCCTGACCTGCAATGAAGCGATCGGTGAGGATGCGACGGCAGTTTTCAATATGCTCTCGGGATATTCAGAGCCTCTGGGCTGGAACCATCTGGCGCTTGCGCCGCTGTGGCTAAAGGACAGATTCCTGTACCTGATTAACAGGGAGAAAGAAAATGCGATCGAGAAGCGGCCGGCAAGGATCGTGGCAAAGATGAACTCCCTGTGCGACCCAGATGTCATCAGGGCGCTGTACGAGGCGGCGGCAAAGGGCGTGAAGATTCAGCTGATCGTTAGGGGAATCTGCTGTTTGCGGACAGGTGTGGAGGGCACAAACGATAATATCGAGGTGCGCTCCATCGTGGGGAATTTCCTGGAACATGCGAGGATCTTTTATTTTGAGAATGCGGGCGATCCGGAGCTGTATATGGCAAGCGCGGACTGGATGCCAAGAAATCTCGAGCGGAGGGTGGAGATCCTCTTCCCGGTTCTCAATGCCGGATTAAAGGAAAAGGTGTGGCATGTCCTCGAGGTGCAGCTTAGCGATACACAGAAGGCGCAATTTCTACAGGCTGATGGAAGTTACCGCAAGGCGGATGGCCGGGAGAAGAACGCAGTCAACGCGCAGGAGCTGTTCTGCAGGGAATATGAGTCACTGGCAGTGACAAAGGAGAAGGAAGGGCAGCAGGCGCGCACCTTCAAGCCGGAGTACAGCCAAACGGTACAAAATTGACAGGAGTATAGAATATTATGGTAAAATACGTACTTGCATCGGGTTCCCCGAGACGTTGGGCGCTTTTGGAGCAGGCAGGGCTTAGCTTTGAGATTTGCAGGGCACAGGGCGAGGAGATCATCACAAAGGAGTCCCCCGCGGAGATTGTGGAGGAGCTTTCGTACAACAAAGCCTCAGAGGCTGCAGAGCAGTATCTGAAGAAATATAAAAATGACACAGTTGTCATAATTGGCGCGGATACGATCGTGGCCTTTCAGGACGAAGTCATGGGAAAACCAAAGGACACTGCAGACGCGGTGGCGATGCTTACAAGGCTGCAGGGAAATACGCATCAGGTGTATACTGGCGTGACATTGATCGTGCTAGGAGAGGGGCAGGAAAAACGGGGAAGGGAGGTCATCACCTTTCACGAGCGGACAGATGTCCATATGTACCCGATGACGCCGGGGCAGATTGCGGCCTATGTGGCAACCGGTGAGCCGATGGATAAGGCGGGCGCCTACGCAATCCAGGGAAAGTGCGCGGTCTATATTAGGGGCATTAACGGGGACTACAATAACGTGGTGGGACTGCCCGTTGCAAGGCTGATGCATGAACTTTTTGAAAGACAATTGGCCTGATTGATGAAAAAAGGGTTTACAAAACAGTATGGATACTGTTACAGTGGTATTGGGCAGTTATGGAATGCATTTTGATGTTATAAATGAAAAAATTTTAAATAAAAGGAGATCATGAATTATGCACGAGTATGATGAGGCGGTACTGAACTGTTTTTTGGAAAACCAGCTTCAGCTAGTACCGGAGAAGGTAGCAGAGAATATTGACGAGGTGGAGGCCTTTCTGGAGGAATGCATGGCAGTAGTCGTTGATTCCATCGATGAGGTGTGGAATTATTTTGTCGAGGAAGGAATCGACCTGGATGGACAGGACAAGGAAGAAATAGTGGACGCGCCGGAGGTATTTGATATCGGGGATGGAAGATACCTGATCGTGGAGAGCTAAGGGGTAGGAAAAGGTAGACAACGTGAAAAGAATAACAAACATATCAGTGTGGCAGTTGGGATTATTTGAAGGCTTTGACAAGGATATCATGGTCATGCAGCGCGACGAGGAGGAAATCTTTGACGATGCGATTCATGTGTTTTTTGAGAAGGAATACTATGATGCGTATGTCGCAAGGGCTGTCAGATATAGTAAACATCAGTATGCATATCATGAGGACAAGCTGGGTGAGGTGATCAACCAGATTTTTGAGGAGGATATTCCAGGGCTGGTGCTTCATGTCAACACCAATGAAAACGCGCCAAAAAATCTGCCGGGCGATGAGAAATATATTGCGGCAAAGGAATTGCTTGGGTTGCGGGATGCGGCGAACAGTTATCATTATCTCTATACGGCAACGATTGACCGATGCAGTCAAGAAGAGGCTGTTGCGCACCTGTGGACCAAGAATGTTTATATCATAGGACAGCTTCCGGATATCAGGGTGAAGCCAAAAGAAGGCGAAATGCCCAGGATAGAACTTACAACACTGAAGCGCAAGAAGGGTGGTGGGAAGGCCACTGCGGACGATTATGATTATGAGTCGCTCAAAGTTTTTCTGACGATGGACAGCGCCATGCATTTCAACCCGGACAAAAAGCCGGTTAACAAATACAAGCTTGCCATGTTGTCACAGCTGGTAAGAGGACAGCTCCAGGTTATCATAGAGCCGCACAGAAATTATTGCTTGGAATATGATCCGGTCACGCTTGACCTGAGAGGACAGCTGGATATCCCACACTACAACGAGGAGAAGGTGCAGGAAAGGATCCGCGCGTACACGCAGTTAGATCAGCTCTATATTCTGCTGTCGCCCCTGCACAGCGATTACCGCCTGTCCTGTGGAAATCCCTTTTTGATGAAGGCGGACAGTAAAAATGTAGTGATGTACTTGTTTGAAAAATATGACGATGCTGTCAGTTATGTGCTGCAAAATCCCATGACAATGCCGGTATTTGACAGTACATACCCAATCGGGGTGCTTGACCAGAAAAACAAACTGCTTTGTCTTGAGACAGTGCTTGCGGTTGCCCAAAAGCTTGGTGTTACAGGGGTGAATCTTGACTTTGACACGGTGCATGCGATCGGGTGTAAGATGGAGTATATGAGGGAAGTGACAGGGTATCAGAGGGACATTAACACAATCTTATCCCAGGAGGAGCTGTCACAAGTCATGCGGACCGAGAACGGTGAGACAAAGTACCGCATGCCGGCCATTCCATTCTGTGACAGGGACAATGATTACCTTATTAGCGGTGAACGCAAGGCAGAGCTGATTGCCCATATGGACCAGGATTATGACCAGGGCTTTGCGTATATGGCAGGCTGTACTGTCTTCGAGATGATGGTTGTGATGCAGGAGGCGGCGGTGCGCTTTGACACTGCAAGAAAGGCAGACGACAAGGAGAATACAGACAAGTATGTTCGCCTGATGAACAAGATTACCTTCTTTTTGACAGAAGCTCTATGCGAGAAACCGTATATTTACACCCTGCGAGAAGAAAGTGGTGAGCTTACCCTCAAAAACAATATCGCATATCTTATCATAACAAACCGCTATGAGACAGCCCGGAAGGGAGAGGGGAGACTTACGCCAGCGGGAATCGACAATCCGCAGTTTATGGAGAAGCTGTGTGAGACCAGCAAGGTGGCTGCGCTCACGGATGGCCCGGGTGCGCTGTGTATGGTGGATACCAGCCTGATGAGCGAGGTGGCAAAGCAGTGGAAAAGCACAGAGCCGCTGCGCGAGGAGCTGATAATCTACATGACACAGGGCTGCGGACTATCCTATCCAGAGGCCGTGTATTATTACCGAAGGCTTCGCACAGAGAACAGTATTTTTATTGAGTTTGTATCCGCTGTCAGGGAGGGGGCGTATCCGTCCATCGGAATGCTCACGATAGAAGGCTTTACAGCGCAGGGGATTGCCGAAGCAAACAACTTCAATATGCTGCAGGCGTACGATGCGTTGCTGTCGCTAAAGGAGAATCCTGCAAATGTGGAGAAGTTCCAGGGGGCAGCTATGTCCGGGAACAGTGCAGCAGTCAGCCAGGATAATGCTTCTGGCGAAACGGACGCTGCAGATGGTTCGGATAAGAAAGGTCTCTTTGGGAAGCTGTTTAAAAAATAATTGATAAATTTTCCTTGTAAATCCGTGCTTTTTATGTATAATAGTAAGAGTGCGTAACCAAAATATGTATTTTTTATAAAGAGGAAATTATCATGATAAGTGCAAACAATGTAACCTATAGAGTTGGGAAGAAAGCGTTATTTGAGGATGTCAACATCAAGTTTACAGAAGGGAACTGCTACGGCCTGATCGGTGCAAACGGGGCAGGCAAATCCACCTTCTTAAAAATCCTGTCCGGCAAGTTAGAGACGACAAAGGGTGATATCACGATCACACCAGGACAGCGGCTCTCTGTGCTGGAGCAGGACCACTTCAAGTACGACGAGTATCCGGTCATGGATGTCGTGATCATGGGAAATGCGCGTCTCTATGAGATTATGAAGGAGAAGGATGCCATCTATGCCAAGGAGGATTTCACGGACGAGGACGGAATCCGCGCC
>CAJUQZ010000091.1:7661-13045 GCA_910588755.1 uncultured Lachnospiraceae bacterium | reverse complement strand
CTGGAAGGAGAATTTGCCGAGATGGACGGCTGGGAGGCAGAGTCTAGCGCGGCGCAGCTTTTAAATGGTCTTGGCATCGACACGGACATTCACGATTCTCTGATGAAGGACTTAAGCGGCAGCGAGAAGGTGAAGGTGCTGCTGGCAAAGGCACTCTTTGGCAATCCGGATATCCTGCTGCTCGACGAGCCAACCAACCATCTAGATCTCGATGCGATCGCGTGGCTTGAGGAATTTCTGATCAATTTTGACAATACGGTCATTGTCGTGTCGCATGACCGCTATTTTCTGAACAAGGTATGTACCCAGATCGCAGATATTGATTATGGCAAGATTCAGCTCTATGCCGGCAACTATGACTTCTGGTATGAGTCAAGCCAGCTGCTTGTCAAACAGATGAAGGAGGCCAACAAGAAGAAGGAGGAGAAGATCAAGGAACTGCAGGAGTTCATCTCGCGCTTCTCTGCAAACGCTTCCAAGTCCAAGCAGGCGACATCGAGAAAGCGCGCTTTGGAGAAGATTGAGCTTGATGACATCAAGCCGTCGAGCCGCAAGTATCCGTATATTGATTTCCGTCCTGACCGCGAGATTGGAAACGAAGTGCTCACAGTTGAGCACCTCTCCAAGACAGTCAAAGGCGAAAAAGTGCTCGACAATATTTCGTTTATTTTAGGGCGCGAGGATAAGGTCGCGTTTGTGGGCGCAAATGAGCTTGCCAAGACGACGCTTTTCCAGATCCTGATGGGGGAGATCGAGCCGGACGAGGGAACCTACAAGTGGGGTGTCACGACTTCTCAGGCTTATTTTCCAAAGGATCCAACCAATGAGTTTAACAATGATTACACGATTGCAGACTGGCTGATGGGCTATTCGCCGGTGGATGATATTACGTATGTGCGCGGTTTCTTAGGGCGCATGCTCTTTGCGGGTGAGGACGGCGTGAAGAAGGTTAAGGTACTTTCCGGTGGTGAGAAGGTGCGCTGCCTGCTTAGCAAAATGATGATCAGCGGCGCAAACTGCCTGATCCTTGACGAGCCGACAAACCATCTGGACATGGAATCTATCACGGCGCTCAACAACGGATTGATCAAGTTTCCTGGTATGGCGATATTTGCCTGCCACGACCACCAGTTTGTGGAGACGACGGCAAACCGCATTATGGAGATTCTGCCGGACGGCAGCCTGATTGACAAGATTACGACTTACGATGAGTACCTTGCAAGTGACGAGATGGCGAGAAAGAGAACCTCTGTATATACCGCGGAGGCAGAGGACGAGGGCGGCGAGGAATAGCCGGCATCGGTTATTTTTCTATATTTTTGGTGAAAAGAGGCAGTTTAGCTGTCTTTTTTCATTCCGATTGATAAAAGGAGAGTTGGAGATGGGATTTGTTGATTTGCATACACACTCGTGTTTTTCAGATGGCACATTCACGCCAGGTGAACTGGTGGACTATGCCATAGAGAAGGGCCTGAACGCGGTGGCGCTCACAGATCATGACACAGTGGATGGACTCGACGCGCTGATGGAATATGCGAAGGGGAAGCCAATTGAGGTGATTCCCGGGATCGAGTATTCAACAGAGTACAACCAGCGCGATGTGCACATTGTTGGGTTGTTCATTGATCACAGGACTCCAGTCTTTCTGGAGTATCTGACGCGCTTTAAGCAGTCGCGGACGGACCGGAATCATAAGCTGTGTGCGAATCTGCGCGGGGCAGGTATTGATATCACGTACGAGGCGCTTTTGGAGGCCAATCCGGGGGCGGTGATTACAAGGGCGCACTACGCTGCGTACCTGTTTGACAAGGGCTATGTAAAGAGCCGCAACGAGGCGTTTGAGCGGTATCTTGGTGATAACACGCCGTATTTTGTACACCGCGAGAAGGTAACGCCCGAGGAAGTGATCGGGGTGACATTAGAGGCGGGTGGGATACCGATTCTGGCACATCCTACGTTGTACAGGCTTGGGCATGAGCAGCTTGAGGTGCTGGTGAGGCGGTTAAAAGCGGCTGGACTGATGGGAATAGAGTGTTTTTACAGTACGTATTCGCCGGCGGAGGAGAAACAGATGAAGGCGCTGGCGGAGAAATTCAACCTGCTGCCAAGTGGCGGGTCGGATTTTCACGGCGCGAATAAGCCGGGGCTGGATCTTGCTTCCGGGTATGGAAAGCTCTATGTGCCAGATGGCATTCTCGAGTGCTTAAAGAAGGCGCTGCGCACAAAGATCCTGTTTACAGACCTTGATGATACGCTTCTCAACGCGCAGAAGACGATATCGGCGCATACTAGAGACAAAATCATGGAAATGCTGACAAAAGGAAACCACCTTGTGCTGGCGAGTGGCAGATCCGTGAACAGCATACTTGATGTGCTGGAGGTACTAAATATACAGAACGATGATACCAAAGGGAAGATTTATATGGCAGCGTACAATGGTGCAGTTCTTTATGACTGCACAAATGGTTCTGTCATTGAACAGTATGATGTCCCGATACCAACAGCGCAGGCGATTTTTGACATGGCTCTGGAAAAAGGGATTCACATTCAGACCTACACGGATACTCACATTATAAGCTGTGCAGAGGACGAGGAGCTCCTTTTTTATAAAAAGGCGATTCGGTCACCATACAGGGTTGGAACAAATCTGGAAAAGGAGCTGGCACATGCGCCGTTTAAGCTGCTTGCCATCGATATGAACGATAGGTCACGGCTTGAGGAGCTGCGCAGGGAAGTGGAGGCATCAGAGTTTGCCAAGGATATCACGTGTGCATTTTCGAACAATTACTATCTTGAATTTTACAATAAAAAGGCAGGCAAGGGAAATGCGTTAATAAATCTGTGCAGTGCGGTTCGCGTCCACATCAAAAATTCCGTTGCAGTGGGAGATGAGGAAAATGATATCACGATGATTGATGCCGCCGCAGTCGGTGTCTGTATGGCAAACGGCAGGCCGCTTGTGAAGGCACACGCGGACTATATCACACAAAATGACAATAACCACGATGGAATTGTTGAGATTATTGACAGGTTTGTGCTGAAATAGGATAGACAGCAGACGGATTAAACGGTATACTCTAATTACAAAATACGAAGCTTATCCTATATGGATACCTGATTAAGATGGTGGAAGGAGAAAGAGGAATAATGAACGGGAAGAGGACGGAATTTGCACAGAGAATCGAACAGAACAGTAAGAATTATTCGCCTAGGGATTTATTTGACCTGGAGACTGCAAAAATCATGCTGACACAGCTTAGGGAGACTTTTGGGCTGGATACGCTGATGACGGACAGACATGGGAACATACTGATGACAATTGGTGATTTTGACGGTTTTTTGCCGGATGTGGTCAACAAGCCTGGCAACAAGATTCGCGTGAAGGACCGTACAGTGTGTCATATATATGCGAAGTACGATCACGTTGCGCAGGAGGAGTTTGGCGCAGTGGAGAAAATCCTTGGAGCATATATTAAGACCTTGGAAAATCATAGTGAGAAATCGTATCTGGCAAGTGAGCAGGCGGTCTACATTGAGGAGTTGGAGCAGCAAGAGAGGGAGGCCGCTCAGTATTCCGGGCAGAATGATCCGCTTACGGGCGTGCTCAACAGGAACCATTTTATCAGCCAGATGAAGGAGCTTGCCGAGCGCGAGGTCGTTCCCACTGCGGTAATCTGCGTCAATATCAATGACTGGCGGTTTGTGGACAATAATTATGGCGAGGAGGAGAGCGACCGCCTGATTGTGACAGTGGCGGGGATTCTTAGGGATAAGGTGAGGGAAACCGGACTGGAGCATGCGGTGATTGGCAGGGTGGAGGGCGATGTGTTCAACGTGCTTTTGCCGCTTGCAGAGGAGGACGAGGCGAGGGCTTACTGCGACGCGATACAGCAGGCGTGCGACAGCTTTGAGGACGAGAAGCTTGCGCCCAGTATTGCGGTGGGTTGTGTGATGCGGACCAATGTGGAGGAAAGCTTTAAGAATATTCTCTCGGATGCTGAATATGCTATGCTGGAGAATAAATTTGCCATCAAGAACGCGCCGGGATACAGGGAAAGACTGGAAAAAGGGCTGAAAAATATCTAAATCTAAAATAATTATTAAGTACTATAAACTTTAAAAAATAAAGAAAATACAAGAAAGTATGAGTAAATGGAAGAAAATGGGAGATAATATAATCTAAACCTGTTTGCAGAACGCTCATCAAATAACTATTATATGATTTGTTAGCACTCAACAGATAAGAGTGCTAATTAAAAAGCAAATTATTTTATTTAATCATAAGGAGGCATTTCACATGAAATTAGTACCATTGGGAGACAGAGTCGTATTGAAACAGTTGGTTGCAGAGGAGACAACAAAGTCAGGCATCGTGTTGCCGGGACAGAACAAGGAGAAGCCACAGCAGGCGGAAGTGATCGCTGTAGGACCAGGCGGAGTCGTTGATGGGAAAGAGGTCAAGATGGAAGTCAAGGTTGGCGATAATGTCATCTTCTCAAAGTATTCTGGGACAGAAGTCAAGATCGAAGAGGAAGAGTTCATTATCGTAAAGCAGAATGACATTTTAGCAGTCATTCAGTAAGAAATAACTAAGAAAATAAATAACTAAGAAAATCTAAAATGCTGTAAAGGACACAGAATAAGATTTTCTTAGTTATTAAGAGAACGCAAAAGGCGCGTTCTCCGAACGAATTTTCGAATAATATTTTAAAAATATGGAGGATGATTGAATCATGGCAAAGGAAATCAAATACGGAGCAGAGGCTCGTAAGACTTTGGAGACAGGTGTAAATAAGTTAGCTGACACAGTGAGCGTGACATTGGGACCTAAGGGGAGAAATGTTGTTCTTGACAAGTCTTTCGGCGCACCGCTTATCACAAATGACGGCGTTACGATCGCAAAGGAGATTGAGCTTGAGGATGCGTTCGAAAACATGGGTGCACAGCTTGTAAAGGAAGTGGCTACCAAGACAAACGATGTGGCAGGTGACGGTACGACAACAGCAACTGTTTTGGCACAGGCTATGATTAACGAGGGAATGAAGAACCTGGCAGCAGGTGCAAACCCCATTATTTTGAGAAAAGGTATGAAGAAAGCGACAAACTGCGCAGTGGAAGCGATCGCAGCGATGAGCTCCAAAGTAAACGGAAAGCAGCATATTGCAAGGGTTGCTACAGTATCCTCCGGTGACGAGGAAGTCGGAAACATGGTAGCAGATGCGATGGAGAAGGTTTCTGGTGACGGCGTTATCACGATCGAGGAATCCAAGACAATGCAGACTGAGCTTGATCTTGTGGAAGGTATGCAGTTTGACCGCGGATATATTTCAGCATACATGGCAACAGATATGGATAAGATGGAAGCGACAATGGAGGATCCGTAT
>CAJUQZ010000091.1:2837-7651 GCA_910588755.1 uncultured Lachnospiraceae bacterium | reverse complement strand
AATTACAGACAAGAAGATTTCCAATATCCAGGAGATTCTTCCAGTATTAGAGCAGGTAGTACAGTCTGGTGCAAAACTTCTGATCATTGCTGAGGACGTTGAGGGCGAAGCGCTCACAACACTGATCGTCAATAAGCTGCGTGGCACATTCAATGTAGTAGCTGTAAAAGCGCCTGGATATGGCGACAGAAGGAAGGCTATGCTCGAGGACATCGCGATTTTGACAGGTGGCCAGGTGATCAGCGAGGAGCTTGGTCTGGATCTCAAGGAGGCGACACTGGAGCAGTGTGGACGCGCGAAGTCTGTAAAGGTTCAGAAGGAGAACACAATTATCGTTGACGGTGAGGGCGACAAGTCAGCCATCGAGGCGAGAATCTCTCAGATCAAGAAGCAGGTTGAGGAGACGACATCTGACTTTGACAAGGAGAAGCTGCAGGAGAGACTTGCAAAGCTTGCAGGCGGTGTGGCAGTGATTCGTGTCGGCGCAGCGACAGAGACAGAGATGAAGGAAGCAAAGCTTCGCATGGAAGATGCACTCAACGCTACAAGGGCAGCAGTGGAGGAAGGGATTATCGCAGGCGGCGGTTCTGCTTATATCCACGCTTCTAAGAAGGTTGCAGAGCTTGTTGAGACACTTGATGGGGACGAGAAGACAGGCGCAAAGATTGTGCTTAAGGCACTGGATGCCCCGCTGCACATTATCGTTGCAAACGCTGGTCTTGAGGGAAGTGTTATCGTAAACAAAGTGCGGGAGTCCAAGGCAGGTATCGGTTTTGATGCGGCTAAGGAGGAGTATGTAGACATGGTTGAGGCTGGCATTCTTGATCCGGTAAAGGTGACAAGAAGCGCATTGCAGAATGCATGTTCTGTAGCAAGCACACTGCTCACGACAGAATCTGTTGTCGCAAACATCAAGGAAGAGACACCGGCAATGCCGGCAGGCGGGCCTGGTATGGGCGGAATGATGTAATTTATGCGAAAGAGATATGTCAGCAGAGGCTGATGATTATAAGGGGAACGCAGACCTGCGTTTCCCTTTTTTAGATAAGGATTGATTTGTGGGAAAGGATTTGGGGACTATATGGT
Organism: uncultured Lachnospiraceae bacterium; assembly: GCA_910588755.1. Taxonomy (GTDB): domain Bacteria; phylum Bacillota; class Clostridia; order Lachnospirales; family Lachnospiraceae; genus COE1. Next base: position 6,565 of record CAJUQZ010000091.1, on the reverse strand, counting down.
AGAAAATATCAAAAATTGTGACCAGATTCACTTGTTCCGGGATATTAGCAAAGAGGAGATCGAGAAGATGTTTCGCTGTTCTAAGACAACTGAGCGTTTCTTTGAGGAGGGAAGCTACATATTCCGGCAGGGCGAGACGCCAAAAAACCTGTTTCTGGTACTTGAGGGAACTGTCATGATCTCAAAGGATTTTGCGTCGGGAAAGCGGGATGTGCTTTTCATGGTAGGGCAGGGGGATGTCTTTGGTGAGATGTTTCTCTTTGCGGATACCAAGGCGTACTGGTATGATGCCATCGCGCAGGGGAGGGTGAAGGTGCTCGAGATTCCGTGGCAGTTTTTTTACTGCTTTTGCAGCAATGCCTGTGAGCATCACCGCATGATCACCAGGAACATGCTGGAGATACAGTCCGAAAAAAATTTCACGATGACCAGAAAGCTTCATCTGCTGTCAGGGACAACGCTGCGTGAGCGCATTGCCCTGTGGCTGCTCGAGCAGACAGACGATGATGGCGTTAGGACAGACACTGTAAGGCTTGCCATGAACAGAGAGGAGCTGGCGGATTATCTGGGTACGACCAGGCCGTCTCTGTCGCGGGAGCTGATGAAGATGCAGCAGGAACAGCTGATTGAGGCGGACAAAAATGCAATCCGGATTGTGAACCGGGATGCACTGGAAGTATTGTATTAGAATTGTATTTATAAAAAAACATAAATATTTTTAAAATGTAACATTTGTTACAGATAATCTTACTAAAATCAAATATACTAAAATTACAAAAGAACAGAGCATAAAGACAAAGCACAGAAACAATCAGTTTATTTTATAAAAGGAGGAATTATCATGACAGATAACGCACAGGTAAGCAATTTAGTAAATCTCTTGGATGGATACGCAACAAAGGGCGGACATCACCTCAACGTAAACGTACTCAACAGGGATACCCTGTTAGACGCACAGAAACACCCTGAGAATTATCCGCAGCTCACAATCAGAGTTTCCGGCTATGCTGTAAACTTTATCAAGCTGACACCGGAGCAGCAGGCGGATGTAATATCTAGAACATTCCATGAGGCAATTTAAGATTTGACAAACCATCATATATTTCGTTAATTCCATCAAACAACACCGCCCGAGAGGGCGGTGTTGTGTTGTATGCGGGATACACAGATGAAAGCTGTTCTGGCAGGATAGTAACACATGATACCTTATGTACTAAGTACCTATGATTTGGCAAAAACAATGGACAGAAACCACAAAACAGTATAGAATAGAGATATCTGTGCAGCAATGTGGAAAAAGGAGTGTATTTAGAATGCCGTTTGAATTGAGCTGGGCAACAGCGTTTAGTATTATACCATTTATTGGGGCCGTGATACCCTTAATTGGTATTTTTGTCCTTATGAGCAAGGAGCAGAACAGCACCTCGACAAACCTGATGGTGGCAAACATCGGTTGTCTGATCATGAATGGGGCGTATTATCTAATGCTTCGGACAAACAATCCTTCCGAGGCGACAATGGCATTGAAGATGGAATATCTCGGGAATTTTTTATTCTATTATTTCTTTATCAAATTTATCTTATCGTATATGCAGATCGATGTAAGGCATAAGGCCATAGGGGTTTTTACAAAAATATGGCTGGCATTTGAGGCCATTGCCCTGATCGTCATGTGGGATGACAAGAGGCGTGAGATGGCATTCGGGGAGATGGATTTTGGAGAGGATGCTAGATTTGGATATCATTTTTTGAACAGGCAGGGGAGTGTTGTGTATGCGATCCGGTATGGGGGACTTGCTGTTATACTGGCATCGCTGATTGTTTATATGATCGTGCGGAGGGTTCAGTTGCGCAAGCAGGGAGGAACGGAAAAGCACAACCTGTCCCATCTGATTGTTGCGAAGTTCGTCGTCATCATACCACTTGTGCTGGAACTTTTGTTCAATTTTAATTTTGAGGTTGTTCCTCTTTTTTCAGCGATAGCCGTCCTGCTGATCATTTTGAGTGTGGTCGAGGGGGATATCTTTAATATTCTCGATATCGGGCGGGGGTGGATGGTTGAGAACTTCGACGCGCTGTTTCTGGTTGCAGACAAATCGTATGCATACCTCGATTCAAACAAGTATGCGCGGGAGAACTTTGAGGAGCTTTCGGGGATTCACAAGGGGGAAAAGCTTTCGAAGCGATTAGAGCGCCTTTTCACGTCAGAGGACGAGGAGATTGTCATTGAGGACCGACATTACAAGAAATATATCAGGGACCTGAATGTGAAAAATAGAATCAGGGGACACGCGATGATCCTTGTTGACCTGACAGAGAATTATAATATGATGGAGCAGCTTAAGGAGGCAAAGCTCCACGCGGAGGAGGCAAACGAGTCCAAATCCAATTTCCTGTCCAACATGTCGCATGAGATCCGCACGCCCATGAATGCCATCGTGGGAATGACAGAGATTCTGCTAAGGAGCGATTTGAGCGAGCAGGACAGAGGTTATCTCATGAACATCAAGAATTCTGGCGCGTCGCTGCTCACGATCATCAATGATATTCTTGATTTCTCCAAGATTGAGTCGGGAAAGCTTGAGATTATCGAGGAGGAGTATGAGCCGATGTCTATGTTAAGCGACCTTAGTATGATCTTTCTCAACAGGATTGCCGACAAATCGATAGAACTTATGTTTGATATTGACAAAGAGCTGCCAAACAGGCTGTATGGCGATTCCCTCCGGATCAGACAGGTCATCATTAACATTGCAAACAATGCAATCAAGTTTACAGAGGCAGGGTATGTCAGACTCACAATCAAACTGACACAGATGGAGGAGCCTGACATGGTGGACATGGCGGTTTCAGTGCAGGACAGCGGTCAGGGGATCAAGCCCGAGGATCTGAAAAAGCTATTTGGTTCTTTCCAGCAGGTTGACACAAAGAAAAACAGAAATAAAGAAGGAACGGGTCTGGGGCTTGCGATTTCCAAGCAGCTAGTCGAGAATATGGGCGGACAGATCGGTGTGCAGAGTGAGTACGGCAAGGGAAGTGAATTTTATTTTCATATACCACAGAAAGTGGTTGGAAAACAAATTGCGGCGGTTATCAAGGAGGAGGCAATCGTCCATGAGCCAATGGTCGTGAGCGGCCATATGGGCGACAAGCGCATCCTGACGCAGCTCAAAAATATGGCGGAGAGTTACGGGCTGCGGTATGTGGACTGTTATGAGGCGCGTGACAGGGGAGACAAGGTTGATTTCTTCTTTGTGGATGAATCGGTTTACCAGGAGCTCAAGGACGGGATTGAGAAATATTTCGTCTCAAACGGGACGGAACTTTGCGTGCTGCAAAATCCCATGCGGGAGAATGTCTGGAACGGGCAGGTGAAGGTTGTCAATAAACCGCTATATACGCTTAATTTCTGCCAGGTGATCAACCATGAGACGACAGCGAGTTTTGCGGAGACGGATAACGTGATGAATTTTGTCGCGCCACAGGCGCAGATCTTGATTGTGGATGACAATGAAATGAACCTAAAAGTGGCAAAAGGACTGCTGCAGCCACTGCGGATGAACATAGACACTGCAAGTTCCGGCAAGCTGGCGATTGAGATGGTGCAGGAAAAGAAGTATCATATCGTCTTTATGGATCACATGATGCCTGTGATGGATGGCGTGGAGACAACACAGAATATCAGAAAACTTCCGGACACATATCTTCAGACTATGCCAATCATCGCG
>CAJUQZ010000091.1:0-2827 GCA_910588755.1 uncultured Lachnospiraceae bacterium | reverse complement strand
CATTTAAGGAAGCGGGCATGAATGATTTCGTGGCAAAGCCGATTGAGTTGAAGGATATCTGCAGCAAGATTCGCGCATGGCTTCCAAACGAGCTGATCCAGAAGCTCTCAGCGCCGGTTGCCACTGTGCAGGAGAAGATTCCGGATCAGGAGCTTCCTGTCATCGAGGGACTTAACGTCGCAGAGGGCGTAAAAAATTCCGGCAGCCTGGAGCTGTTTACCAACCTGCTTGGTGACTTTTACAAATTAATCGACCTGAAAGCGACAAAAATTGAAAAATGTCTTGCAGACGGAATGATTCGCGATTATACTATAGAAGTACATGCTTTGAAAAACACAGCGCGCATGATCGGGGCCCTAGAGCTTTCAGAGTTGTTTTACAAAATGGAGCAATGCGGCAATGCACAGGACGTGGAGACGATCACTAGGGAAAATCCCGCCATCATGGAGCTGTACAGGAGCTACAAGCCGATATTAGAGCCCTACGGAAAGGCAAACGAGCAGGATAAGAGGGAGGTTCCAGTTGCCGAGGTAATAGAGGCGCTTGAAAAACTCAATGCAGCGATGGACAGCTTTGACTTAGATGGGGCCGACGCGGCGCTTGCGGCGCTTGAGGAGTATCGTTTGCCGGAGGCGCTTGGGCCGTATATGGAAGAACTGCGGGCTTATGTGGCAGATGTGGCGATGGAAGATGTCATGAACACAGGGAAAAAGATGATAGAGATGAGAATAAAAGTGGAGGTTGATTATGCAAAAAGTATTGATTGTATCGGAGGTGCCGAGTTATCTGCTCGTGTCGCTTCAACAGAGGCTTGAACAGGCGGAGTGCAAGATAACGAACACACATGCGGATCCGGATGTACTCAGCAAGATAAAAGAAAATATGGATCTGATTTTCATTTTTGCGGACGAGGAGCTGATCAAGCTTCATCAGGGGCTTACATATCTGAAGGATTTGGCAGTTGAGCAGGATATACCTATATTTGTCACAGGCGATCCGCAGGAGATTGCGGAGGTTGTAAAGGTGATTCCGTTGCATCTGATCCAGAAGGAGTTTCCGCGTCCAATCAACGTCAACGAGGTTGCAGAGTCCATTGAGTCCTATCTTGTCACATTCGGGAAGCAGAATAAGAAAAAAATCCTGGTGGTGGATGATTCCGGCGCGATGCTTCGCAACGTGAAAGGCTGGCTGGAGGAGAAATACCAGGTGATCCTCGCAAATTCCGGAGCAATGGCGATCAAGTATCTCTCGACGAACAGACCGGATTTGGTGCTGCTCGATTATGAGATGCCAATTGTTGACGGCAAGCAGGTGCTTGGTATGATCCGCAGCGAGGTGGAGTTTGCGGATATTCCGGTCATATTCCTCACCAGCAAGGGGGATAAGGAGAGTGTCATGCAGGTCATGGAACTGAAACCGGACGGATATCTGCTAAAGACGATGCCGCCAGAACAGATTAAGAAGTCAGTGGATACTTTCTTTGAGAAGAGGAAGGCAATGCATAATTAAAACAGAAAAACCGGGTGCCTGGGCATCCGGTTTTTCTGTTTTAATTATGCATTTGCCAGCGCGGAGAGTTCGGCGAGCATCTTTGGAAGTTCTTCCGCCATGTTGTCATCGCTAAACTGGCATGTTCCGACCTTTTTGTGACCGCCGCCGCCATACTTTAACATCAGGCTTCCGACATCGACGGTTGATGTCCTGTTGAGGACGCTATAGCCGCATGCCGCGCTGCAGCCTGCACCACCGCGTCCGCTCACGATCCAAGCAGAGATGTTTTGCTCAGGATACATGCTGTAGATCAGGAAACGGTTTCCGGAGTAGATGGGGTCAACGCCTCTCAAATCAGAGATGATGAGCTTGCCATCCACACGCGTATATTTTTTGACCATTTCCATAAATTTTTCATTTTGTTCGAAGTAAGTCTCGATGCGCTCCTGTACATCTGGCAGTGCGAGGATCTCTTCAGTCGTCATGGTACGGCATGCGTCGATCAGTTTTTCCATCAGCTGATAGTTGGAGATTGTGAAGTTTCTCCAGCGTCCTAGACCAGTACGGGGATCCATCAGGAATCCGACAAGGATCCACCCCTTTGGATTCTGGATTTCGTCGATGGTGAGATTGCCCGAATCTACCTTGTCAACGGCTTCCATCATATCGTCAAATTGGGGGAAACGTTCCCTTCCGCCATAGTACTCATAGATAATACGCGCGCAGGAGGGCGTGATGCGGCTCTCTCCCTTGTACTTTCCTGCCAGCTGAAGTCTCTCGTGCTCACTGGAATGGTGGTCAAACCACAGACCGCAGCCCTCCACATAGGGGACGTTGGCAAGGCAGTCATCCTCTGTCACCTCCACCAGTCCATCCTGTAAATCCTTCGGGTGTGCAAATTTCCAATGATCAATGATTCCAGCTTCCTTCAAGAGCGCACCGCAGGCAAGGCCATCAAAGTCAGAACGTGTTATTAATCTCATGTTATCCTCCTTGTATCGTTTATATATAAATTGTGCGTAAAAAACGAAAATGGTAATAAATACCCCTCTTGATATATAGTATAGTGGATATTTACCAAATTTTCAACTTTTTTTACAGGAATGCCGCATTATTTGTTATAATAGTTGCGGTTATTTGCCATAAGTAATTGCATTTTAGGAATTTTTACGATAGAATAAAATTGTTTTTTTGCACAAAAGCGTCTAGGGTTCCATCTAGTCAGAAGTTATACTAGTACTCTATCTGGCCAGAAATTCGACTCGTGAACTACCTGCTTTGCACCATTGTGTCGTTAAAATTTCTAGACGATGCCACCGCATCGCCGTCGAAATTT
>CAJUQZ010000090.1:14321-17971 GCA_910588755.1 uncultured Lachnospiraceae bacterium | reverse complement strand
GCTTTTCCAAACACGGTTTTTTGATCTGGATATCACAGTCAGGGGCGATTTGGATGTCGATGGGCACCATACGGTCGAGGATGCCGGTATTGTGCTTGGAAATGCTATCAGGGAAGCGGTGGGTGACAAGAAAGGCATCAGGCGGTACGGATATTTTATCTTACCGATGGACGATGCACTGGCGCTGTGCGCAGTTGACCTGTGTGGTCGTCCGTACCTGCAGTTTGACTGTAGCTTTCCAAATGCTATGGTCGGCAGCTTTGATACGTCACTTGTGAAAGAATTTTTCTATGCCGTATCATACAGCGCAGCCATGAACATACATATCAAAATGCTTAGCGGTGAGAACAGCCATCACATGATTGAGGCTGTCTTCAAAGCATTTGCCAAGGCGCTTGACGAGGCGGTATCTATGGACGGGCGCATCAGAGATGTGCTCTCGACAAAAGGAAGTTTATAGACAACGAATACATTTGTACATATACAGGAAGGAAAGGTGACTGATGAAGAAACAGAAATCAGCCAACAAATTTACACGGATTATCTGCGCGTTTCTTGCGGTGTGTATGCTTTGCTGCATACCGGCTTTTCCGTCAAAAGCGGCAGTCGTTGAAAACGGGATTGATGTCTCAAAGTACCAGGGCGCAATCGACTGGCAGGCGGTGGCCCAGAGCGGCGTCTCGTTTGTTTTTATCAAGGTCGGCAGCACAAAGTCCGGCATTGATCCCTATTTTAATTACAATATGCTTGCCGCGCAGCAGGCAGGCATCAAGACGGGTGTGTACATTTACTCTTACGCAAAAAGCGTTGAGGAGGCGGCAGCGGAGGCACAGTTTGTCCTGGGCGCGATCCAGAATCTACAGGTATCTTATCCTGTGGTGTGGGACGTTGAGGACAATGTCCAGAAATCCCTCTCGCCGGAGACGTTATCCCTCATGGCGAACACGTTTTGCGCCATGATTGAGGCGGAGGGTTACTATCCGATGGTTTACAGCAGCACCAGCTGGTTTAATAAGAGGCTTGGTCCGGTATTCTATGACAAATGGGTAGCACAGTGGGCGGATGCATGTGATATACCCGATGCTGCCATATGGCAGTATTCCTGTAAGGGGAACGTGCCGGGAATCAACGGCGATGTGGATTTGAACTATGCCCTGAAGGATTTTTCTACCAGCATTGTCAATACAGGCTGGGTTCCACGAAAAGGCTATCTGTACTTTTATATCAATTACAAGATGCAGCGGGGCTGGCTTGACCTTGGAACTGCGAAATATTATCTTGATCCTGCAGGGCGCATGGTTACAGGGTGGCTGCCGCTTGAGGACGCGCTCTATTATCTGCACCCGGACGGTGTGATGGCTGTGGGATTCACGCCTATTGGACCGGGAATGTACTGCTTTGACGCGGACGGCAAAATGCTTACAGGGCTTCAGAACCTCAATGGGCTGACCTATTTCTTTGCGGCAGATGGCGCGATGTATGTCGGATTTTTGGACTTTGCAGATGGGAAGCGGTTTTTCTCAACCGACGGGCATATGCTTACAGGGCTTAGTATTGTAGATAATAAATATTACTATTTTGATCTTAATGGTATTATGCAGTCAGGTTGGCAGACGATTGGCGATCAGACGTTCCTGTTTGCCGCAGAAGGCCCTATGGTGTATGGCTGGTTTAATGACGGCGTATTTTCCTACTATCTGTCCACGGAGGACGGACACAGGGTATCCGGCTGGCAAACGATTGACGGAAAGACCTACTGTTTTGATGCAAATGGAATCATGCTGACAGGCTGGCAGACAATTGGCGGTCAGACGTTCCTGTTCGCTGCAGATGGCTCACTGGTGAGAGGCTGGTTTAATGACGGCGTTTACACATATTATCTGGCGATGGAAGACGGGCACAGGGTATCAGGCTGGCAGACGATAGACGGAAAGACCTACTGCTTTGATGCGAATGGAATCATGCTGACAGGTGCTGTGAATCTGAATGGTCTTTCTTACCTGTTTGCGGCAGACGGAGTCCTGTTTACAGGCTGGTTCAATGACGGCGTCACCGCAAAGTATTTTGAAGCGGACGGACATATGGTAATTGGACTGGCAACGATTGGCGATAGCATTTACTATTTTGACATCAATGGAACTATGCAGACTGGTATCGTTGAAATTGACGGTGTTCCCTATCTGTTTGATGTGGACGGGAAGATGCTTCCGCAGCCGGTAGTACCAGGGCTTTTGCAATAAGAGTTATCGGGGAGAGCTGTGCAGAAATATTTTTGTACAGCTCTCTCCTGACACGATAGCAGACATTGCTATAATCCTTTTAAAAGCCAAGATTTTTGGCTGAAAGATGTGATTATTTATAGGCGGGAACTATTATGACATGGAGCAAGAACAGAGGATAGATATGAGAAAATTAGCTTTAAATGATGAGATACTGCTAAAAATTGAAAAACCGGCGCGCTACATTGGAAACGAAATAAACAGCGTCATGAAAGATAAAGAGGACATCGCTGTCCGGTTTGCGATGTGCTTTCCCGATGTGTATGAGATTGGCATGTCGCACCTTGGTATCCAGATCTTATATGATATGTTCAACCGTTTTGAGGATACATGGTGTGAGCGTGTCTATTCGCCGTGGCCGGATCTGGATGCAGTCATGCGGGAGAGAAAAATTCCTTTGTTTGCGCTGGAGTCGCAGGAACCGATTAAGGACTTTGACTTTCTGGGCATCACACTCCAGTATGAGATGTGCTATACCAATATCTTGCAGATATTGGACTTGTCCCAAATCCCCTTGCTGGCAGCAGAGCGGACGTGGGAGCATCCTATTGTAATCGGAGGAGGCCCGTGCAGCTATAATCCTGAACCGATCGCTGATTTCTTTGATATTTTCTATATAGGGGAGGGAGAGACACAGTACCGTCCCCTTTTGGATTTATACAAAAAGTGCAGGGAACAAGGCGTGTCAAGGGAAGAATTTCTGGCAGAAGCCGCAAAGGTTCCCGGAATGTACGTGCCGCGTTTTTATGAGGTACGTTATCATGAAGACGGCACGATTCAGTCCTTTGAGCCGACACGCGCTGGCATTCCCAAAACCATCTTAAAAGAAATTGTTGTAGATGTATCAAATACCTATTATCCTGAAAAACCTGTCGTTCCATATATTAAATGTACACAGGACAGGGTTGTGCTCGAAATCCAGAGAGGCTGTATGCGCGGCTGCCGTTTCTGTCAGGCCGGACAGTTGTACAGACCTGTGCGGGAGCGCGATGTGGAAATGCTCAAGGATTATGCCGTGAAAATGCTTGACAACACAGGATATGATGAAATTTCGCTAAGCTCGCTAAGCTCCAGCGATTACTCCAAACTTGAGGAGCTTGTAACCTTTTTGATCGACGCGTGCCGTGAAAAAAAAGTCAATATCTCGCTGCCTTCCCTGCGAATCGACGCCTTTTCGCTCGAGGTGATGGAAAAGGTACAGGATGTCAGGAAGAGCAGCCTTACCTTTGCACCGGAAGCCGGAAGCCAGCGCCTTAGAAATGTCATTAACAAGGGTTTGACTGAAGAAGTCATTTTGGAGGGTGCTACCCTGGCATTTGAGGGCGGCTGGAACAGGGTAAAGCTCTATTTTATGCTGGGGCTGCCCACAGA
>CAJUQZ010000090.1:11178-14311 GCA_910588755.1 uncultured Lachnospiraceae bacterium | reverse complement strand
TTGCAGAGCTGTCCAACAAGATTGCAGCCATTTATTACGATACCGTACCCAAGGAAAAAAGAAACGGAAAGGTGCAGATCGTCGCAAGCACGTCCTTCTTTATCCCTAAGCCCTTCACGCCGTTCCAGTGGGCAACGCAGTGCACCAAGGAACAGTTTTTGGAGAAGGCGTACATGACAAGAAAGGCTGTCGCAGAGCAGTTGAACCAGAAGAGTATCAAGTACAACTGGCATGAGGCTGACGCCAGCGTCATGGAGGGAATCCTTGCCCGCGGCGACAGGCGCCTGTGCGAACCGATTTTGAAAGCCTACCAAAAGGGCTGTATCTTCGACGCATGGGGAGAGTACTACAAACATAATGTATGGATGGAGACTTTTGCGGAATGCGGCATTGACACAAGTTTTTACACGACACGCGAGCGCAGCCTTGACGAGATATTTCCGTGGGATTTTATCGACTGCGGTGTTTCAAAAGACTTCTTAAAGCGTGAGTGGCAGCGGGCGCTTGACGGACAGGTGACGCCAAACTGCCAGCAGCAGTGCAATGCCTGCGGTGCTGCCAGATTCCAGTGTGGCATCTGTATTGAAAACCGGAGTTTATAAAGTTTTGGAGGGAAGACGTGAAATTAAGAATTAAATTTTCCAAACATGGTGTGCTAAGATTTATCGGGCATCTGGACGTTATGCGGTATTTTCAAAAAGCAATCCGACGCGCAGGTATTGATATTGCTTATTCGTCAGGCTTTAGCCCGCACCAGATTATGTCGTTTGCAGCCCCGCTCGGAGTCGGTCTTGAGAGTAATGGAGAGTATATGGACATTGTAGTCAATAGCCTGACGAGTGCAAAAGAGTTGACTGATGCGCTCAATGCACAGATGGCTGACGGTATCCGCGTCCTGGAAGTCCGGCTTCTTTCGGACAGCGCAGGTAACGCAATGGCAAGCGTTGCAGCGGCGCGCTATACTGTTGCCTTTCGTGAAGAATACCAGCCACCGTTCTTGACTGAACCAGTTATAGCTGACTTTTATGGTCAAAATGAAATTATGGTCACAAAGAAGACGAAAAAGAGTGAATCGACATTCGACATGAAACCATATATTTACGCTTGTAGTTATAATGAGGAGAACAACACCATTGACATGACGGTTGATGCCAGCAGCGCTGGAAATATCAAGCCTGCGCTCGTTGTCAAGGCCATCTATGACTATAAGAATCAGGCGTTCGATGAATTTGGGCTGCTGATTACACGGGAGGAAACGTATACCAATGTAGGGACAGCAAAGGATATTCAGTTGAAACCACTTGGGTATGTTGGGAGTGTGTATTGATGCGGGATATGCAGTTTTTTGCGTACTCATTGGGAAATAACTTATAAATATACATTGTAAAGGGCAGATAAAGATTTTTTAATGAGGCAAAGTATGGTAATTGACAATAAAAAAGTTATAATAAGACCAGAAAATCCATCAGAATATGAAGAAGTTAATGCAGTTATTTATGAGGCTTTTGCTGAACAGCACGGAATAGAAACTGGCAAATTTATGATGGAACATTTTATGAAAGAAAGGCAAAAAGAAACTTTTGTTCCCGAACTGTCTCTCGTTGCTATATTAGAGGATGGAATCATCATTGGGGAAGTAGCCCTTCATGAAACAGACATTATTACGGAAACGGGTAAAAGCACACAATTAACCTTGTCACAAAGTGCCGTTTTACCCAAATATAGAATGCATGGAATTATGAGAATGCTTGTTGAATATGCTTTAGATCAAGCGAAAAAAATGGGTTACGGAGCGGTGTTTCTTGGGGGAAACCCTGAACTTTATGCGCGATATGGATTTGAGCCATCCAGTAAATATGGAATTTATCATGAAAACAGAAAAAAGTGGGGAGATGAAGGATTTATGGTTTGTATATTAAAAGCTGGTATTTTAGATGGTATAACAGGTACAATCTCGTATTATGGTGGATAATTTCCTGTTTTTGCATTGAAAACATTAATTGTTTTAATTATTTGAAACGCTGAATAATTACCTAATAATTTGGACAAAAATCTTCGATTTAAAAACATTACATGCAAAGTTTGCTATAATGTCAGTGTATATGAAAAATGCTTTAGGGGAGTGTGAACACAGATGAATGCCATGCGCTATGTCATCACAAAATACAGGGCCGGAGTCCTGTCATTTGCGCTGGATACCCAGACCGGCAAAATGGAGTCCGTGGCCTTCACACAAAATGGTGAAAATACAGATGACGCAAAAATAGGCGATATTTTCGTCGCAAAGGTGACGAATGTTGCCAACCAGCTGCAAGCGGCATTTATTGATTATGCACCAAACAGGAAAGGCTATCTGCCCATTCATACAGACTACGTCCCTGTCATGACAAACCGCAAATACGATGGCCGGATACTGGCAGGAGATGAAATCCTGGTACAGCTTGAGAAGGAGGCTGTGCGGACAAAGGATCCCGTATTTACCACAAACCTGTCACTGGCTGGCAGATACAGCGTCGTTTCCTATGGCAATGCCTACAAAGGCGTATCCAGAAAGTGCTCCAAAGTTGAAAAAGAACTGCTTAGGACAGCCATTCCGAAAGAAACCGACTATGGTGTTGTCATTCGCACAAATGCCGCATCACTTTTATATACATCAGATACACCGAATGCCAAAAGCGATTATGTACCCTCTGGGACAGATGACATGACTGGCAAGTCTCATGCCATTTTGTATACAGACAGGGCAGAAAGCGATGTCGCAAATTGGCTGCAGCCAGTCAGGGAGGAGATTCAATCCCTAAATGAAAAAATGTCCACTTTGCTGCGGGAAAGCATTCACAGGACATGCTATAGCCGGGTTTGGACAAGTGCGCCGGCCTATCTGACAAATATGCGGGACGAGGGAATCACCTACCAGCAGCTTCTTACAGACGATTCACAGATTTATAATGAATTAAAGGATTTTGCAGCGCTTTATATGCCGGAGCAGCTTGCCAATATTGCACTGTATCAGGACGAATCGTATCCGCTGCACAAGCTCTACCGCATAGAGACACAGCTTGACGAACTGCTCGCCAAAAAGGTCTGGCTAAAATCCGGCGCCTATCTGGTCATTGAAAAAACAGAGGCGATG
>CAJUQZ010000090.1:7144-11112 GCA_910588755.1 uncultured Lachnospiraceae bacterium | reverse complement strand
ATCAGCCAGATTAACCTAGAAGCCGCCAAAGAGATGATGCGGCAGCTTCGTCTCAGAAATCTCACTGGAATGATACTGGTTGATTTTATTAATATGGGGAACCACGAAAAAGAGAATGAGCTCTTACAGGAGCTGAGGGCGCTTGCAAAAAAAGACCACATACTGACAACTGTAGTTGACATCACAGCGCTTGGACTTGTAGAAATCACCCGCAAAAAGACGACGAAATCACTTGCGGAGCAACTTTATCAGGATCAGGAAAAAACAGGTCAATTCAAATGATTGCTTTGAGTTTATCCAGGTTAGGAGGTGCACATGAATTACGCAGCAAAGAAATGGATCATATTACTGGGGACATTCTCCATTCTGACAGGGTGCGGCGGTCAGAGGCCAGAAGCCAATCTCATGGCGGAACAGCCACCTGTTATTCTGGATACGAACACGCTGCTGGTTTCTGCCGCAACACAGGATATTGTTCCAGATGCCCCAGCATCGGAGGATCAAACCGAGGAGCCGGTCGATACCAGCTTTGATTTCACGCTATGCTTTGCAGGGGATATCAACCTGGACGAGAACTGGGGAACTACACAGTATCTGTCAACCCAGCCAAATGGCATTTACGATTGCATCTCGGAAGAATTAGTCCGTTGTATGCAGGAGGCGGATATCATGTGCCTGAATAATGAGTTTTCCTATAGTCTGAGAGGAAAACCGCTCAATGGTAAAGCCTACACTTTCCGCGCAGATCCCGACCGGGTGGAAGTACTGCATCAGCTTGGTGTTGACGCGGTGACGCTTGCAAACAACCATGTCTATGATTATGGCAGGGAAGCGATGCTTGACACCTTCACCGTTCTGGAAGATGCGGGAATCCCTTATTTTGGTGCAGGCGATACACTGCAGCGGGCAATGGAACCTTTGTATCTGGAAGCGGACGGAAAAACCATCGCGCTGGTAGCCGCTTCCCGTGCGGAAAAATATAAGATGACACCTCAGGCAACAGACACCGATCCGGGAATACTACGCTGCTATGATACTGAATTGTTTTTGCAGGTAATCCAGGAGGCCAAAGCGCACGCGGATTTCTGCATCGCCTTTGTCCACTGGGGAACCGAATACAGTTATGAGCTGGAACAAGTGCAGCTAGACACCGGGAAAGCATATTTAGACGCAGGCGCCGACGTGGTCATCGGTGCGCACTCGCATTGCCTGCAGGGCATGGAATACTATGACGGAAAACCGATTATTTACAGCCTTGGAAATTACTGGTTCAATGGAAAAACACTCGACACTATGCTTTTACAGCTGCATTTTTCGGGCGATGATGACGGGACACAACTGTCTGTGCAGGTCATTCCAGCTGTACAATCCGGTTATCGGACAACCTATGCGGCAGCTTTGGATGAGCAACGCAGGATTTATGATTTTCTTGAAAGCATTTCTGTCAATGTGGAGATTTCCGATGAGGGAATTGTCACTCCTGTAGGGGCGATTGCTGACGAGGAAGGGGCGAACAGGTAAGAGATTTATTTCACCTTAAGGGCGTTTGTTAATTGGAAGAGAATGAAACAGGTAAGGTTACTACTGTCGGGGGGCATTTGTTGACGAGGATGGGCGAAACAGGTAAGAGAATCGCTACAACTGTAAGAGCATTTATCGTTTAGGAAGGGGGTGGGTTCAATGAAAGACAAGAAATTAGCAATTATAATTATTATTGCAGGAATGTTGTATGCTGCCATATTTGCAGTGGTCATGTTAATCACGATTTTTCAGCCATATACCATCTATAATAATCTTGATTTAATTGCAGGAAATTCAGACGGCAGCGCCAATAAGACGAATTATAGAATAAGCACCCAAGATGGAATCACAACTGTAAGCTGTAAAAAGATGACAGGCATGGATACCATCTGGAAGTATCAGGCAAATGAAGATATGACGCTGCAGATGCACTATAATCTGAACGTGACAAGCGGAAGGGCAAAGCTGGTATTGATCACCCCTGACAATGCCATCATCACACTGGCGGAGCAAGACAGTACTACGGAACAGAACAGCAGCGCATATCAGAATAGCACTTCAGAGCCGGGTAGCAGCACATTTCATGAGAACGCCGCGGAGCAGGACAATAGTGCATTTCAGGATAACACAGGGCAAGAATCAGGGATAGCAGCAGAATCTACGGCAGAATTAAATCTGAAAAAGGGAAAAAATCGAATCAGAATAGTATGCGAGAAAGGAACAGCGTTTTCACTTTCATTTAGTATATCGGCGTAATGGGATTGTGGACAGTTTCTTAATCATATGACGGACAAATACGTGTGAAAAAATTTCATATCAGGATTATATGTGTCCCCTCTAAATATGGTAGATTTGTCCGAAAGGGTCAACCTGATCATTGATAGCGATATCAGTCAGAGGGAGAATAATTATCCGGATGATGTGAAAATCCGTGAAAATCCGGCAAAAAAACATTGACAACCACCCACAACAATGCTACTATATATGAGTATGCCGCATAACTAGGTAAAAGTGTATTTCAAATACCACCAAAGTTAGCGAGTAATTATTTAGGAGGTGCAATATGTACGCAATTATTGCAACAGGTGGAAAGCAGTACAAGGTTTCCGAGGGGGATGTCATCAAGGTAGAGAAGCTTGATGCAGAGACTGGAAACACTG
Organism: uncultured Lachnospiraceae bacterium; assembly: GCA_910588755.1. GTDB lineage: Bacteria > Bacillota > Clostridia > Lachnospirales > Lachnospiraceae > COE1. Next base: position 8,431 of record CAJUQZ010000090.1, on the reverse strand, counting down.
TAACTTTTGACAACGTGATTGCTGTTAGCAATGATTCTCTTAAGGTGGGCGCTGACGTGGCCAACGCAACGGTATCCGCGACTGTGATGGAACAGGGCAGAGACCGTAAAGTCATCGTTTACAAGTACAAGAGAAAGACAGGCTATCACAAGAAAAACGGTCATAGACAAGCATACACTCGAGTTAAGATTGATAAAATCAACGCTTAATAGATGTTGTTCGTTTCGTTAGATCATATGACTACGATTGTTATTTTTAAATCCAATGACAGCTACAGAGGCTTCACCTGTATGGGACATGCGGGCTTTGGACAGTCAGGCAGTGACATTGTGTGCGCTGCGATCTCGGTTTTGGTGATCAATACGCTCAATTCCATAGAGGAACTGGCGAAGGAGAAAATGATTACTGAAAGTGACGAGAAAGAAGGCTATATCGAATGTCATTTTCCTGATGAAATCAATGAAAAGACAAAGCTTTTGATGGACTCTATGGTGATGGGTTTAAAAGAAATCGAACGAAATTACAGTACGCAGAAAAAGGCTTTTTCAAAGAAAAAGCGATATTTCGAGCTCATAATCAAGGAGGTGTAACACCATGATGAAGTTCAATCTTCAGTTTTTTGCTCATAAAAAGGGAGTTGGTTCTACTAAGAATGGTAGGGATTCCGAGTCTAAGAGATTAGGTGCGAAGAGAGCAGATGGTCAGTTCGTAAAGGCAGGCAACATTTTATTCAGACAGCGCGGAACCAAGATTCATCCGGGCATAAATGTTGGAATCGGCGGGGATGATACATTGTTTGCATTGGTTGACGGTGTACTCAGATTCGAGAGAAAAGGAAGAGACAGAAAGCAGGCTTCCGTATATCCTGTGGAGGAGAAATAAGGCCAGATTACGAATCTACTAAGGCTTCAGGTATCACCTGAAGCCTTTTCCATATAACATCATTTCGTAATCCAATGATGTTCAGAAGGGTATATAAGGCATGAATTATTACAGAAAGGTTGAATGAAATGTTTGCAGATAGAGCCAAAATATATATCAGGAGCGGTAAGGGCGGCGACGGACATGTTTCTTTCCGGCGTGAGAAGTATGTGCCAAACGGTGGACCTGACGGCGGAGATGGGGGCAACGGCGGCAGTGTCATATTTGAGATTGACGAGGGACTCAACACACTGACCGATTTCCGGCATATCCGAAAATACTGTGCGCAGGACGGAGAGCAGGGCGGAAAGCGGAACTGTCGCGGCAAAAACGGTGCGGATCTTATCGTAAAAGTCCCGGAAGGAA
>CAJUQZ010000090.1:6812-7134 GCA_910588755.1 uncultured Lachnospiraceae bacterium | reverse complement strand
TGTTGTAAAAGAATTGGAATCAGGAAAAATCATCGCTGATATGTCCGGTAAAAACCGCAGACAGACCATACTAAGCGGTGGGAAGGGTGGAAATGGCAACCAGCATTATGCCACATCTACCATGCAGGCGCCCAAGTATGCCCAGCCGGGACAGCCCGCGAAGGAGCTCAATCTTTTTCTTGAATTGAAGGTAATTGCCGATGTAGGTCTTGTCGGATTTCCAAATGTCGGGAAATCCACCCTCCTGTCACGCGTCACAAACGCAAGGCCAAAGATTGCAAACTATCATTTTACTACATTAAATCCAAATCTTGGTGTTGTT
>CAJUQZ010000090.1:0-6802 GCA_910588755.1 uncultured Lachnospiraceae bacterium | reverse complement strand
GGGAAGAAACTAAAGAGTTCTCTGTAATTCTTGAGCTTAAAACACTTGCAGATGTTGGCTTAATTGGTTACCCAAATGTTGGCAAAAGCACATTGCTATCGGTTGTTTCAAATGCAAAACCTAAAATTGCAAACTATCATTTTACAACATTAAATCCCAATCTGGGCGTCGTGGATTTCGATGGAGGAAAAGGCTTTGTGATTGCCGATATTCCGGGGCTCATAGAGGGTGCCTCCGAAGGTGTGGGACTCGGGCATGAGTTTTTGCGCCACATTGAACGCACAAAGGTATTGATTCACCTAGTTGATGCAGCCTCGACAGAAGGACGTGATCCCGTTGCAGATATTTACGCGATCAATCGGGAACTTGAGGCCTACAATGTGGATATTGCACACAAACCACAGGTGATTGCAGCCAATAAAATTGATGCGATTTATTCAGGGCCGGACGAAGACCCTGTCGTAAAGATCAGGGAAGAATTTGAGCCAAAGGGAATCCGGGTTTTTCCGATATCGGCAGTTTCAGGCCAGGGTTTGAATGAGCTGCTGTATTATGTGAGGGATCTGCTTGACCAGATCAATGAACCGCCCACAGTTTTTGAACCTGAATTTAACCCGGATACGGATATCGTTGTGGAAAATGAACCTTATACTGTCGAATACGACGAAACGAAAAATGAATACGTCGTCGAAGGTCCCCGCATTGAGAAAATGCTTGGATACACCAATCTTGAATCAGAGCGCGGTTTTAAATTCTTCCAGGAATTTCTCAAGAACAATGAGATACTGGATGAGCTGGAGGCGCTTGGTATTCAGGAAGGGGATACTGTGCGGATGTACGGATTGGCATTTAGTTATTATAAGGAGTAATGGAAAGGGAAGTAAATACTATGACGAGCAAACAAAGATCGCATTTAAAGGGATTGGCAATGAACCTAGATCCAGTGTTCCAGATCGGAAAATCATCAGTCACGCCAGAGAATATCGAGGCAATATATGAGGTTTTTAATACGCATGAACTGGTTAAAATAGCGGTGCTAAAAAATTGTGCGGACGATCCAAAGGAAATCGCAAATATGATTGCTGAGCGCACACATGCGCAGGTTGTCCAGGTGATTGGGAAAAAAATTGTATTGTATAAACCGTTTAAGGAAAATCCCAAAATAATTTTGCCCAAATAAACAATGGAGGGATTTCATGAAAAGCAAGGAAAAAGTCGGCATTATGGGAGGGACGTTTAACCCCATTCACAATGGTCATCTGCTGTTAGCCCAGACGGCGCAGGAACAGGTAGCATTAGACAAGGTGTTATTCATGCCAAGCGGCAATTCTTATATGAAAGAAAATGTTCTGGAAACACAGAAGAGGGTAGATATGGTGGCCCTAGCAATCAAGAACTATCCTGACTTTGAGCTGTCCATGATCGAGGCCCAGAAATCCGGAAACACGTACACTGTTGAAACGTTGAAGTCCCTGACGGAGCAGACGCCAGAAACACAGTATTATTTCATTATTGGAGCGGATATCCTGTTTCAGATCGAACAATGGCGAAATCCACAACAGATTTTTCAGATGGCAGTATTGGTATGTGCGGTGAGAGATGACTACGATCTTGATGCAATTCATGAAAAAGGAACGCGTCTGGCGGCATCAGGTGCAGATATTATCTATCTCAACATGCCCAGATTAGATATATCGTCTACAGATATAAGAGCAAGAGTTAAAAGCAGCCAATCTATCCGGAAACTAGTCCCGCCGGAGGTTGCGCACTATATAGAACAGGAGCATTTATATTATGAAGAAGATTAAGAAATACTTAAAGAAACATCTGACAAAAGACAGGTATCACCATACGCTTGGGGTTGCATATACGGCGATTGCGATGGCAATGCGGTATAACCCAGATCCTGGCAATTCAGATTTTATTAGGAGGGCTGAAATTGCCGGCCTTCTTCACGATTGTGCAAAGTGCATGGATAATGACAAAAAACTTCGGGTTTGTGATAAAAACAATATTCATTACAGCAGTTTTGAGGCCAGTCATCCATATTTATTGCATGGAAAAGTCGGGGCCTATATTGCGAAAACAAAATTTGCAATCAGCGATGAGGACATTCTTCAGGCAATCACGTGGCATACTACCGGGCGCCCCGATATGTCCCTGCTCGAAAAAATAATTTTTATTGCCGATTATATAGAACCCTCCCGCAATCCGATCCCAGAGCTTGACCTGATCCGCCAGCTGGCATTTGTAGATATTGATAAGGCGATGGAAAAAATTCTATCCAATACCCTGAAATTTTTAGAAGCAAAAGGAAATCCTATAGACAAAATGACCCAGACAACCTATGACAGTTATGTACGGCCTGCATATAAAGGAGGAAATTTCGCTTGAATACATTAAACAATGTTTTAAAGACAATTGTCGATGCCCTTGAAGATAAGAAAGCAGAAGAAATACAGTTAATCGATATCAGTGAGGTATCGACGATCGCAGACTACTTTGTGATCACTAACGGTGTAAACAAGAGCCAGATTCAGGCACTGGCAGATAATGTGGTAGAGAAGCTTGCCGTAAGCCAACTCCAGCCAAGGAATGTAGAAGGCTATAACACTGCAAACTGGATATTGATGGATTACAATGATATTCTCGTACACATATTCGATAAGGAAAGTCGTGGATTTTATGATCTGGAACGCATGTGGCGGGATGGAAAAATTGTTGATATAAAGTCCATAAAAGAGTAAATATCCACAAAAAAGCGGTCAAAGTTTTTGATCGCTTTTTTGTTTTTATAATTAGATATAAAAATTTTATATATTATGTTTGGAACTATTGAAATTTAGTGATTTAGTGATATAGACGAAAAACGCCATATACTTTTCCTAATATTTCTACATCGTCTAAAATGATGGGCTCCATTGTGTCATTTTCTGGCTGGAGTCTGTAGTGTCCATTTTCCTTATAATATGTCTTAACTGTGGCGGAATCATCAACCAAAGCGACCACAGTATCGCCATTCTCAGCGGTATTACATGCGTGGATAAAGATTTGGTCTCCATTAAAAATGCCCGCATTGATCATACTGTCACCCTTTACTTTTAACACAAATGATTCGCCAGCCGGAACCATTTCGGCGGGAATCGGGAAATATCCCTCGATATTCTGCTCTGCAAGAATCGGTAAACCAGCTGCAACAGTTCCCACGATAGGGACGCTTGTCCTCTCATGCCGCACCATCTGGAAGCTGTCATCCATAATCTCGATCGCGCGGGGCTTTGTCGGATCTCTCCTGATATATCCATTCTTTTCAAGTGTCTCGAGGTGTGAGTGGACAGAAGAAGTAGACTTCAAATTGACAGCCTCACAAATCTCCCGGACCGATGGCGGATATCCTTTTCTGAGAATCTCCGCTTTAATAAACTCCAAAATTTCTTTTTGTTTTACAGTAATTTTTCCATATGCCATATTTAAATCCTCCTTTTTTAACATTATAACATACTTCTTAGGAAAATGCAAACGTATATTCCGAAATATTGTTTGGAAATTTTTTTAAAGGTATTGACAAACAAAACTTTGTTCTGTATAATCTGATTTAAACAGCTGTTCGGAATAATTGTTTGGAATTTTTGTTCGTTTCATTTTCTGCAAAGGAGAAATGTACTATGAGTAACACAAATTACACAACAAAGGCACTGATTAACAGACAAAAACGTAAAAGACAGCTAAGATACCATATGATCGCGCTTACTTTGTTCCTGATTTTCATTATCACTATATCCTTTTCCTTTATTTCTTTTTCGACAGAGGCCAATGGTATGGAGCATCAGCCTTCTTATAAATATTATAAGAGCATCGAAATAGAAAGAGGGGATACGCTATGGTCAATTGCCAATGATCATTTTGATCCCGACCATTACAAAGATCTCAATGATTATGTAACTGAAGTTAAGAAACTGAATCTGTTAGCCTCTGATGAAATTGTCGCCGGAAATTATGTTATTGTACCATATTATGCCCTTGAAGTTGTGAGTGATTAGTGTATGTTAGCGTTTTTCCCTTAAAGTAACTGCCTTGGCGGCCTTGCGGCGCCTATCTTCCTCGAGGGCAGCGTAATGCTTTCTGGTGGTATTTACGTCCTTGTGGCCCAGCACATCTGCCACAAGGTAAATATCGCCAGTTTCCCTGTATAGAGTCGTGCCGTAGGTGCTTCTCAGTTTATGCGGTGTGATCTTTTTTAAGGATGTAACCACGGAAGCGTATTTCTTAACCAGGTTTTCCACAGCGCGCACTGTGATTCGTTTATTCTGCATGGACAGAAACAGGGCATCTTCGTGTCCCTGAACCGGTGTTATCCCAGAGCGCTGTTCCAGATAGTCTAGAAGTGCGAGTTCAACCTCTTCACCGAAATATACAACTGCTTCATAGCCGCCTTTACGACGTATTTTAATACCATTATTTTTGAAGTCTACATCCTGTATATCGAGACCGACACACTCAGACACACGTATTCCTGTACCAAGCATCAGTGTAAGCAGTGCAATGTCCCGCAGTTTATTTTTTTCATGATACTGTAGTTGTTTTTTGGTCAGATTTTCTCCGGTTTCGACTGTATCAAGCAGTATAGCTACCTCATCAGGATCGAGTCTTACGATTTCCTTCTCATGCAGTTTAGGCATCTGAACAAGGGCGGCGGGGTTTTTTTCAATCATTTCATTTCTGAAAAAGTAATTGTAGAAGCTTCTCAATGAAGCAAGCTTTCTTGCCTTGCCTCTCTCGTCATTCATGTATTCTTTGCCATCCTTGGTATAATACGTACAGTGCTCTAGATATTCCTCTATGTCCATCCGGGTGATCAGGTCAAGGATCTCAAGCCGGTATTCCCTGATGGGGGTTTTCCTGAAGACGGAATTGTTGTCATGGAGGTATTCAAAAAATACGCGGATATCATAGGCATAGGCAACTCTTGTCCGGCTTGATATGTATTCCTGCATTCCCCTGAAATACTGTCCGCAAAAGGGTGGAAGAGTGTCTAGGATCTCCCGTAGATGCAGTATGTTTTTTTTGTTTACTTCATCATGGTATGTTGATTTATTTACTTTTTCCATTTGACGCAGCTCCTCTAATAATTAATAAAACTTTAGTATAAATATTCCCAATAATATGCTATAATCATTTTATACCATTTAAAAAAAAAATCCAATAAAAATTTGGAAAAGATAGGAGAGCAGTCAGGAAATGAAAAGTAATAAAGACTATATTAAATGGGGACTTACAGCATTTTTTGTGGTTCTTGGAGGTTTTGCAAGTTATTATGTGATTTTTCATATTGACAGTCTTTCATCGATGATCAAAACTCTTTTTGCTATTCTGATGCCTATTATAGACGGGTTTATACTTGCGTATTTACTGGCTCCGATCGTAAATGCAACAGAGCGTATTGTCACAACACCTTTTTTTGCATTAATCAAAAAGGAGAATAAGAAAAATCCAAAGCGTTTTCTTTCCATTATCATTACAGACGTATTGGTTTTGTGGGCTATATATGTATTTTTCTCGATCGTCATACCCCAAATTGCTAAGAGTATTCGCACGATACTAGAACAATTTCCTACTTATATTAATACATTTAGTCTGTGGATCTCCAAACTTTTAAATGACAATCCTGAATTTCAAAAGAGTGTTATGGAGTTTATAAATCAGTCTACCACAGATTTTACATCTGTTATCAACTCGCAGGTTCTGCCTCAGCTGAACAGCCTCAACAATGTTTCAGAGATGTTATCGCAATTTAGTGGGGTCATCAATGTGATCACATCCGTTTCAATGAGTGTTTATTCTATATTTAAAGAAATATGGAATCTTGTAATCGGATTTATTATCTCGTTTTATTTATTGGCAAGCAAGGAATTATTTGCTGCCCAGGCAAAGAAAATTGTATATGCATTTTGCTCTGTAAACCGTGCAAATCGTTTTATCAGCAACGTTCGGTTTGCACATAAAACTTTTGGCGGATTTTTTGTTGGAAAAATAATGGATTCCATTATTATTGGTTTAATTTGTTTTGCTGTGACGAGTATATTGGGAACTCCATTTTGTGTACTGATCAGTGTAATTATTGGCGTTACCAATATTATTCCATTTTTTGGACCATTCTTGGGCGCCATACCTTCTACAATATTGATACTTTTCATCGATCCACTTCAGGCGCTTTATTTTGTGATTTTTGTCATAATTCTTCAACAGGTTGATGGAAATATCATTGGTCCGAAGATTCTTGGAAGCTCAACGGGATTATCTAGTTTCTGGGTAATCTTTTCCATCACTTTATTTGGTGGTATCTGGGGAATTATGGGAATGATCGTGGGTGTTCCGATCTTTGCCATATTGTTTGCGTTTATGAAATCCCTGATTGAAACGAAGCTGTCCGCCAAAAATCTTTGTCCAGATACCAAAAAATATCTAAGATTACTATATATAGATATTGACTCAAGTCAGTATGTGGAGTTTCCTGAAAACGCAAAAAAACCTTTTGCAGATATTACGCAAATCCTGGTCAAGGGACATGAAAAATCAAAGCTTGACCAGGAAACTTCAAATGTGAAAGACAAAAAAAAGAATACTTCAGAAAAGGATATAAAACAAACTGAAACACATTAAAGCTTCGTAATGTGGCATAGCTTGAGAAGTTGAGGCTGTCGGGAATTATTTGCCGATAGCCCTTCAAAAGGACACTAATTATTCGTTAAAGGCAGGAGTTTTTCGAATAGTTTTTGGACAACAACACTGCATTCTCCCGAAG
>CAJUQZ010000089.1:8376-18079 GCA_910588755.1 uncultured Lachnospiraceae bacterium | reverse complement strand
GCTATGCGCCCCTCATTTGGCACAAATCTCCCACAAACTGTGACGCACATCTGACAGAAAGCATTTTTGAAACACGCCCTAGGTGAGTTGTCTAAAATACGCAGTTATTGAAATCACATGCCATATCATATATGATGAATCCATCAGCTGATATCGATGACAGACAGGGAGCTGTGTCTGTTCTTTTCTACAGGTCAATATATGATTGGAGGAATCAAGAGATGAACATGGAAATAGGAAGCGCGATCAAGAAGCTGCGTATGGACAGTAAGGTAACACAGGAGGAAGTCGCCGAATATTTAGGCATATCGTACCAGGCTGTCAGCAAATGGGAGACTGGAACGACCATGCCTGACATTGCACTCCTTCCTAAGATAGCGGTTTTCTTTGGCGTCAGGATTGATGATCTGTTCTCGGTAAACTATGAGGACGAACTGGCGCGGATTCAGCATATTTTGTTGTACGAAGGATTGTCTGAACAAAGCTATCTCTACGCAAAGCGGAGTCTGGATGCTGTCTTGCAGGATAACGCGGATGATATCGGCGCGTTGAAATTATATGCCCGCCTGCACTTAAAGAAGACGAACGGTGATCTGCTTGAGGCGGGGCGCATGCTGGAAAAGGCAATGAAGCTTTCGCCGCTTGATGAGGAGATATTTGGAATATATCGCCAGGTGCGCGGCGGAGGAGCCTACAAGGCGCACAGTGATGACGACTGGTTTATTCGTGTCTGCGAGCCCTACGCAAGAGAGTTTCCGCAAAATGTGCAGCTCATGGATCTGCTTGTTGAGGCGATGATCCACATGAGATATTTTGATAAGGCAGAGGAATATATTCAGCTGATGCAGCCTGAGAGGAGCAAGGAATATCTGCGCCAGATTTACCTCGGCGATCTTGAACTGGCAAGAGGAAATGGCGACGACGCCAAAGCGATCTGGAGTGCCATATCCCAGGAGAACAGCAGGGGACAGTATGAGGTAGGGGAAAGATTCAACAGAATCAATGAATATGAGCGGGCGATAGAGTGCTTTTGGAATGCATTTCGTGCGGCTGTCCCGCCCAGACAGCTGGACGCAGTGTTTTCACTTGCGTTTCTTTATACCAAGCTTGGAAGAAAAACCGAGGCCGTCGAGGCGTGGCAGCTTATTCTGGACACTCTGGCATCGGATTACAACGAATGCGACAGCGACACAGTAGAGTGGGCGCACAGAGAAATGCGTAAATTGCAGGAAGCATAGTTACAATATTCTTTTTCAGGTAAAGTAAAAGTTGGAATGTATGAAGATTTTAAAATCAACTTTGCTGAATAGCGGTGATATAGGGACAGTATAAAAGGATTGGAGGTTCCAGTCCTTTTTGTTTGGAAAATCAATTTAAGAAGAGAGGGTTGACTCTGCCGTTAGGGAAGCTGTTATACTATATGCAAAGATGCGAAAGGAAGGTTTTTGTATGACAGGGTTACTTAAAATAAGAGAGGTTTCGACCAGATATGACATTTCTGCAAGGGCGTTGCGCTATTATGAGGAAATGGGGCTGATCAAAAGTACGAGGAGCGCGGATTACGCATATCGGCTGTATGACCAGCAGGCGGTGAAGCGTCTGGAGCAGATTTTAATTTTGCGAAAATTGAATATAAGCATTAAGGATATCCAGCTCATTTTTCAGTCGGCTGGCACAGAGATCCTTTTGGAGGTTCTGGAAAAGAAAACGAAGGATATAGATGACGAGGTTGCGCTGTTAAAGGAGTTAAGGAATATCATACTGGAATTTATCGGACAGATCAGACAGGCGGATTTTGGCAGGGACGCCGATGTGAAGAGACTGTATGAAAAAGCGGCCAGAATTGAAGATCACATCACAAATATTTCCTATGATGGGAACGCATCGCCGGCTCACCGTCTGCTGGATGTCACGGACAGGCTAAAGAAAATGCCCGAAGTACGGATTATCCAAATCAATCCTTTTCGGGCCTTTTCGTCTGGCAGGGATACGATTGAAAATGTATTGGGCACGTTTCAGCAGTGGCAGGAGGCGCATAATCATCTTGTTCGGAAAATGCTATATGATGCACCGGATTTTCTCTGGTTTGAGGAAGATATGAGCGCCGAATGGATATGGGCAGTTGAGGAATGGGTTACACAGGAAGATGTGAAGCCCTATGAGCTGATCGAATTTGAGGGTGGACTGTACGCTGCTGCGATGTCGGTGGACGGCGATGACGATATAAACGGCAGGGTTTATTCGGGTATTTTGAAATGGCTAGAAAGCAGTGGGTTTGTGCTTGACGAGCGGCATGGGCGGCGGACAATGGGGCATATGGTCAATCCGACGGAAGAAATCAAAAATGCCCTCGGCTATGATCAGATGGATTTGTACGTCCCCATAAAAATCCGGGAATAAAATTTTTCTGATTTTTCTTCGAAAGTACCGCTCAAAAATCAAGCGCATAGGGGCTCTCTTTTCGGAATTGTACATATTCTAACACCATCTGTTGGAAAATGAAAAATAAATATACGTTGTAAAAAGCAGGCAAAGATTTTATAATCAGATATATAAATCAAAATTTGGAAGGATACGTAAATTACGGAGAATTGGAGATAAATATGTCAGAATTAACATCAATGATGAATATTGGTAGAGAGATGGAAAGAAAGCTGATATCTGTTGGTATTGAATCTCCCGAAGAACTAACGGAGACAGGAGCAAAAGCTGCGTTTCTTAAACTAAAGCAAAAATATCCAAACGTGTGTCTGGTACATTTATATACATTAGAGGGAGCCATTCATAATACAGAATATAACAGACTTTCAGAAGATACAAAAAAGGAGCTGAAAGAGTTTAGCGATTTCCTGAAAGGAGAGTAATTATTTTGACAGGTAATGAAACCAGAACAAATTCTAACTGAGAAGGATTTTTCCTTGACGGGTAAATTTATTTTTGAGGAGGGCGTTAGATGGAGTGCAGCAGTCAGATTGAAGAATACATATGCGAAAACCTGGCAGGTGGGGCAAAAGAGACTGCGTTAGAGTTTGTTGCTTTTTTAAGGGAAAAAGGCATTGAATTCTATAAGGATAATAGTCCTTGCTGGCGAGACAAAATATATTATTGGCTAAAGGGTGAGAACAAATGTGTGGCATTTGTTGCGATAAGAGATCCCGAGGAGCCTGATCATCTGTGGACTGTCTGGTCTGACGACAGTACGGATTTTTGTCAGGGCGATATTGATTCTGAAATGAAAAACATTGCTTGGAAACATATAGATTTTTGTGGTCATTGCGGCTCTTGTGGCGGCGGCAGAAAGAAGACCGTCTTTGGGAAAGACTTTGATGGCGTATGCAGATGCACATTCAGGATAGACAATCCTGATCAGGGCGACTTGCCTTTTATGAAAAAAATGATTGAATTGTGTATGGCGCAATAGTGAAATCAAACCGTTTAAGATGCATACTGAATCGAATGTCTGCAATTCGCAGGAAACAGCGAATGTTACGTAACTGAATCCAAAGCATCTTTGGAAAGTATCGATATATCAGGCATTGAGAAAAATGAAAGTATCAGAAACTTAATTTATGTTATAAAGAAAATACATTTATAGAAATATGATTAACAAATGACGGAGGATAAGTATGAAAAAAAGTGTTCTTACTGAACAATTCAAAGTAAGCAGTAAACAGGAGCAGCAGATCAGGAGTGAGATAAAAGCATTTTATGCCGATGTGCGTGGTGAGGAAATCGGAATGATTGAAGAACAGCAGATTCTTGATTTGTTTTACGAACATATGGCTCCAATTATTTACAATAAAGCATTAGATGACGCACAGCATTGGTTTCAGCAACAGGCGGAACATCTGCAATCCGATTATTATTTATTGTATCGTGATATTCGATAGGGGAAAAGGATGGGGAAAAAACTTTCGGAAATGAGTTTGGAGGAATTATGGGAATTATTCCCGATCTATTTGACAGAGCATCAGGACTGCTGGTCTGAATGGTATGAAGAAGAACAGAATATTCTAAAAAATATTCTTCCCACGAGGCTGGGCTTACAAATATATCATATTGGAAGTACGGCCATTCATGGAATCTGGGCGAAGCCAATCGTCGACATCCTGATTGAACTTCCTGACGCTGCCGCGCTTGTGATGGCAAAGGAGCTACTGGTTAAAAATGACTATATCTGCATGTCTGAGAGCGATAAAAGAATTTCACTGAATAAGGGATATACAGAAAAAGGCTTTGCGGAAAGAGTATTTCACATCCATTTACGCCTCTTGAACGATAAGGACGAAATCTACTTTAGGGATTATTTAAACGAACATGCTAAGATTGCGGAAGCGTATGAAAAGTTAAAATTCAATTTATGGAAAAGATATGAACATGACAGGGATCAATATACGGCAGAAAAAACAGAGTTTGTCAACAAATACACAAGTTTAGCAAAACAAAACTTAAGGGTACAGTCATTGAGCAAAACCAACTTTTGAGGACAGGAGGAAAAAACACTGGACAGGATCGAAAACTATGTACATGAAATGAGATATAAGAACATTGACAATATTCTGATCACGAAAAATGGACAGGATGTCTATTCGAAAAATTTTAATAAATCATATGACGGAAAAAAGCACCGTATTGCCTCCGTCATAAAGAGTATCCTTTCCCTGGGAACGGGAATTGCTGTTGATAGGGGATGTGTGAGGCTGGACGACTATATTTGTAAATACCTGGAAGGGTCATTTCATCAGATGACTTCAAAGGCGCATAGGAAAATTACAATAAGAGATCTGTTGACGCTTTCCTCCGGAATTTACTGGCAGTTTGGGATTCATGCCAGCCAGCCGCTCTGGTCAGCCGTGGAAGCTGAGGAGGATTGGAGCCGGGCTATCCTGGAGCTTCCGAGTGCATATACGCCGGGGAAGAAATTCTATTATAAAGACGCCGATGTTTATCTGCTGACACAGGTATTGCAGAAGGCAACAGGGCAGTCGATCGAGAATTTTATCTATGAGAACCTGTACCGGCCTCTTGGAATTGTCTGCGCTGCGGTTGACCATGATTTTGGGATCAGCAGCGATAATATGACCAACATCGGCATGCTGACAGCGCAGGAGATGGCGAGGATTGGAAATTTATGTTTAAACGGGGGAGAATATCAGGGACAGCGAATCGTAAGCGAAGCGTATTTAAAGCTGGCAACAGCAAAACAGATGGATGCCGATGTGTTTTCAAAGTATTTTGGCATGAAGGAGTATGGCTTTCTGTGGTGGATTCATGAGGATGCATATTTTGCCAGGGGTTTTGGCGGAAACGAGATCGCGGTTTTTCCAAAGTACGGACTGGTTGTGGTCATTCAGGCAACGGCCAAAAAAGTATCAAAAGAATATTTAGATGTGATCTACAATGTGATCCTGAAGGATGAGTCATTGATATCGCAGGATAAGGGAGAACAGTAACATGAGAGAGGACATGCTTCGAATCAGGGGCGCGTTTACGAATAATCTAAAACACATTGACGTGGATATTCCGTTAGGAAAGCTGACTGTAATTACCGGTGTGAGCGGTTCGGGGAAGTCGAGTCTGGCATTTGATACGATTTATGAGGAAGGCAGACGCCGGTATCTGATGTTTAGCGGCCTGGAAACGGAAACCAATCAGACTTACAGCGAGATTACAGGGCTGTCCCCTACGGTTGCGTTGGAACAACGGGTGATCCGGCAGACCAATATAAGAAGTACGGTAGGAAGCAAAAGTCAGATGATACACGGACTGGCATATCTGTTTGCCAAATATGGGGTATATCATGGAGCGCGCCAAAACACAATGGCCGGTTTGGAGTACTTTAACCGGAATACCACAAAGGGAATGTGTTTACAGTGTATCGGACGGGGGTTTATCACGCAGATTAACAGCGAGAAGATGCTGCAACCCTGCAGCCAAATGCTTTCGGAGCTTTTTCAGGGAAAAATCGTAAGGAAAAAGGAGTATGTGGCACAGCTCACACTTTTTTGTGCAAAACATCAGTTTGGATTAGAAACGAGAATTGAGGAACTGAGTGATACGCAGAGAAAGGAGCTGATCGACGGAGATGCAGCAATCGGTTTTGACGGTTTGGAAGCGATGTTTCGGGATTACACCGGGGATACGATGTTTTCTAAAGGAAGAAAACACAGTGACATTTACCAGATGTACACAAAGAGATGTGTATGTCAGAAATGTAAGGGGTATGGTCTGGGAGAGAGGGCATTGAACACCTATATTCAGGGAAAGCATATCGGGGAACTGGCCGAATTAACCATAACGGAGTTGAAGGCTTTTATTCAGAGCCTGCCGATGGGCGAAGACGGAGTGATTAAGGGGATTGTAAAGAAAGCTGAATGGATGGAGGAAGTAGGGTTGTCCCATTTATCATTGGGGAGAAGTGTACCGACTTTAAGCGGGGGAGAGGTACAGCGGCTTTTTCTGGTCAGCTACCTGATTACAAATCTACAGTCGCTCATTTTCGTGTTTGACGAGCCGACGATAGGGTTACATGAGATCGAAAAAAAGAGACTGATCCAGGTCATTCGCAAACTAGTTGAGAACCATAACACAGTAATTGTTGTGGAACATGATAAGAATTTTATGGAGATGGCAGATTATATTGTGGATATCGGCCCGGGTGCGGGAGTAGATGGTGGACAATTGATATTCCAGGGAAGCTATGAGAATTTCCTAAGCAGCAAAGCTTCCGTCACTGCCGGTTATCTGAACAGCTCCTGCCATATGCAGACAATTGCCAAAAACCGGAGGGTGGATTTGAGTAATGCGCTGAAGCTGGAAAATGCAGCGATCCATAACCTGCAGTCGGTTTCCACCATGATTCCGTTGGGTGTCATGGTGGGAATTGCAGGAGTGTCAGGCAGCGGCAAATCAAGCTTGATATCGGATGCCCTGGTGCCTGTATTAAAGAAGAATCTGCAGGACCGGTTCATTCATTTATCGGCGGAAGAGGAGGAAGCCCCGGAGGAAGACACAGGATTGGGCAACGTAGAAGTACAGGGAATTGAGCAAATAGAAAAATGCATTATTGTGGATCAAAAACCGATCGGAAGAAAAAGTACATCAACACCAATCAGTTATCTGGGTGGACTGGAAAGAGTCCGGCAGCTGCTGGCAGACACAGCTTATGCGAAGGCGCATGATTACGGAAAAGGGCTGTTTTCCAAGAACTCGGAGGGGCGTTGTCCGTGCTGTCAGGGCCTAGGGGAGCTTCCAATCGATATCGGGCTTGGAAACCAGCTATTCCTACGGTGTGAGGACTGTGATGGGACAGGATATGTTTCGGAGGCACTTGAAGTAGACTATAACGGGAAAAATATTTATGAAATCATGCAGATGTCCTTTGCGGAAGCGGAAGCCTTTTTCAGGCAGGATAAAAAGCTGTCGGCGCTTATGGCAGTCATGGTTCGGGTGGGCATGGGATATATGAAGCTTGGGCAAAAGACAAACACCATCAGCGGCGGCGAAGCGCAGCGGATTAAACTCGCGAAGGAATTGAGCCAGTCCACAAAGGGAGGTTTATTTATTTTAGATGAGCCTACTACCGGACTGTCATTTCGGGATACTGACCATTTGATGCGGTTGTTGAGTGATATTGTTGACGCGGGAAACTCCATGATTATTATTGAACATGATACAGATGTTCTAAAGACCTGCGATTACTTAATCGAGCTTGGCCCTGGTGGCGGAACTGCCGGAGGAAGGATTATCGCCACCGGAACGGTTGAGGAAATCAGGAAAAATCCGGCTTCTGTGATCGCGGAATATTTGTAATATCCCTTTCAATCAAAATTTACCGCGGAGGTGTTCATAGGAATGTAAATGTCGGAAATATACAATACAGCCATTTTGGTATGTTGTAAAATAGAGAAGGCAAAGGTACGCGGAAGGATTTTCAAGAATCAAATACGATATATTATCGAGTAGTACGACAAAAGAGAGCAAGCAATGCAGGGATAATTTTGATGTCTGATGATATACTGTGAAGGAGAGCTTATCCTTGCAGGCTGGCAAAAGGGATATGGCAATACAAGCAGCCAGTTGCAACGATGCGCCACAATATAAAAAGATTGGGGAACAAAAACATGGAAACATGCGCGCAGAAATCAATCAGACATTGTCTGGACATGATAGCACCCTTTGAAAGGGCAAATCAGCAGGAAGAAGACGGGCAATGGCAATTTTATCAGCTAATGGTATCGCTCTATCGTAATATGTATCAAAATCCGGAGGAATACATGGTATTTTCGAAACCATATGAAGCGTATGCACAGAAAATGAACCAGCAGGAAACGCAGCAGAAAAAGGAGAAGGCACATGTGCGGGATGCCAGGGAGAGTACGCTTAGAAACACATTTCAGCAAGCCATACAGTTCTATGCGCTCTATTTCTACAACTTAGGCTTGAGGAGTCAAGGAATCGATGGAAAGACCGGTGCGCTGACCATCCGGAAGGAAGATTACAGCGATGTCCTTCAGCAGATGAACCGCATTCATGAATCCCGGTATAATGCCGGGAGATATGAGGTATTGTCAAAGCTTGGCATTCAGGTGCACCAAAACGGTGAACTTGTCCATGTCGTCCACACAGCGTACAGACAGGCAATGGAGGGGCTTGTGTATCTGTGCAAGGCGCCGGAGAGCAAATACAAGCTGATGAATTTTCTTCGCCTTGATTACAAAAACGCGTACGCACCAGTACCGACCATCAGTGACATATGCAATACGCTGCCAGACAAAAGTGTGGAGGCTGTCAAAAAGCTTGAAGAGAATCTGTGCGGCATGAAGGTCAAGGCAAAGATCAAGCCGCTGCGGGGAATTGTATCAGATTTTAAGTGGAAGGTTGACTATACGTACAAAGGAAAAAATATATGCGGTTTCTATGCGGACAATGAATCCTTCATGCTGTGCATTCATTTCAATCATTTTCAGAACATTAATGAATTTGCAAAACTTTTGTATGAGGAAGACCACGATTTATTTCTATGGTTTCAAAAACAGTTTCCCGAGAGACTGTGCAAATGCCCCAATAACCGAAGGGTGTGTTTTGGCGAGGAGTACCGCCGCATTTGCGGACTGTCAAACCGGGCTGAAATTGTGAATCCCGACGAGGGCGATGTGGACAGGGCTTTGTATGTGCTGAGAAAATACCGGAACATGGATTAGGGATACAGAGACTAAAATCCTGAAAGGAGTATGTAAAGTGATAACAGATAGTTTTGATAACAGATCAGAGGCGAAAATCAATCCGTTTCCCAGGGAAGACGCGCCGGTGGTGGATGCCTGCATCATTACCTTTTCGCACATGATTGAGAAATATGTACAGGAATACTACGAGCTAGAACAGATCGGGCAGTCCGTGGCGGTCACTGGCAATCTGCCCATTTATCGGTTTTGCCATCATGGGAAAACATTCGCTTTTTTGAAGACATACGCGGGGGCGCCAGCCTGCGTGGCAACTATAGAAGACACGTTGTCGGAGATCAGGACGAACCGGTACATTGTGTTTGGCGGCAGCGGCTGCCTGGACAAAGAGATTGCACATGGAAAGGTCATGGTTCCCACAGAGGCCTACCGCGATGAGGGGACTTCCTACCACTACGCGCCGGCTTCCGATTACATCACAGTGAAAAATGCCGATGTGGTTGCCCGGTTCATGGAGGAAA
>CAJUQZ010000089.1:0-8366 GCA_910588755.1 uncultured Lachnospiraceae bacterium | reverse complement strand
CTTTCGTAAAGGGAAAGACCTGGACAACCGATTCCTTTTACAGGGAGACGATCAACAATTTTGAGAAGCGAAAGGCGGATGGCTGCATATCGGTGGAGATGGAATGCGCCGCCATACAGGCGATGTGTGCTTTTCGGAACCTGGAGCTGTACATATTTCTGACTTGCGGCGACTTGCTGGACGCACCAAAACATTTGTTTAGAAATGGAGATGGGCAGTACAGGGGAACACAGCATGATGCAAGTCATTTTGAAATTGCGCTGCAGCTTGCCGAGTATGTGGCAAGTGCAGTCTGACAAAGATAAAGATTTGCTCATTATATTTGAAGGGAGATGGATCAGTATGCGTTTTCAGTATTGCCCGTATTGCGGGAAGAAAGCGGTAAAGAAGGAGATTGGCGACGAGGGGATGATTCCGTATTGCGCGCAGTGCGAACTGCCATTGTGGGACATGTTCACCACCAGCGTGATTGCGGCCGCCGTAAATGAGTGCGGGGAGATCGCGTTGCTGCGGCAGAATTATGTCTCCACGGCAAACTATGTATGTGTCGCCGGAATCATGAAACCTGGCGAATCCGCTGAGGAGACTGTGGTGCGCGAGATCGGTGAGGAACTGGGGCTCAATGTAAAGTCGGTAGCATATGTCAAAAGCTATCTATACGAGAAAAAGGAGATGCTGATGCTCGGTTTTAAGGCGATTGTGGAAAAGAAGGACTTTGCGCTGTCTGGCGAGGTGGACGCTGCGGAGTGGGTGAAGTTCGAGGACGCCCCGCGCCTGCTCAGGGAGGGCAGCATCGCATGGCAGTTGGTGAATGAAGTGACGGGGGACCTATTGAGGAACTGAGTGTTCGGCTGAAGAAGATTGTGAGAGAAGTATATGAATTCATAAATAGATATTGGATCGATTTGTGACAAACTGCAAGATATCATTTGGGGAAAGAGAAATGAAAAAGGCAAAAGAAGGAAAGAAAAAAGAACGAAGTACAAAAGAAAAAAAACTGACATTCCGGGAAACCATCAGAAATGACTGTTATGCATTAAAACTTGGATTTTCGCTTGAAAAGAGTATGGTGATACACTCTTTTATTATTCAGGCAGCAGGATATTTTGAGTGGGTTTTCTTCGATGCGGTTTTCATACGCCACATTGTCGGCGCGCTCGACCAGAATCAGGATTTCCAGGTGGTGTTCCGTTTTATTCTGATGTGCGGGGCACTGTTCTTTTTGCTGAGCGTGTACAGGAATTATGTGGAGAACGTCGTAGTTCCGCTGTCATCCGTCAGGCTGTATTACGGCGTTTACAAGATGCTGTATGCAAAGGCAAAAAACGTGGAGCTGCGCTGTTATGAGGACTCGGAATTTTATAACCGGTACACGATGTCAATGGACGGTGCGGATACCAAAATTCTGGAAATCATTCAAAACGTGTGGGGCGTACTGGGAGGGACGGCGGCGACAATCGCGGTGTTTTGGTTTATGTACGATATTGACCACTATGCCGTGCTGTTTATTTTGTCCCCGTTAGTCGGCAATTTTGTGTTTGGGCATTTCAAAAACAAATATGAATTTAAACGCTATACGGAACAGGCGCCCGATGACAAGGTGCTCAATTATGTAAACCGCGTGATGTACCTTCCCGACTATGCGAAGGAAATCAGGCTTTCAAATGTGTTCGCACTGCTAAAGCAGCAGTACCGTGATGCGACAGAGCACAAAGTCCGCACGGCCGTGAAATATGCGTTCAGCAACGCGAGTCTAAGCTTCCTCAAGATCACCTTTACCTTTACAGTGATCTTTGAGGGCGTCCTGCTGTACGCGGTTTACCGCAACCGTGTTACGGGTACAATATCCCTGGCGCAGCTTACGGTCATGTCCAGCCTGATGGTGGCAATGACGTGGATTTTGATTGGCTTGTTTGAGAATCTGATGAGCATTATGAAAAACGGCATGTTTATCAATAATTTCCGTGGGTTTATGGATTACGAGGAAAAAATTCCCGAAGATCAGGACGGCGTGATGCCGGAGGGCGCGTTTGAGACGCTGGAATTTGACCATGTAAGCTTTTCCTACAAAGAGGAGGAGACGATCAAGGACTTGTCGTTTACGATCAGGGCGGGCGAGATCGCGGCGTTAGTCGGGCATAACGGAGCCGGAAAAACCACGATCATCAAGCTGCTTCTGCGCCTGTACGACCCTGTTTCAGGCGTGATCCGGTTAAACGGAAGGGATATCAGGGAGTACAATCTCCACGCGTACAGGGAGCTGTTTGCCGTTACATTTCAGGATTTCAGCATATTTGGCATTTCTGTCATGGAGAACGTGCTGATGGGGAGACACTATGAAAATGACGAACAGGCGGCGGCAGACGCGCTGAAAAAGGCGGGGGTGTATGAGCGGGTCCTGTCCCTGCCAAACGGTATGCACACGGTGATGACGAAGGAATTTGACGCGGACGGCGCGGTATTCTCAGGCGGGGAGAGCCAGAAGCTTGCCGTGGCGAGAACCTTTGCGAAGGATTCCTACATCAAGATTTTTGACGAGCCGTCAAGCGCGCTCGACCCCATCGCGGAATATGAGCTTTTTCAGAATATTATGAAAGAAGGCAGCGACCATACCATGTTTTTTATCTCACACAGACTGTCCTCGGTCAAAAAGTGCGATAAGGTCTTTATGCTGGAAGGCGGAAGGCTGATCGAGGAGGGGTCTCATGCAGAGCTGATGGCGCGAAACGGCAGTTATGCGAAGATGTACCGCAGACAGGCGATGAACTACCTGGCGCTGGACACGAAGGAGGAGGTGGCAAATTGAAAAAGGATACAAACAATACAAAACAGTCCGCCGCAACCGTGTGGCGCAATAACTGGTTTTTGCTCAAACTCATGTTTGGCGCTTCCCCCTCATTTGTTATTTTTATGGTGCTGGACGCCATACGGAACCAGGTCTCCATCTTTTTTGAACATACATACGGAATCGGTTATGTGCTGGAGGCCGCCGAATTTCACTATCCGTTCCGGCAGGTGGCGCAGTTTATATTGATCCTGGCAGCCTGTATCACGCTGGGCATGGTATTTACAGTAGTGGCGGGCGATTATATCCAGGAGAAGGAACGCCCAAAGGTCAGGGAAAAGATCAAAATGCTCCTGTATGAAAAGACAAAGGAGCTGGATCTGGCGTGCTATGATAATCCGGAGTATTATAATGAAATGGTACTTGCGGTTTCCGAGGTGGACACACAGATTGACAGGTGCGAGATGTTTTTGCGCAACACGGCGTCAGGCATCACGGTTTTTATCTCCACGGGGATTTACTTTCTGATCAGGGACAGCTTTTCGATTGTGTTTGCGGCGGCCTCCTTCATCATGGCGTTTGCGTTTAACCAGTTATATAATAAGCGTTCCTTTCAGATCCGAGTGGAGCGCAATCCGCACGAGAGAAAGCGGGAGTATGTCAAAAGGGTGTTTTATCTGAACGATTACGCCAAGGAAATCCGCCTGAATCCCGAGATTCCCGGCGTTTTGTTCCGGACGTTTGAGCAGGCCAACGACGAGGTCTACAATGTGGAGAAAAAGCATGCCAGGAAGCGGCTTTTTCTGGGCGTCATGCGCAGATATGTGAGCAATGCGTTTTTCAGCGATGTGCTGTATATCTCCTATCTGGTTTACCAGGCGGCTGTGCGGGGTGCGCTGTCCTTCAGCGGGGTGGCGATTCTGTATAACTCTTTTGGAAGACTGAAAAGGGGAATGAGCATTTTTACGGACGTATATCCGTTCGCCTGTGAGAGCAGCCTATATGTGCAGAAAATCCGTGATTTTCTGGCGTATGAGCCTGTGATACAGAGTGAGGAGGGGATCGAGCCGGCAGAAGGCGCTAAGGAGATGGCGCTGGAAAACATCGCTTTTTCCTATGATAAAGCTAGCGGCGACAAAAAGACCGGTGCCCTGCTGCAGGACATATCACTTCATATTGCGCCCGGTGAAAAGATTGCGCTAGTGGGCTATAACGGTGCCGGAAAGACAACGCTTGTCAAGCTGCTCATGCGGCTCTATGATGTGGACGAAGGCAAGATCCTGGCTGACGGAAGGGATATCCGCACTTATGATGTGCGCAAATACAGGGATTCGATCGGAACGGTCTTTCAGGATTTTCAAGTTTTTGCAGGAAGCATCAAAGAAAACGTACTTCTCGATGTTGTTTCCGGCTGCGGAGAGGACGGCATCAGGGAAGCGCTTGCGGACAGCGGCCTGTTAACGCGCGTGGACAAAATGGAAAAAGGGCTTGACACGCCGCTCACGACCGAATTTAAGGAGGACGGCATGAACCTGTCGGGAGGAGAGAGCCAGAAACTTGCGATCGCCAGGGTTTTTTACAGGAAAGCCGGACTGATGATCTTAGACGAGCCGTCAAGCGCGCTTGACCCCATCGCGGAATATCAGTTAAACCACGCCATGATCTCGGCGACAAAGGATAAGACGGTGATCTTTATCTCGCACCGCCTGTCCACCACAAGGCTTGCCGACCGCATTATCATGCTCGAGCAGGGCAGAATCGTGGAGCAGGGCAGCCATCAGGAGCTGCTTGAGAAAAACGGAAAGTACGCGCAGATGTGGCGTGTGCAGGCAGGGGCGTATATTGAGGTATGAGATGGAGGATCAATGCAGGGGCAAGAGAATTGAAAGGAGCAGAAAATGGATATTTCAATCAGAAAAGAGCAGGAAAAGGATTACCGGAGAGTGGAGGAAATCACAAGGGAGGCATTTTCGTACCCGGGGCGGATTGAACGCGGGGGCATCGGCTGTCCCTATGAACACTGGATGGTTCATGCGCTGTGGGAGAGAGACGGTATACTGGAATTAAGCCTGGTTGCAGAGACAGATCATAAGATCGTTGGACATATCATATGCAGTAAGGCAGAGGTGAGAACCCCTGATGATGTTATCCCTGTCCTGAATTTCGGGCCGCTCAGCGTATTGCCGTCATATCAGGGAAAGGGTGTCGGAAAGGCGCTCATAAAAAGTATGATATGCAAGGCGACGGAACTGGGATTTGGCGCAATCCTGTTTTTTGGGCGGCCGGAGTATTATCCGCAATTTGGTTTTCGGGAGGCATCTGCATGGGGCATTACGGATTCGGACGGATACAATTATCCGGCGTTTATGGGAATGGAGCTTGTCCCTGGTTATCTGTCATGTGCTAAAGGCGGGAAGTATTATGAATCGGATATCTATGACGACAGCCTCAACCGTGACAAAGTGAAGGCGTATGACAGGCTGTTTTTAGGAAAAACATTATGAGAGGAGATTTGCGTATGGAATTATACGGTATTCGGTATGCGAAAAATTTTCGATATGGAACAAAGGAAACCGTGTTCCGTACCCAGAAGGGCAATTGTGAGATAATACCGGATTTTCTTTTTCCTATTATCTGGCGGAGTGCAGCGGACAGCATTTTTTGATAGACACAGGATTTCGCGATCAGCAGCTGGCGGCAGAGATGGGCGTGGAGCTGCTGCGGACAGAACAGGAGATCAGGCAGGTCTTTGGTGCATTTCCGAAGATCGACGCAATCTTTTTGACGCACAGCCACTGGGATCATATCGGCAATATTGACCTGTATCCGGAAGCCGGACTGATCTTGTCTAAACAGGCTTATGCGCAGGCTGTGGCAGAGGGAAGCGCCCAGGTACGGGAAAGACTGGAAAAAACCGGCGCACCGATTTCTTTGGTAGCGAAAAAAGAATGTTTTTATGATATTTTTCACTATGAGGTCATAGGAGGGCATACACCGGATTCCGCTGTCATTTATTTTGACAATGGCAGGGATACGTATTGTATCACGGGGGACGAATGTTACGTCTGCGATAATATGGCGTGTAATATTCCGATTGGTATTTGCTGCTGTGGGGAGAAAAACGAGAGGTTTATCCAGGAAACACATTCAAGGGGCGTGATACCATTGCCGTTTCACGATGCGGCGATTCTGGAACAGTATGACAGACTGACGGAAAATATCGTGCGGATTTTTTAGCGGATCGCTTATGCACAGACCGATGTGAGGGAAATCTGCTGTGGCGGTGCACAGACCGCGCGGCGAGCAGAGGAAAGGGGATTGTCATGGAAAAAATGATGGAGACATATTATAAAAAATTAGCGTCCTATTATGATTCGGAGGGAAGACTGCTGCAGTACCCATCGAAAAAGCCAATGAGAATCATTGCGCTGGTAAAAATAGCAGAACAGATCGACATGGACAGAAAATACACAGAGAAAGAAATAAACGAAATCATCAGGCAGAATATTGCGTTTACGGACATAGAACTGATTCGCAGGGAAATGTTTCAATATCGTCTGATCGGACGGCTTCGGGACGGCTCCGAGTATTGGGCGGAAAATGACTGGAGAAGCACTTATGAGGACATGATACGATGAGTGACGCGCTTATCATCAGCAGGTGGGCTCTGATCCGCCGCAATGAACTGGTGGATATACCAGACAAAATAGAGATTCATTCCGGTTTTTTGCAGTCGATTTCCCATGAGGCGTTTGAAAGCGCGTCCGGGAAATCGGAGGGCTGTTTTACCAGATGTATTCTGACATGGTGGAAGCCCCGCAGAAGTTTGGACTGCCAGTTTTTTCCAGTCAGGCGAGGGAGGCGAGAAGCGCACCCTGGCAGCCGTTTTATTTTCTGTTCTGCCTGTTTGCCTGCGGCCGTTTCAGGGATGACATATTTGTCGCGGACACGGCGGAGGTGCGCAAAATAAATAAGGCGAAAAGGACGAATGTATTGTTGCAAGCCTTGTGTGATTACGGTTTTACGTTTGACGGCATCAAAAAGTTTCAGCTGTCATCAGGCCAAGTGCTGGAAATAGATTATCCCGATAACCAAAACGTTTTGGAGGTACTTTCTGCCGTCGCCCAAAAGGTAAAAAATACACAGCTCAAAGAGGTGAAAAATTATTATTCAAGATTGTGGAAATGTTTCGCCATAGCGACGCCGGGTGCCAAAACCGTGCGAACGGCACCTGTAAATCCAGTATGAAATATATGTTCGAACAGGAAGAAAAATGGCACTGCGGGTGCTGCGGCGTGCCGTTTCGAATCCAGCCTGTCATGGAAGATATTCCGCATTATCTGAAATTAATGGAACTGGGCGGCAAAAAGTAAGTGATCACGTTATGGCATTTACTGATATAAACAACGATAAAACAAGGGATTTGCTAATGCAAAAAAATGCCAATTTTTTGAGGTGAAAGGATGGAACATATAATAAAGTTGGACGGAATTGTGACAGGATTTCATGTTGCAGAGCATTGTATTGACTGTATGTGTGGGAAAAACCTAGTACTCTATCCAGTCAGAAATTAGACTTGTGAGCCGCATGATTTGTGCCAGTGCTAGGCAAAATTTCGACGGCGATGCGGTGGCATCGTCTAGAAATTTTAACGACGCAATGGTGCAAAGCAGGTGGTTCACGAGTTTAATTTCTGGCCGGATAGAGTACTAGTTAAAATTGATAAATACTCCCAAAGCATTATTTGTCAAAAGACAATTTTTGATAAAGACGGATTATCAAGAAAACTAACCGCGGACGATAAACAGATTTTTATATATGATTTTTGCACACTTTATGTATTAAGCCAAAAGAATTATGAACTTATTGGCAAATGGAAGTTAGGTAATGATTTGAGCTCTGATATATGCGGAATAGCAGTAGATAGGAATACCATTTATTGTTCTATCCGCAATGGAAAAATCATTGCTGTTGACAGACAATCGTATCAGGCAGATGCGTTTATTGTTTCCGAAAGCAGTATGTGGTGCATCAAAACATATGATTCATACCTGGTAAGCGGAACAGTAGACGGGAAAGTGCTGCTATTAGATAAATTGGATTTTTCCATATCAGGATGGAAAGATCGTCATTATTCTTGATAATGCAAAGATCCATCATGCGAAACTGCTTATGGAATTTCTTACAGAAAACAGAGAACATCTGGAACTTATCTTTCTTCCGCCATATAGTCCAGACCTGAACAAAATTGAAGAACGTTTCGGATGGTTTAAGGATTCAGTAATATATAATGTATTTTTTCACTTCTGTGAAGAGATCCAAAAAGCTGTGTAGAAGTTTATTGACTGGATAACTACAGTTCCACAAATGGTTATAGACCTCCTGTGTTTGCGAGCAATAATCAATCGCGTTATATATAGAATAAATCAAAATCCACAAAATTTAAGCAAAAAATTGCAGAGGGAAATTATAAAATATGAAGAATTATTAGAAATAGCAAGAGTAGTGGATGCAAATTATGTACTATAAATGAGCAAATATTGAAATTTGCACAAATTTGTCCGCCATACAACGACAGATC
>CAJUQZ010000088.1 GCA_910588755.1 uncultured Lachnospiraceae bacterium | reverse complement strand
CGGTGCAATGCCCGTTAGGTCAGCCGAAAGGCTGAACTGTTACGTTTTTTCCGGTCCCAAAAGTGAGGGAATAGACAGTCGCGCAGGAATGTGATATACTTTATTTCTGACCGATCTGGTTCCGGACAGCGCGTTGTTTTGCGGAGGTATCAAATAATAAGGAACTGGACGACAGCTGGATTGGTTTGGAACCCGATTATGTATTAATATATTATAGGACATTTGCCCCATGTATTATAAAATTTCTATTGTAGATGACAATTCTGCCGATACAGAATATATATCCGCCCTTGTCACACGCTGGGCAGAATCCGCCGGACATGAGGCGGATATTCACGCATTCCCGTCCGCGGAGGCGTTTTTATTTCAGTACGAAGAGGAGCCGGCCTTTGACATACTTCTTTTGGACATTGAAATGGGGGCGATGAACGGCGTAGACCTCGCCAAAAAAATCCGTTCGCAGAACGATGCCGTTCAGATCGTGTTTATCACAGGCTATCCTGATTTTATCGCGGAAGGATATGAGGTCGCCGCGGTGCACTATCTCCTGAAGCCGGTTTCGTGCGAAAAGCTGCACACGGTACTGGACAAAGCCGCCGCAAACCTGAGAAAGACAGAGAAGCGGCTGTGTTTAACTTACGACCGAAGGACGGATTTTGTCCCGCTCTCGCAGATACTCTATGTCGAAGCGCAGAAGCAGTATGTGCTGATCCACACATTTGACGGCATTTACCGGATGAAACAGTCCTTTGCCGAAACCGTGGCGGAGCTGGACAAATTTTTTTTCAAATGCCAGCGGTCATTCTGCGTCAACCTTCGCCATATCACACGCATCAAAAGCAGCGGCGTACTGCTCAAAAACGGTGAGGAAATTCCCATCAGCAGGGGAATGGCAGACAGGATTGGAAAGGAAATCATACGCCTTTTTTAATGGATAAAAGCAGGAGGTTATTATGTTGCTACAGAGATTGATTGACAGACGGATTGAGGATTATCAGAGCAGCCTGCTCCTGAAATACTGCGAGGAAGTGGAGTCGATGTACACAAAGATGCGGGGCTGGCGGCACGATTACCACAACCATATACAGGCACTGCAGGCGAGCATGGCGCTGGGGCGGTACGAGGAAGTGAACGCCTATCTTCGCCAGCTCAACGACGATCTGACACAGGTGGACACCACCGTCAAAACCGGCCGCGTCATGATCGATGCGATCCTGAACGGCAAACTAAACATCGCGGCGCAGAACGGGATTGCGGTCAATGTCAAGGCAAAGCTCCCAGAAGGAACGCCTGTCACAGACGTGGATCTGTGCGCCATCATCGGAAACCTGCTGGACAACGCTATCGAGGAGAACAAAAAACTTCCGCTGGAAAACCGTTTTATCCGCATCTATATCGGCCGGAAAAATACCCAGCTCTACCTGGCATTCACCAACGCCGCCGGAAAAAAACGCGACAAGCGCAGGGGCCTGTTCCTCTCTGAGAAAGGAACGCAGCACGGGCTTGGCCTCGTCCGGGTAGAGAGCCTTGTCAGAAAATACGACGGCCTGTTCTCGGCGGACAGCGAGGACGGCGGGTTTACGGCGGAGCTGTTAATTCCCTTAGAGCGTGTTTGAAAAATCTTCTTGATTTTGCCATCTTGCGGCAGTTCATGGCAAGAACATATCAATAACATCTGCATTTCGTTCACCGAAAATAACTTTTGGGCTGCGAAATGCTTTTTTATTTTAAAGTGGGTGTATCATACTGTTAAAGGATATTGAGGCACATGAATAAACGGACACAGATTCTGATCGAGAGGAGACATATCGATATACGATGAAACAGACAAAACAAAAAGAACCAAAACGTAAACCCAAATACGGGCTGCTTTCCTGTGTGGGATATATTTACAGCCTGATGTGGAAAAACGAACGGGAACTGGTGTTCGCAGGGATTTTTACCGTTCCCCTGTCCCTTGCGCTCTCGGCGCTGACGCTCTACTCCCCGCCTGCCATGCTCGCGGTACTGCAGAAGTCGGACAGCTTCTCAACGGTTGCGCTGGTGATTGCCGGCCTGCTGCTTGCACAGCTTTTGTGCAATATTTCCAACAACATCATTTCCACGAAGATTAACAGCTCGGAATTTTATGTCCTGAAAAACATGCAGTATATCTGGCTCAAACACAGAAGGGAGCGGGACTGGTATCATGATTACGACCCCGAAGTGCAGAAATGGAATGAACGCGGAGACAAGGCGACTGAAAACAATCACACTGCCGGGGTGCACTTTCCGATGGATTTCTCCAATATGCTGTCACAGATTCTCAACTTCCTGTTGTTCGGGGCTGTAATTTCTCTGCTGCACCCTGCCATTATCCTGCTGCTTGCCATAGGCGCCGCACTGAATGCCGTCATGGCAAAATGGGAGCGGGATAAAAACTGGGCAGACCGGGACGTGCGCTATGCCCTTGAGAAAAAAATCAACTGCATCACCTGGACATTTTCCGATGATTTTAGCTATGCCAAGGACATCCGGCTGTATGGCATGAAACAATTTCTGCATGACCTTCTGGCACATCTGCTTGGCCTGCGTCTGGCGGAGAAGAAAAAGACAGAGCGCCGCGCCGTCCTCACTGCCATGATAAACTTTCTTGTCATCCTGGTCCGCGACGGGGCGGCATATGCCTTCCTGATCGCACAGGCCGTGCAGGGAAACGTGAACGCTGCCTCGTTTGTCCTGTATTTTTCGGCGATCACGTCCCTTTCGGGAGTGATGGGCAGTATCCTGG
Organism: uncultured Lachnospiraceae bacterium; assembly: GCA_910588755.1. Lineage (GTDB taxonomy): Bacteria > Bacillota > Clostridia > Lachnospirales > Lachnospiraceae > COE1. The sequence continues at coordinate 15,546 of CAJUQZ010000088.1, read as the reverse complement.
ATATCCTGAACAGGATCTTTGACGGCGCGATGCAGGTATCCGATTTCCGTGAGGCGATGGAAATAGAGGACAGGCTCAACCGGAGCACAGGCATTCCGATCCCCAAACAGCCCTTCTCCATAGAATTCAGGAATGTATCCTACAGATATCCCGAGGGCGAAAAAAAGACGCTTGACAATGTATCCTTCCGGATCAATGCGGGGGAGAAGATTGCCCTTGTGGGGCTAAACGGCGCCGGAAAGACCACGCTGACCATGCTGATGTGCGGCATGCTTCTGCCGGACGAGGGCGAAATCCTGTTAGACGGGCATACCTTATACGAGTACAACCGGGACGAAATGTATTCGTTGTTTGGCATCGTACCGCAGAAATTCAATATCCTGCCATTATCTATTGCGCAAAATATCGCTGCCTCGGCTTCGGAGGACATTGACAGGGACAGGATCCGCAGCTGCATTGAACTGGCAGGACTGACAGAAAAGATTGCGTCCCTCCCCAGAGGGGCGGACACCCCTTTATTCAGGAACCAGCACGAAGACGGCATAGACCTCTCTGGCGGGGAGACCCAGAAGCTCCTGCTGGCACGGCTTTTATACAAAAATCCACCCTGCATCATTCTCGACGAGCCCACGGCGGCACTGGACCCCATCGCTGAGGACAGGATGTACCGCAGTTATCACCGGATCGCGGCGAAGGCGACGTCCATATTTATCTCCCACCGCCTGGCATCGACGAGATTCTGCGACCGCATTTTTCTGCTCGACGGCGCCCGCATCGCAGAAACCGGCTCCCATGACGAGCTGATGGCGGCCAACGGGAAGTACGGGGAACTGTTTGAGGTTCAGAGCAAATACTACAAGGAGGCGAAGGAAAATGACATGGAATGACGCATCTGAAAAACGTACGTTTGTAGAGGAATGCGAGCTGGTCTGGCGGGGAATAAAGCTGCTGAATAAAATGATGCCGCATTTTTGGTTGTATCAGACACTCTGTACGATTGCGGAGACCTTTTCCCCCTATTTTAGTCTCTATATGTCCGCACAGATGGTAAATGAACTGGCGGGAGACTGCAATTACAGGAGACTGCTGCTTCTGGCCGGAATTACAGTGTCTGGCGGATTGCTGGTTTCCCTTGTCACAAAAGTCCTGCAGAGCCGGCGCACGCTGTGTGACGCGTTTCTGTACGAGAACCAGAATGCTTATCTGGCAGATGTACAGAACAATTTCCAGTACAAACATCTGGAAGATCCCGAGGTCCGCCTTCGGCGCGCGGAGATTCAGGCGCACACGAATGCCAACGCAGCAGGGCTTTTAGAGGTAAAATGGCAGATTTCCTCTTTGCTCGGCAATCTCCTGGGCGTTATCTTCTCCGTCTCCATGACAGTGTCCATGTTTGCCACGACTGCACAGGACAGCTACACAGGCGTACTAGGGTTTATCAGCTCCCCGGCGTCCGCGGTGATCATTTTAGGCCTGATCATGCTCAATGCCGTCTGCACCGTGAAGATTTTTGCCGCAGGCAGCATCGGAATGCAGAAGGCAGCCAGCAAGATCGCCAAAGAAAATACAAGCTATTTTCTATATTACCGCCTGTGGGGAGCAGATATGATCGTGTTCAACCTCAACTCCATTGTGCTGGATGTACTGCGGAAAAATCGTCGTCCCCAATGGGTTTCAGAGATGGAAAGCGTTACAATCAGGTACAATTTCCTGTCCATCATGCTGAATGCCGCAATAAACTTGTGCATATTCCTCTTTACGGCAGCCAAAGCCTTTATCGGCGTGTTTGGCATCGGCAACTTTGTCCTGTATCAGGGAACGGTCAAACGGTTTATAGACGCTGTATCCGGCATCGCTGCGACAATCGGCCGCCTGAAACAAAATAACCAGTATCTCGTACTGCTCTATGAGTATCTAGACCTGCCAAACGACATGTACAAGGGCACGCTGGCCGTGGAAAAGCGGGATGATATCGACTATGAGATCGAATTTAAGGACGTGAGTTTCCGTTATCCCCGCACGGACAACTGGGCGCTGCGCCACGTCAGCATGCGGTTTAGGATCGGGGACAAACTGGCCATCGTGGGCGAGAACGGCTCGGGCAAGACCACATTTATCAAGCTGCTCTGCCGCCTGTATGACCCCGACGAGGGAGAGATTTTATTAAATGGAATTGATATCACCCGGTATCGGTATGGCGAATACATGGCACTGTTCTCCGTGGTTTTTCAGGACTATAAGATTCTGGGTTTTTCGCTGGGTGAGAACGTGGCAATCCGTTCAGATTACGACGAATCCCATGTGCGGGACTGCCTGATCCGCGCCGGGTTTGGCGACAAGCTGGAAAGTCTTGGCAACGACCCGGATGCAAAGGAGAAAAACGCCCTGCGGCGCGCACTCTGGCGCTCATATGACGATGAAGGCATTGACCTCTCCGGCGGCGAGACACAGAAAGTCGCACTGGCGCGCGCACTGTACAAGGACGCCCCGTTCGTGATCCTAGACGAGCCCACGGCAGCACTCGACCCCATTGCGGAGGCGGCTGTCTATGAGAATTTCAATGTGCTGACCAGGGATAAAACCGCCGTGTTTATCAGCCACAGGCTGTCAAGCTGCCGCTTCTGCGACTCCATTGCCGTGTTCGATCACGGGCAGCTCATACAGCAGGGCTCCCACGACGCGCTGGTGACGGATACGGACGGCAAATACAGCCAGCTCTGGCATGCGCAGGCACAGTACTATGAGAATGAATGACAAAAGGATTCCTGTTATAATTGATTGCAGCCCTCCCACACGCGAACGTAAAAACGATACAGCTCCTCTTTATTATCGTTTAGGTCTTTATACATTCTTTTGGTATTCAGGATATACCCTGCTTTTTCAACCACTTTCCAGGAGGGTACATTTTCATTCCTCACAGTAGCGATGATTTTCTTTACATTATGGTGTTTCAGAAAGTATTCCGTATATGCTTTGACTGCTTCGGCCGCATAACCATTGTTCCTGTACTGCGCCCCGACAAAATAGGTAATCCCCGTTTCCCGAAGATCCTCATAATAGGAGCATCCAACTGAACCAATGACCACAGCCCCGTCCTTTATGGTTATTGTATAAGCCAGGTAATCCATATGAGGATCATCCCGAAGCGCAAGCTCCCTGGCCTCGATTATCCATTTTGTAATCCAGCCGTCGCAGTCTTTGTCAAAACCACAATCGTTTAAGGTTCCGTCTATTGCCATTGCGGCAAATGATTTCGCGTCGTCTGTTTCTATGTCCCGAATCAACAATCTCTGTGTTTCAAGCCGCATAAATAAAACCTCCTATATTCTATTTCCTGTTGTTTATATACCCATAAAAAATATACCCATAAAAACAGACCATGCGTATCTGTATTATTCATCAAACTTCGCCGCGGGCAAACAGGTTATCTTTTCCCATGCCGCACACAAATGGATTGGAGTCATAAAAATGGCAAAAATCCAGGAAGTCAGAGCGCTGTTTTGGATCATTCATAAGCTTTACAAGCAACTCCCGCGGAAGCGTTCTTGCGTATGCGCCGGGGCCTGCCAGTTTAATATTTTTTACGCCATAAGCCTTGAGTATATCCTCTAATTCGTCCGGCATAAAAGTATATGTGATGCACCACGGTGTCCCTCCATTTTCATATTCGGCAATCTCACTGTCCCCGCCCATAAGCCCGTCCCTGTACAGCTTCATAGCGGCATCCTTGCTGAAATGATATGCTTCGACTGCATTTTCCTTATTGTCAATGCACCATTTTACAAAGGGATCCTCGCAGGTTTCATCTAATATGAACTGGCACTTTTGTATTGGATTTGCCAAATATGGAAGACAACCCATACGACTCGATACGCTGAGCATGATTCGTTTGCGGCAAATACGCACAAGCTCGCCGATAACCTTTTTCTGATTGGGATAGGTATAAGAAACGGGGGCATCAAAGGAAATCACCATATCGAAGGATTTGTCGCCAAAATCCTTTAAATCCTCCAATGCGCCGTTCACAAAGGTTATTCTGTCAAGCACGCCTGCTTTTGCCGCCAATTCCTTTGCCTTTTCGATCATGGGCTGTGATATGTCAAAATGTGTGACTGCACAGCCCTGCTTTGCCAGGAGAATGGAAAACCTTCCACATCCTGCACCGCCGTCAAACACCGTCTTGATTCCATCCAAATGCGAGACCAGCTCCTTTTCTATATGACTCTTTTGGATGATATCATCGATAAAGGTTTCCTCACGGCGGCTTTCCAATTCACCTTTATCCGGCATATTCCACAAGCGTTCCGATATCTTCCTGCTATAATCCATATTCAGTCTCCTTTATTGGCTATCATAATTGTTGCATTGCCATCCAATACTTTTTTTATTTCAAATCCTGCATCCTGCAGTAATTCTTTCTCATGCGCCAAAGTGAGGGGAATATCAAAATGTACATAACAATTTTCCGGTATCGCGGACTGTTTTCTTTTGTCCAGATACACCGTGCGCAATAGCTCCTCCTCCTCGTCGCAGCAGGCAATGTAATCTCCCAGTATGAAAACACCGCCCTCTTTGAGGCTGCGATAAATTTTCCGGTATAATTCCCGCTTGCGTTCCGGCAGGAAATGGTGCAGGCTTTCAAAGGAGATGACAGCGTCCCACTTCCCAGATCCAAAATCATATTGGAAATAGTCCTGGCATATTGTGACAAGAGGCTTGTCATGATGTTTTTCAAGTAACAGATCCAGCATATTGGCACACAGATCTACACCTGTTACCTCAATGTCCGGATTTTTTTGCCATATCCTGTCCAGCTCTAATCCTGTCCCACATCCTAAGTCTAACACCTTTTGGCATTCCGAAGGTAGGACTTTAGCAAATACTTGGTAAGATTCCTCCCAATCCAACATATGTTCTTCGTAATCGTGCAGCCGCTTTGTAAAGAAGTCTGACATTTCTTCCATCGGTGAATCCGCCGTATCCCGCAGCCATTGTTTCAAATTCTGCATGTATTCTTCAGATGATTGCATCATATTCTTCTCCTTACCGTAATCAAAGTGTTGTTTTCTTTATGGTATAGCGTACCATTTTTTCAGCCCGCTTACCACCTAACGCTTTTTTATAAAAAAATGTGCGTCACTCTGGTTACTGTTCAGACAGGACTTCGCATTCACTGCTCATCACGGCTTTACAGCCATGCACGAAAACGTAAGCGCTCCTTCCTCATAGCTACACTACTCCGAAAAAGGCTTTCTGTAATCAAGCACAAATGCATCGATGTCAGAATAATGTAGCGCCTTTATGCCTGCCCTTTTATACGCTTCCAGATACGCGCGCAAAATGTCATCAAATGCCGCCGCTGTTTTATGCAAATCCTGCGGATCATATCCGTCCAAAACGTCATATCTGTCAAGAGCCACTTCGCTGCAGATCTCAGAAAACATCGCGTTCAAACTGTTCATGCTCACAAATGCCAGATGCCTGTTTCCGGTTTTGGCCGCTTCGTACATCTTGTTTCGCCAATTCGAATACATCTCCTCGTAAGTGCCCGTAAGAGAAGCACTGTCTGCCGATTTCTTCTGTGCCGTGATGGTTTCCTTCACCTGCTGAAACACAGCGTTTGTCTCCCGCATCAGGGTGGTCAAATGCTCTTTTACAGCTGCCGCCGAATCCGCTGACACGATCTTCTCAATCGTGTCACAGAACTTTTCCGGTCTGTTTCGCATCGCGTTCAATTCTTCGTAGACGCGCTTTACGCCCCTGTGGAAATACCGCTTATTGAGCATCGCCATCGCATTCTCCACATAGTAAATAACATTTCCTGCCTCGGCCAGCACATCCGCTCTGCACTCTGAAATCATCGCCATTGTGTAATGCTGCGCTGCCTCTTTCAGCTGCTTCTCTGCCTTCCCGTAATCCGCCTCCGAAAAAGGCGCTGACAGGATCTCCCTGGCCCTCTGCCGCAATGTATCCAGTTGTTCCATATATTTTTCATCTGCGCAATATACGATTTTAGCGTCCATCAGCTTGGAAATGTTTGGGTGCTCATAGTTGGCATCCTCCTGCAGTTGTTCCCATGTGGTGCAGTAAATGTCATGCCCTACCTGCAAGTCGTCCTGTATAAAGGCCCGCCCCAGCTGCCAGCCCCTGTCGTCATTGATCAGAATGAGCAAATCCAGATCGGACTTTTCACAGAAGTCCCCCGTCATAAATGAACCGTATATTCCAATCAGGGCTAGCGTGCCCGGACACACTGCTTCTGCTTTTTTAATGACGGCGTCGATTATTTTTTGGTTTCTTTCTTCTAAATATATCATTGATGATTTCCCCATTGTTTCCATATTATTTCCTTTCTTTTTAAACACCTTTTTAAACACCTTTTTAAACACTTTCTTTTAAACATTTCGGGTCAGTTTCTACACTGCAGCTGTATTAACCTGTCTTTGCACCGCTCGCTTTCATACTAACAAAGACGGGACACAGCTGCAAGGTGTAAGAATCTTTTTATGTAAAATTACCACAAAAGACGGTTTTGTATTTTTATCTGCGGAGTAAAAAATGAAAAATTTACATTTTTTGCAGATTTAGATTGTAGCCGCCGTTCTTCATGTGTTATGCTAAAATTACCTAAAAATTCTTTATTCTATGCGGAATAACCTGCTGCAGGAGTGGAAAGGACACGGATTTGGAGATTGAAAACAGGACACAATGGCACCCGGCATTCTGTAACACAATGGAACTGGAATTTATGGAAAGCGGAAAAAGCCTTATATATGATGCCGAGCATAACCTGAGCCGGGAAGCGCTTCGGATTGATTTGCTGATTATTAAAAAGAAACCCGAAACGGTTATTAAAAATGAAATAGGGACTTTTTTTCTTGGGCACAATATCATAGAGTACAAGTCACCAGATGACAATATGAATATTGATACATTTTTACAAGGTTTTGTCCTATGCCTGTCTGTGCAAGGCGGACACTGGCGCTGTAGATGAAATCCCAGACACGGATATCACTGTTTCGCTGATCCGTGAACACAGGCCTGTGAAGCTCCTGGGACAGTTGGGGAATAAGTACCATGTCAGGAAGGAAAAGGAATCTACCGCATTTACGGTATGCTTTTCCCAATGCAGGTTATCGTGGCAAAAGAACTGGATGAAAGACAGCACGCTCTAAGATCCCTGACGCGCAACATGGACATCTCACAGGCTAAGAAGCTTCTGGACACCTTTGACGGGCTGGTGGGCGAGGAAGTCCGCGCGAAGGCTGGTGTAGTCATTAATCCGGTGTCAGATATCAACAGTCCCATATTTGAACAGATCGTCTGTGGAGGTGGGCGAATGAGTGAAGCATTGAAAAGACTGGTTCTGCCGGAACTGGGGGAACTCAAAGAACTGCTTGCGGATAAGGATGCCAAACTGGCGGATAAGGACGCGGAGATTGCAGCTCTGAAGCGTATGCTGGCAGAGGTTGGAAAAGAGAGCCGCTAAAGATCAAAAAAGAATGGAGCGTTATTCATTATACAGCTTACCACAAAATAAAATACAAGTCTACTCTTTTTTCTGTTTTTCTGCTAAAATTTTTTTATCAGCTGATGAATACCAATCTTAAATCCCTGCAGACACGCCCTGGGACTCCCTCCAGTTAGAAATTGGAGTCTGATGCGAAACAGACAGTCACAGACTTCAATTTCTGACCGAATGGAGTACTGGCTTTCCAAAGCGTGTTTTCTGGCGGGAAAGGAGGAATTTCAATTGATAGTATTTCAAGATGTGTGCAAGACTTACCGGGTCGCCAGGCGCGAGGCCGGGTTTGTCAATGCGGCCAAATCACTTTTTAAGAGAGAGTACTGTATGATTCATGCCATAAACCATATCAGCTTTTCAATCAATGACGGCGAGATGGTTGGTCTGCTTGGCCCAAACGGAGCGGGTAAAAGCTCCACAATCAAAATTTTAAGCGGCATACTGACACCGGACAGCGGAACATGTCTGGTAAACGGACAGACGCCGTGGAAAAACAGAAAAGCGTATGTCCAACAGATTGGCGTCGTTTTCGGACAGCGCTCGCAATTGTGGTGGGATATTCCGGTGATTGATTCGTTCGGGCTTTTGCAGGCGATCTATTCCATACCCGCGTCAAAATACCGTGACAAACTCGATGAACTGACGCAGCTTCTGCACCTGGAGGAGCTGTTGCGGACACCCACCAGACAGTTATCCCTGGGGCAGCGCATGCGCTGTGAGATCGCTGCGTCCCTGCTGCACGAACCCAAACTGTTGTTTCTGGACGAGCCGACAATCGGCCTCGATGCCGTCTCTAAGATTGCTGTCCGGGATTTTATAAAAAAGATAAACGAGGAGCATAAGACAACTGTAATCCTGACGACGCATGACATGCAGGATATCGAGGCGATCACGAACCGTGTGATTCTGATTGGCAGGGGACGTAAACTGATAGACGGAACCCTGGACGACCTGCGCCTTGAAGCGGATTCGCTAACGACACAAAATGATACTGGCGAGACAGATCTCGATCACATTATGGCAGGTCTGTATGAAAAATTAAACATTTTATAGGAGGCCGGGATGTATACATATTACAGCTTTTTTAAACTCCGGTTCGCCACTGGCATGCAGTACCGCATGGCATCTGTCACGGCGCTCACGACCCAGCTGATCTGGGGAATAATGGAATGTCTGGCGTACAGGGCGATTGCGGAGGCTTCCGGCGGCAGCCTGCCAATGGATTACACCTCCATCGTGACGTATATCTGGCTGAAAGAGGCACTGCTTGTTCTCTTTAATACATGGGCGGCAGACAATGATTTGTTTGGCATGATTACTTCCGGGGATATCGCTTATGAACTGTGCCGCCCTGTGTCCATCTACTCCATGTGGTTTTCCAGAATAACGGGCGCAAGAACCGCTGAGGCCGTCATGAGATGTATCCCTGTATTGCTGGGAGCGTTTTTGATGCCCAAGCCTTACAGGATGACTTTGCCGGTAAGCGGCGTTTCCTTCCTGCTGTTTCTGCTGACCCTGTTTCTGGCGCTTGGAATCACTGTGACGTTTTGCATGATTGTCTATATGCTGTGCTTTTATACAATCTCGCCGCAGGGCTGGAGAATGGTGCTGACAGGCGCTGTCGATTTTCTGTCCGGAAATATTATTCCTTTGCCGTTTTTTCCGGAAAAATATCGGTTTCTGCTGGAATTTTCCCCGTTTACGTACATGCAGAACATTCCTTTCCGGATATACAGCGGCGATCTTGCGGGCGCGGAAATCGCTCCATGTATCGCAAAGCAGATTCTATGGCTGGTAATACTCCTGTCCGGGGGCGTTGTCCTATGGAAACTAGCTGAAAAAAGAATTGTACTGCAGGGAGGATGACATGGCTATGGAGGGTTGTAAAAAATGATAAAAAATCTAAGATTGTATGCGAAATACGCCTCTGTCTGCACGCAGAGCATCATGCAGTACAAGCTGTCGTTTTTCCTGATGATTGTCGGGCGTTTCATACTGGCATTTAATGAACTGCTCGCGATCAAATTCTTATTTTCCGGCTTTACACAGCTTGGGGGCTACAGTTATGGCGATGTGCTGCTGTGCTTTTCTGTCGTCCAGATGTCCTTTACATTTGCGGAGCTGTTCGGCAATGGTTTCAAAATATTTTCGGGAATGGTGCGGCGGGGGGAATTTGACCGTATGATGCTCCGACCGTGCAGCCTGGTTCTGCAGGTGATCGGAACCCGGTTTGAAATAGGCAGAACCGGGCCTTTGCTGACAGCTTTGATCACTTTAGCGCTGGGCATTCGGCACAGCGAGGTCACATGGAATCTCATGACGGTGTGGACAATGGCCGCGATGATCGTATGCGGGACGCTGTTGTTTATAGGACTGTTCATGCTGGAAGCAAGCTTTTGCTTCTTTTCGATCGAGGACACTTCGCTGATCAACGTGCTCACATACGGTGCCAAATCGCATGGAAAATATCCGATAGACATTTATGGAAAAGGAATCCTGCGGTTTTGTACGTATATAATACCGTACACTCTGATTCAATATTATCCCCTGCAGTTTCTGCTGGGCAGGACGCGCGACTGGAGACTGGCATTCTACCCGCTTGGGATTCTTGTGTTTCTGGTTTTGTGCAATCTCGTATGGCGCTTCGGGGTGCGGCATTACAAGTCCTGCGGTTCCTGAAGGACTTGAACAATAGGTTGTTTTCCTGCTGGAATTTGTATATACTATAGTTGAAGGAGAGGTATTTATCAATAACAATCCATCAAATACAAAGGTTTCAATGTATATTTGCAGAGGAAGAAAAAGGATATCAGTATGAAAACAAAATCTAAAAAGAAAAAAGTTCTCCTGATTGTATTAGCGCTCGTGGCGGTGCTCGTGATTGCTGGGGATTGGGCATTGTCTGTCATGGTATACGACGAAAATTTTAACCAGCGCTTTGAGAGCTATGAACCGCTGATGCTATACGTCGATGATTTTGACGGACTGGCGCGCACGAAATATGAGTTTCCTTCCAATAAGGGACAGAAGCTCGTGGGATATCTGTACAGCTCGGGCGAAAATCAGCGTGGTATCATTGTATTGGCGCATGGCTTTGGCGGTGGCGGGCATAATTCTTATATGGATTGCGCAAATTATTTTGCACGTCATGGATACTATGTTTTCGCCTATGACGCGACGGGAAATGATGAAAGCGAGGGGGACGGCGTCGGCGGACTTCCGCAGGGCGTGATAGACCTTGACCATGCGATTACATTTGTGGAAGAAAGCGGACATTTTCCAAAGCTTCCGATTGCTCTGTTCGGGCATAGCTGGGGCGGGTACAGTGTGTGCAACGTGCTTACATACCACCCCGAAGTACAGGCCGTTATCGCGTGCTCCGGTTTTAACGCCTCGGCGGATCTGTTTGAATCAGAGGGGAAGAAGCAGATTGGCAATGGCATCTATCTGATGCTGCCATTTGTGAAGCTGCATGAACAGCTCAAATATGGCAGATACGCCTCAAATACGGCGATGGACGGTTTTTCGGAGAGTGATGCCGCCGTTATGATTGTGCATAGCTTTGACGATGAAATGGTTCCTGTCGAGTACGGTTATGAGCGGTATCATGAAAAATACAAGGACGATCCCCGTTTTCGTTTCATGCCGCTTGAGCATGAAGGGCATAACTATTTTAATGACGACACCTACCGCAATATATTTAACGCGGAATTTGACAAATGGCTGGAAACACTAGATTACGATTATGAGGCCGCAGAGAACAAGGAGCGGTTTGCAGCGGATAAATCCAATTATATACACCAACACCTTGATCGGGAGGAATGGTGCAATTCATTGGATGCGGGGTTGTTTGAGACGTTTGTTGCGTTTTATGATGAACATATTGGTTGAAGGCTGACTTGATGCTGGTTGCGGTTTGATGCTTTTGATATGACCGCCTTTAATTCTTATGTTGTGAAAAAGTTCCGTAAGATGGTCAAAGGCTGGTTTGGCATCAATAAGCGCAGCTGATCGCAGATGGATTCTCCCCAGGGTGTGTTTCAAAAAGTATGGGTTTGCATTCAGGGGAAAAGAGTGCCTGGTTGGATAAATAATGTCATACAGCAAGAGCGCCATCCGGCCGGAAATCAGACTGGATGGCGCTCTTGTTGTATCTCTTGCGTAATATTTCATTGCCTGTTAACAGTTTTGGATTTCCTAAGGAGCAATACGCCGATTCCTGCAAAGATCGCCCCGGCTGCGCACAGGCACAGGACATCAGCGACAGTCAGGGTATTTTTGCAGAGCACGGGCAGAAGCTTCCCGACCTGTTCAGGATAATACATCAACGCCACACTGACTGCATTGTTGATAAAGTGCATCAGCATCGCCGGGTAAATGCTGTCCGTCCACCACGCCACGACGCAGAGCGCAAGCCCCAACAGTCCCGTCGGGATAAACTTGACCAGACTCATATGGAACACCCCAAACAGCACTGCCGTGATCAGAATTGCCGAGGACACGCGGTATCTTGCTTTCAGGGATTGAAGGATCACACCGCGAAACAGCATTTCCTCGCAGACAGCCGGCGCGGCTGCGATTACCAGGAGCCCCGCGAGCGCGTTGCCGCCTAATATATCTGAGAACGCTGTCTCCACATTTTCCGCGCTGTCAGGAAACAGGCTCACCAGACCTGCAGAAACCACGATGTTGATTAGAAACAGTCCCACGATCAGAATTGCCGCGCCCAGATATCCCACGGCAGCGGTTTGCCGAAACCCATATGTCCGCCGGATATCCCTTTTGGTGTAAACCACCATCGACAGCGGGACGAGGAGAATGATCATCTGTGTGCCAAAGGCGCCCGCCAGTCCAAAGCGAACCTGCAGCATGCTTCCCGCATAGAGAATCAGAAGCAGCGTGAGCGCCGCCACAAACCACACGTCCGACACGGTGGGCACGCCGCCTTTTTTGAGGTTGCTCCGCCGCTCAAACAGCTGCAGTCCGGCCTTCCCGTCCGAAAACAGAATCGCCTCGCTGTCATAGATCTTGCTCAGAAACAAAATCGCCATAACCGCGTATGCAACGTTGCTCAACAGCACAACTGCAATCGCGCCATAATCAATCTTGAACACCATCATATTCTTGATTAGCAAACATATATTTGCAACCGGCACCATTGCCATCGTCTGCGTCAGCTCCAGATTTGGGATAAAGCCAATGTACCCGATGAACATTACCACGAGCATGAGCGGCGTGATATAGTTGTTCGCTTCCTTATAGCTTCTGGCAAACGAAGTCACGCACATGGTAATCGCGCTGATAAACAGGGAAAAGGCAAACACTGCCAGAATGCATACCAGAATCGCCGGGATAAATTTTGCCAGATCCAGCGATACCACTTCGGTCTGCAAGTCCATCAACTTATACATGTACAAAGCGACTGCCCCCATAGAAAGAATATTGAGGATCGCCGAAACCATACCGATCACTGCAACGGTGAGAAACTTTGATAAAATAAGCTGCCTGTTTGTCACCGGAAGCGTCAGAATTGTCTCTAAGGTTCCCCGCTCACGCTCCCCGGCCGTGGTGTCGATCGCCGGATACATCGTTCCGATCAGCAGACTGATGACCAGCATAAAAGGAAGGATGGAACCCATCATGCTTCCCAGGGACTGCTCGCTGCTGGCGATGTCCTGTTTCCCATAATTGATGGGTTCTAGAATCATCTGAACGTCCATCCCCTCGTCAGCAAGCTTTTGCCTCGTCAGATCCTCGCGCAGGTCGTCCAGGATATCCATGATAATCCCCGCTGCATAAGACGAGTTGGTTTCAGAGGAAAGATAGTACACGTCGTACTGCATTTTTCCGTCCTGCAGCTGTCCTGAAATATAGGCGTCAATGGCCTCCTCGTTGAGCGCCGTCTCATAGTCAGAGATGCTGTCCGCGTCAACGACGGTAATCTCATAAGACTGCGCATCTTTCTCCTCATCGGACTCGCCCTGCGCCGCGTTTTGCTGATTCACGTCCATGAGCTTATCCAGAAGTGCGCCCTCGTCCTCAGCCTCGACGACAATCCTGTAATTCTGTGTCTCCATACTGGAAGAAATCAACGCCATTACCTGCATGACACCGATGTAAATTAAAGGATATAAAACCAGCGGCACGACGAGCATCATCAGCACTGTTTTCTTGTCGCGCAGAACGTCCAGCATTTCTTTTTTTACAAGTGTCGTTATGATTTTCGTGTTCAGTCCCTTAGTTTTCATCCTGCATGCCCTCCCTGCTGATCAGTTCAGAAAATATATCCCGCAGACTGCTTTTTCCAGTCTGTGCCCTAAGCTCTGACGGCGTACCTTCGCTGATAATTTTTCCGCGGTAGATCATGACAATCCGATCACACAGAAACTCCGCCTCCTCCATATAATGCGTGGAGTACAAAACAGTCTTTCCCCGCCTGCGCTCGCCCTTCATAAAGTCGATGATCGCCGCGCTGCTGATGATATCAAGCCCGAGCGTCGGCTCGTCAAAAATATAGACCTGTGGATCGTGCACAAGGCAGCGCGCGATGGAAACCCGCTGTGTCTGGCCGGTGGACAGCCGTTCGATCCGGTTGTCCAGAAAGGACTCCATAGACAGCACTTCGCTGATCTGCTGAATCCTCTGTTTTGTGTCCTCCTCAGACAGGCCGTATAAAATCCCCAGCATCTGCAGAAATTCCCGCGCTGACAATCTCCCGTAGAGCTTTGTGTTATTGGACAGATAACCGATGTGTCTCTTAATCTCAATGTCATCAGAGATCTCCTCGTCTCCGACGCGGATACTTACGACGCCGCCTGACGGATTCATCAGCTTGGACATCATGCGCAACAGCGTGGTCTTCCCCGCGCCGTTTGGCCCCAGGATTCCTACGATTTCCCCCTCCTTCACCGTCAGCGAAATACCGTCCACTGCATTGAACTCGCTCTTTTTGTTTTTCTTTTCATTTCTGGTAAAGGTCTTTACCAGATTCTCGACTACAATCATTTTTTATGCTTCCTTCCTGTCTGTTTTTCATTTTTCCGCGCTATGTCAGCGATTGTCTGTGTCGTCGCTGTCTTCGCCCTCCAGTTTTCTCTCGCGGCGCCTATAGACTAAGAGCATGACCGACAGACCGCCAAGACAGCATATAAAAATGCTGCTCCCCAATTGGACTGCACTGATAACGCTTTCTCTCCAGGTGCGCTCCCTTACATACAGGAGCAAAAAATTGAATACAAAGCCCACTGCACCCGCCAACAGGCTCGCGCCGACAGTTGTTTTGCATGTCGGCGAAAACTTCCTGTCCCAGATACCGTGCCGGATACATCCGATCACCGTTTGCGCCGACAGGCACATAAAGACTATAAACTCTCCCATAACCTGCTCTGAACAGCCTGGCCCGTAATAAAAGATTTGTGCCAGAATGGCCACCGCCAGTCCTATATAGCCAATCCAGTAGCCGTTGTGCTCGAAATGCAGCATCTTCTGCTCCTGCATTTCGTCCAGCCTGCTTTTTCCTTTTTTCATGCTGATATGTTCACTCCCTTCTGATATGCTGATTTGAATATGCCTGTTCTTGAAACCGCATAACACTTCCCTCTTTCAGGAATCCGGACTTTCATCTTCCCAGAACAGATCGTCAAGGCTCTTTCCGAGCACGCGGCATATCGCCCGGCACAGCTTGATTGTGGGATTGTATTCTCCCTGCTCAATGGCGTTCATCGTCTGCCGCGAGATTCCGACAGCCTCCGCCAGCGCTTTCTGTGTCATATCCTTCTCGGCCCTTGCCACCTTGATCGCTATATTTCTTGCCATCTGTCCACCTCCTGTTTGCTGTCGCCAGCATTCTGGGTTTCGGTTCTGATTTTGTATATCGCTCCGACGGTTTTACTTTCTATAACAAAATATCATATATATTACAAAATATCAATTATATTTTACATTTAAATGATTATATTTTAATTTCTGGCCGGATAGAGCACTAGTACAGCGTTGCACAAATAACAGTGAATACAGCACCT
>CAJUQZ010000087.1:11284-18394 GCA_910588755.1 uncultured Lachnospiraceae bacterium | reverse complement strand
TGGAGAAGGTCATTCCCCGACTCGATTGCACACGGGCACCCAAAGGAAATAAGTCAGCCCGATTCATTTAGTTGCTTAGTATATTTTGCTCTAACGCATCAAAGTCGTAGGTATTTTGTGCGAAATTGTTAAATTTATTCTTTGTGACAATATTGTCATTTTTGCCGGTGCCTTTGCGAGACTTGTCCGCATTCTGTGGAACGCGCCGGTAGGCTGCATCAGCTGTCGGGATGTCCGCCTTGTGGTGGACGCCGGCCTGATACCATTTGGTGAGGATTCCGTCTGCGTATGCGAAGCGGTGGCTGTCCGTAGTCATGACGGTTTTGTCACAGGCTTCCTGAATGACATCGAGCAGAAAGCCGTATTCCTTTGTCCACTTATTTATGTATTCAAGCTCCTTGGGAGCCGGATTTGCGTTTTTGCCAAGGGACTTCATGATCGTGTAGACGACCTTGTCATACCTGCGCGAAGCGTTCTGTGCGTCCGCAGGTGAGGCGATCCCCTGTTCATGCCATGCGAGGGCAACCTTCTCGATATACCGGAAGTCCTTCTTGCCGCGCTCGACACAGTGCTGTACCAGATAGTCGATCAGATCGGTCGAGAAGCCAAGCCTGTCATACAGAAAGAGAATGGTTTCCATATCGCTGCGCGTCAGGGGTTTTGCAACATACTGTTCCGTGACCATCAGCAGCTGTTCGATATCCTCATTGCTCTTGAAGCGCGTAAGCTCGTCGAGCGAGTAATCTGGTCTGACGACCTTTTCTGGTTCCTGTTTTCCATTTGCAGGCTGACTGCCAATGGCCGCGGCAGTACGATTCGCAGCCATTGGGGCCATTGGGGCCCTGGCAGTCATGCCCGTCTGCATGGAGGCCGGTCTTATAAAGGATAGGACCGGAGTGATACGGGGAGCCGTCCTGGGCGCCTCGTATGCACTATCAAGGGCAAGTACCCTGATTCCGGACAGGTTGTGGGCCGCGTCAAAATCAAGTGCAAGCAGCTGCCTGGACTCCCAATACATCAGCGAGCGAAGCACATCCTTTTCCGTGTAATTAAACTTGTCCGCGATATCAGTTACGCTTGTTGGGAGATTCGCGTTCATCATGCGGATCAGAAAAAGATAAATCTTGAGCTGTGCGTCGTTGGCATCTGCCATATACTCATCGATGAATCGATTGGAGATGCTTGTCTGGTCCGTTGTGGCAGCCCGGTAAATATTGACACGATTCATAATAGACCTCCGTCCGGTTATAAATTCCTTAGTGTCCATGCGGCGTGGGAGGCGCCGGCATCTGTAAGGTAAGTGTATTGTAGCACAACTGCTGGAAAAAGCAAGCCCTGGCACCGCCGGAGCCCTTGTGAATACGGGATTTTTGGGGAGTGTGGATACTGTGGATACTGTGGATATTCATAGGGGTTGCGGTGCTGATGCCTTGTCATGCCACAAAGGTAACATGTGGATTTTTATAAGGGCCAATGTGGATGAAAACAAAAAATATCCACACCTTTTTGGGACACGTTGGTCACAAAAAAATGTGGATAATGTGGACAATTACATTCCGAGCAGGTTTTCACCGATTTTTACGACATCTCCGGCCCCCATAGTTATCAACAAATCGCCGTTGATACAATTTTTTAATAAAAAATTTTCAATCTCGTCGAAGCTTTGGAAATAATAACATTCTGTACCTGTTTTCTGAAGCTCGCAAAGAAGGTCCTTGGAACTGATACCAATGGTATTTTGCTCACGGGCGGCGTAGATATCCGTCAGAACGACCTTGTCTGCAAGTGAGAGCGCTTTTGCAAAATCCTTCAAAAAAGCCTTTGTGCGTGTGTAGGTGTGCGGCTGGAACACGCACCAGAGCGTTTTGTGCGGGTAGTTTGCCGCGGCTTTTAGGGTGGCGGTAATTTCTGTGGGGTGGTGCGCATAGTCGTCAAGGATTTTGATGCCGGCGACCTCGCCTTTTTGCTCAAAACGCCTTTGTGTGCCGGAGAAGGCGTTCAACGCGCCAAGCACGGTATCCATGTCAAAGCCAAGAATATCCATCAGTGCTATGACGGACAGGGAGTTTAGGATATTGTGCTCTCCCACCACGCCAAGCTTGACGGTGCCACACGGTTGTCCCTTTCTGACAAGGGTGTAGGAGGCGCGCCCAAGTTCATCATAGAGGGCGTCTGTATAGCTGTAGTCGGCGTCTGCGCCCGCGCCAAAAGTGATAACCTTACAGCAAAGTCCTTCGGTAAGCTGCTCTACATGGTCAATCTCATGGTTGATGATCAGAAAGCCGTCCTCTGGAAGAAGCTTCGCAAACTGCCTGAAGGAATGGCGGATGTCATCGATGTCCTTAAAAAAATCCAGATGGTCTTCCTCGATATTTAGAATAATGCTGATGCGTGGGAAGAAGCTCAAAAAAGAGTTCGTGTACTCGCACGCCTCCACCACAAAGTAATCCGACCGGCCGACACGGATATTGCCGCCGATGGATTTTAAGATCCCGCCGATGGACAGGGCAGGGTCCGCGTTTGCAGCAAGAAGCACCTCAGATATCATGGAGGTGGTTGTGGTTTTTCCGTGTGTGCCGCTGACCGCAATGGGCATTTTGTAGTTTTTCATGATCTGGCCTAGCAGCTCCGCGCGCGTCATGAGCGGGATATTCTTTTCCGATGCGGCAATAAGCTCGGGATTGTCCGGTGCGATTGCGGCAGTGTACACGACAAGGTCGATGCCGTCTGTGATGTTGCTTGCCATCTGCGGGTAGCCAATCTTAGCACCTAGGGAGACAAGATGCGTGGTGAGCGGGGATTTTTTTGCGTCCGATCCGCTGACGGTAAAGCCTGCGTCGATCAAAAGTTGGGCAAGCCCGGACATGCTGATTCCTCCGATTCCGATAAAATGTACGTGAATGGGAGTGTTGAAATCTATCTGATACATTATAATATGTTCCTTTCTAAATTGATGATTGCCGGCAGTAATAAGTATCTGTTTCATTTTATTGTAATACTTTCATTATTATACACCTCAAAGGATAACTTTTCCATAGTGAAAGGCAATAAAATTTGGTTTCCGGGCCAAATCCGGGGCAACACTGCCGGCCAAATGGATGATTTTGTAAAAAATGTATAGAAATATTCTTGCGAATGATGCTAAAGTTGTTCCCTTTAATGAAAATGTATGATATAATAAGTTAGGGTATGCTATATGCAAAAAATATGCGAAGCCTATTATTAAGCAAGTAGGGGTGACAACATGATTAAAAAAGAGATGATTGCCATGCTTTTGGCAGGTGGACAGGGGTCGCGACTGGGTGTCCTGACATCGAAAATGGCAAAGCCGGCCGTTGCTTTTGGAGGAAAATACCGCATCATTGACTTTCCGCTTAGCAACTGTATTAATTCCGGTATTGACACAGTCGGAGTGCTTACACAGTATCAGCCGCTGAAGCTGAACACACATATCGGTATCGGTATCCCCTGGGATCTGGACCGGAACGTTGGTGGTGTGACCGTACTGCCGCCTTATGAGAAGAGCAGTGAGAGTGAGTGGTACACCGGGACTGCCAACGCGATTTTCCAGAATCTTGAGTATATGGAGAACTACAACCCTGACTATGTGTTGATATTGTCGGGGGACCATATCTACAAGATGGACTACGAGGTGATGCTCGATTTCCACAAGGAGAGCGGGTCGGAGGTGACGATCGCGTCGATGCCAGTTCCGATTGAGGAAGCGAAACGTTTTGGCATCGTTATTACAGATGAGAATAAGAAGATTATAGATTTTGAAGAGAAACCAGAGAATCCGAGAAGCAACCTGGCTTCTATGGGAATATACATATTTAATTGGAAAACACTCAAGGAGGCGCTGCTTGCCAAGGCGGACCAGCCTGCGCTTGATTTTGGGAAACATGTCATTCCATACTGTCATGAAAAGGGCTGCCCGATGTACTCCTATGAGTTTAACGGGTACTGGAAAGACGTCGGTACGCTAAGCTCCTACTGGGAGGCAAATATGGAGCTGATCGACATTGTACCGGAATTTAACCTTTATGAAGAGTACTGGAAAATATACACAAAGAGCGAGGTTCTGCCACCCCAGTATATCGCACCTGACAGTGTTGTTGAGCGCAGTATCATCGGTGAGGGTTCGGAAATTTATGGACAGGTTTACAATTCCGTCATCGGGTGCGGTGTTGTCATAGGACAGGGAACTGTTGTTCGCAACTCTATTATCATGAACCAGACACAGATTGGCGACAAGTGTACGGTGGAGAAGGCGATCATAGACGAATATACACAGATCGGCAGTGGGACACAGCTTGGCACACTTCCAGAGAAAGAGAACGATACAAGACCTGACATCTACAACAGCGGGCTTGTCACAATCGGTGAGAAATCAGTCGTTCCCGCCAATGTG
This sequence comes from uncultured Lachnospiraceae bacterium, assembly GCA_910588755.1. Classification (GTDB taxonomy): domain Bacteria; phylum Bacillota; class Clostridia; order Lachnospirales; family Lachnospiraceae; genus COE1. Next base: position 13,983 of record CAJUQZ010000087.1, on the reverse strand, counting down.
AAAATCGGCAAAAATGCGGTGGTTTTTGGCATTACACAGGCTTCTGATTATCCAAACGGCGTGTTGGACAGCGGCCGGACACTGATCAAGGCTGGGGATGGTATCATTAAGAATGGAGAAATAGAATGAGAGCATTAGGAATTGTATTAGCTGGCGGGAACAGCAGGAAGATGGGGGCGCTCTCCCACAAGAGGGCTATTTCAGCAATGCCGATCGCTGGCAGCTACAGAAGCATTGATTTTGTATTGAGTAATATGTCCAACTCACATATCCAGAAAGTTGCGGTGATCACGCAGTATAATTCAAGGAGTCTTCATGAGCATCTAAGCTCATCGAAGTGGTGGGATTTCGGACGCAAGCAGGGAGGTCTGTACACGTTCACACCGACTGTCACGCCGGACAACAGCAACTGGTATCAGGGAACTGCGGACAGCATTTATCAGAATCTCCTGTTTTTAAAGAGAAGTCATGAGCCATACGTAGTCATCGCCACGGGCGACTGTGTCTACAAGATGGATTACAATAAAGTGTTGGAATACCACATCGCGAAGAAGGCGGACATCACCGTCGTGGTGAAGGAGATGCCGGAGGATGCAGATGTGGACCGGTACGGCGTGGTTCGGATGAATGACGACGGGCGTATCGAGGAGTTCGAGGAGAAGCCAATGGTGGCGCGGTCAAAGACGGTGTCATGTGGCATCTATGTGATCAGACGCAGACAACTCATCGAACTGATTGAGAAGAGCGCCGAGGAGGGCCGGCATGATCTGGTGCAGGACATCCTTATACGCTATAAAGATGTAAAGCGGATATACGGCTATAAGATTGAATCTTATTGGAGAAATATCGCGACGGTCGAGGATTACTACGGCACAAATATGGATTTCTTAAAGAAAGAGATTCGAGATTATTTCTTCAAGCAGTATCCGGACGTATATTCGAAAGTTGACGACTTACCGCCAGCAAAGTACAACCCGGGAGCACAGGTTCGCAACAGTCTGGTTTCTAGCGGGTGTATCATCAATGGGCGGGTGGAAAACTCCATTCTGTTCAAGGAGGTCTTTGTCGGCAACAATTGTACTATCAAGAACTCTATCATCTTAAATGATGTGTATCTAGGCGATAATACCCACATTGAAAATTGTATTGTAGAAAGCCGCGATACGATTAGAGCGAACTCACACCACGTCGGGGAGACCGGCATCAAAGTGGTGGTGGAGAAAAATGAGAGGTATGTTTTATAACCAAAACATCCGAAAACAAACAACGATTCAACGACTTGCAAAAGGGGGACAAAAGAATGAGAATAACAGATGTTCGCGTTCGAAAAATCACAAAAGAGGGAAAAATGAAAGCAGTAGTTTCGATCACACTTGACGATGAGTTTGTGGTTCATGACATCAAGGTGATCGAGGGTGAAAAGGGTCTGTTTATCGCGATGCCGAGCAAAAAGTCGGCGGACGGCGAGTACAGGGACATCGCACACCCGATCAATTCTAACACAAGGGACACAATCCAGAGGACGATTCTTGAGAGCTATGAGAAAGCACTCTTAGAGCCGGACGAGGAAGCTGTATCTTAGGATATTATTTATTGAAGCATAATGTGGGTAAAAAGCCATCCGTTCATAGCGGGTGGCTTTTTAGCGGTGTTAGTGTGAAATCAGAGATTTCACACTCTTGAGTTGTGCGTTTGCTAGGGCGATGCGAGCTAGTATGTTTACTGCTCCTCGTCGGTTTTGAAAGCGAGATTATGGATGTCATGCCCGCTTAGGAATGGAAGGAAGGCGTTGATGGAGTCGCCCTTTTCAAGCGTCCTGGCAGCAAGTATGCTGACATCCTCCTGGTCGAGAAACGGGAGGAAGGCTTTGACGGAATCCCCGTTTTCAAAGGCTTTCATGGCGTATGTTTTCAGGTCTTTTCTGCCGAGGAATGGGAGGAAACTTTTGATGGAGCCGCCCGTCTCATGTGTTTTGTCTGCAAGCCTGCGGATGTTGTCCTTGTCGATAAACGGGAGAAATCCCGTTATAGACGCACCTTTTTCGAGGGCCTTTTCAGCAAGCGTCAAAACGTCCTTTTCATTCATAAATGGGAGAAATTTCTTGATGGATTTGCCCTCCTCAAGCGCCTTGTGGGCAAGTTTTTGCACATCGTCCGCATCCAGGTAGGGAAGGAGTGCGGCAATATGGACCTTGTAGCTGTCGGACGAAAGCAGATCGGAGTCTTTGACAATTGTTTCTACCTGGGAGGGCTTTAGCAGGGGAAGGGTGTTGTCAAGTTCATCCACGGAGATTTCATTTTGCGTGATGCACGCGACAAGTTCATTGTTGAGTGCGGCCTCGATGAGCACGGATTTCTCTCCGATGAGCGCGTCGATGGAAATGTTAAAGATATCGGCAAGCTCGGGGAGTTTGCCAATGTCGGGCATACTGTTGCCCCTCTCCCAGTTGGAGACTGCCTGATAGCTGATGCCAAGCTGGTCGGCGAGCTCGACCTGCGTCATGTTGTGCTCTTTTCTTAAAGAACATATTTTCTTTCCGATTTTTGACATGTTAAACATTGTATTCATCCTTTCTGTGTAGTTTGTTGATCGTTATGTTTCCATAGGAACTATTAAGAAATAACCATTAAATAACACGTAGGATTTTCCTTCGATAGCACTCTCAAAAATCAGACGCATAGCGGGCTATGCAGCTGATT
>CAJUQZ010000087.1:0-11274 GCA_910588755.1 uncultured Lachnospiraceae bacterium | reverse complement strand
TAGTAACTGCTTTAGCGATTTGATATCGGAGAGGAAGGCAAGCGTTATTAAAAGTTATTGCTGAACAGGTCTTACACGGTTATTGTAACAGAACTGTCAAAAAAGTCTATCAAGATGTGATTGAGTGTATGCTGAGAGGACTCAAGAAGTGGTTGAGATGGCGCCTGGGGCTGGCAGCGGGGGATCAAAATAGAATAATCTGGAAATAATTGTAGTTATAATGGAAGTTATAATTGAGTCGCCTTCATAAATGTGTTACACTTAGAATCTGTAAGGAAACATTGAAAGGTGAGTTTTGCCAATGGTATGTGGGGGAAAAATGGGAAGTTCAAATTGTGATACCTGTGCATATAATGTATATGACGAAGAGGACGCGTGTTATTACTGTGAGGCCAATATGGACGAGGATGATATAGTACGAATGGTGGAGGGACATTACAGGGATTGCCCTTATTATAGAAATGGGGATGAGTATGCGGTGGTTAAAAAGCAGATTTAGATGGCCTAAGTGGCTTTATGACCGTGGTGGGAATGAGGCAGAAACGGCAGAAACAGGAACAGAAGTGGTTATGACAGGAGAGGCAGGGAATAAAGCGGCAGAAATACAAAAAATACAAAGAATAGAAAGAGAAACAGGAAAAATAGGAAGAGGCAAAACAAAAACCGACAAAAAAGCAATAAGAACAGATAAGAGAGAAACAGGAACTGACAAAATAGCAGTGAGAACAGATAAGAGAGAAAAAGGAACTGACAAAATAGCAGTAAGAACAGATAAGAGAGAAACAGGAACTGACAAAATAGCAAGAGGAAGAGACAAGACAGGAACCGATCAAACAGGAACAAAAGCATTTGCTACAGGAGACAAAAAAATGGTGATCATAGCGGGACTTGGAAATCCAACGAGGGAATACGAGAACACAAGACACAATATCGGCTTTATGGCAGTTGACGCGCTTGCGGACAAGTACAATATCCATGTGATGGACTGCAAGCATAAGGCACTGCTTGGAAAGGGCATGATTGGCGGCACAAAGGTCGTGCTCATGAAGCCGCTCACCTACATGAACTTAAGCGGCGAGGCCATCCGCGCGGTGGTCAATTATTATAAAGTGGATGCAGAGAGTGAGCTCATCGTGATTTATGATGATATCAGCCTTGATGTCGGCCAGCTTCGCATTCGGAAGAAAGGCAGCGCAGGCGGGCATAACGGCATCAAAAACATCATAGCAAACCTTGGGAGCGACACCTTTCTGCGCATCAAAATCGGTGTCGGTGAAAAGCCCAAGGGGTATGATCTGGCGGATTATGTGCTCGGGCATTTTGACAAGGAGGAGCAGGCGGTGATGGCGGAGAGCTTAGCTAAGGTGGACGGAGCTGTGAATCTGATGCTCGAGGGCAGAGTCGATATGGCGATGAACCAATACAATGTGAAAAATAGTCCAAAAGAGGCCACGCAGACCACATGATGAACCGATAAAACGGGCACATACAGGTACGTATGAACATGGTATAGGTAGGAATTTGGATAAAGACAGGCTTGTACAAGGTATGTAGGAAGATGGATGTGGGAACGAATATGGACGCAAATGCAAACATGCGTTTGAACGTGCAAATGGGAACGAATATGGATATGGACGCGAATGTGTGAATGGGAACGAATATGGATACAGGTGCGAATATAAGTACGAATATGGGAATGTGCACGAATATGGATAAATGCAGGCGTATACAGGGACGAATAAACATTGATATAGATATGGATAAAGGTAGGCCTATACAGGCTTGTATGAATATAGGTATGACACAGATACGAATAAGGAGATAGAGATGGAGGGTATTTGACTGTGAACACGTTATTGGCTCCGCTTCAGGAGCTTGGCGAATACGAAGAGATTATAAGGGCGCTGGGTCAGGAGGGCGGCAAGGTGAGTGTCAGCGGCTGTGTGGACTCCCAGAAGCTGCATATGGTATATGGCACAGACAGGGATTACGAGGTGAAGCTGATTGTGACATACAGTGATATCAAGGCGCGGGAGCTTCTCGAGGACTGCCGCCTGTATTGCCGCGAGTCGTACTTTTATCCTGCCAAGGACCTGATTTTTTACCAGGCGGACGTGCATGGAAACCAGCTCGTGAAGGAGCGTCTCGAGGTGCAGCGCAGACTGCTTGGGAAGGCGCCTGTCACGATCATTACAACCTTTGCGGCCCTGATGGCGCACCAGATACCATTGTCGGTACTGCAGGACAATATTATCTGTATCGGCAAGGGCAGCATCGTCGAGGAGGCTGCCCTTGCGCGGAAGCTTGTGGCGATGGGCTATGAGAAGAATTACCAGGTGGAGGCGCCGGGACAGTTCTCGATACGCGGCGGGATTGTTGATATTTATGACCTGACAAATGAAAATCCCATCCGTATTGAGCTGTGGGGGGATGAGGTTGAGTCCATCCGCACATTTGATGTCCTAAGCCAGCGTTCCATTGAGGAAAATATGACACAAGTGTCAGTATATCCCGCGGCGGAGTTGATCCTGTCACAGTCTGTGCTTGACGCAGGATTCCACAGGATTGAGGAGGACTGCAAAAAACAGGCAAAACACTTTCGCGGGCAGACAAAACCCGAGGAGGCCCACCGGCTTGAATCGATGGTGAGGGAGCTTAGGGAGCAGGTGTTGCAGTTTCAAAGCCTTGTGAACCTGGATAGTTATATCAATTATTTTTATGGGAATACAATGTCCTTTATGGACTTTTTAAAGAACCGCAGCTGCTGTATATACCTTGATGAGCCGCTTCGCATCGAGGAGCATGCAAGGGCTGTGGAGCTTGAGTTTCGGGAGAGCATGACAAACAGGGTGGAGAAGGGCTATATTCTGCCGCGCCAGATGGATGTGCTTTTTTCCGTGCAGGAGACGATGGCAAAGTTGGCAGATGTGCGTATTCTCGCGCTTTCCACGATGGAGTTCAAGGGTTTTGGCATCAAGTTTACAAACCGCTTTGCGGTGAACGCCAGAAATATTTCTTCTTATAATAATAGCTTTGCAGAGCTTGTGCGGGATTTAAACCATTTTAAGAAACAAGGATACAGGGTGCTGTTGCTGTCCGCATCGGCGACGCGTGCAAAGCGCCTTGCGGCAGATCTCATGGACGAGGGGCTTGTGGCCTTTTATTCGGAGGATTCCAGCAGGGCTTTGCAGCCGGGGGAAATCATGACGTACCACGGCTCTGTCAGGAAGGGGTTTGAATACCCGCTGTTAAAGCTTGTCGTGATATCTGAGACTGATATTTTTGGCAAACAGCAGCGCAAAAAGAGGAAGAAGACATATGAGGGGCAGAAGCTTCAAAGCTTTTCGGACCTCAAGGTGGGGGACTATGTTGTCCATGAAAATCATGGGCTTGGCATCTATAAAGGGATTGAGAAGGTCGAGGTTGACAAAGTGGTAAAGGACTACATCAAGATTGAATACCGCGACGGTGGCAATCTCTATGTCCTTGCGACAGGATTAGACGTGATCCAGAAATACGCCTCGTCCGATGCGGCAAAGAAGCCTAGGTTAAATAAGCTAGGCACACAGGAGTGGGTAAAGACAAAGACGAGGGTGAAGAGCGCGGTCAATGAGATTGCAAAGGATCTTGTGGAGCTGTATGCGGTGCGACAGCAGAAGCAGGGCTTTGTCTTTAGCAAGGATACAGTCTGGCAGCAGGAGTTTGAGGAGATGTTTCCGTTTGAGGAGACAGGCGACCAGCTGCTGGCCATCGAGGCGACCAAGAATGACATGGAGAGCCCGCGTATCATGGACCGTCTGATCTGTGGTGATGTGGGTTACGGGAAGACAGAGATCGCGATACGCGCTGCGTTCAAAGCGGTCCAGGACGGCAAGCAGGTTGCGTATCTTGTGCCCACGACGATTCTGGCACAGCAGCATTACAATACATTTTTGCAGCGCATGAAAGATTTTCCCGTGCGTGTGGAGATGCTGTCGCGCTTTCGCACGGCCGGCGAGATGAAGAAGACCATTGAGGGGCTGAAAAAGGGTCTGGTGGATATCGTTATCGGCACACACAGGTTGCTGTCCGCGGATGTACAGTACAAGGACCTGGGGCTTTTGATTATCGACGAGGAGCAGCGCTTTGGCGTGCGCCACAAGGAGAAGATCAAGCAGGTCAAGGAGGATGTGGATGTGCTGACACTGACAGCGACACCGATTCCCAGGACACTGCATATGAGCCTTGTGGGAATCCGCGACATGAGTGTTCTAGAGGAGGCGCCGGGTGAGCGACAGCCGATTCAGACCTATGTCATGGAGTACAATGAAGAAATGGTGCGGGAAGCGATCGTGCGCGAGCTGTCCAGACAGGGGCAGGTATATTATGTATATAATCGTATCAACAACATAGAGGAGATATCCAACCAGGTTGCACGCCTCGTGCCCGAAGCGGTTGTGGCGTATGCCCACGGACAGATGAAGGAACACGAGCTAGAGAAGATTATGTTCCAGTTTATCGGAGGCGAGATAGATGTGCTGGTGTCAACGACAATTATCGAGACAGGGCTTGATATCTCCAATGTCAACACCATGATTATCCATGACTCCGATGCGATGGGCTTGTCGCAACTCTATCAGCTGCGCGGGCGTGTGGGGCGTTCGAACCGCACCTCGTATGCGTTTCTGATGTACAAAAGGGACAAGATGCTAAAGGAGGTAGCAGAGAAGCGCTTACAGGCGATCCGGGAATTTACAGATCTGGGAAGCGGGTTTAAGATTGCCATGCGTGATCTTGAGATTCGGGGAGCCGGGAACCTCTTAGGAGAGCGTCAGCATGGGCATATGGAGGCGGTCGGCTATGACTTGTACTGCAAGATGTTAAATGAGGCGGTCAGGACATTGAAGGGAAGCAGGAAAGTAGAGGCGGATTTTGGCACCTATGTCGATATGGATGTCGATGCGTTTATACCACCGGAATATATCGTGAATGAGGTTCAGAAGCTTGATATATACAAACGCATCGCAAGCCTGGAGAACGAGGCGGAGTGCGATGATATGCGAAAGGAGCTGAAGGACCGGTTTGGGAATGTGCCCCGGTCTGTTGAGAACCTGATACAGATATCGCTGATACGGGTGACGGCGCACAGGCGGTATGTGACAGAGATCAAGGGCAAGACCGGGCAGGTTACGTTTTTTATGGAGCCCTATGCGCCCGTCCGGGTTGAGCGGCTTCCAGAGTTGATGGCAAAATACAAGGGTGTCTTAGAATTTTCTGCAAAAGGTACACCAAATTTCGTGCTAAAATACAAAAAGTATGGTTTAATAGAGAAAGAGGCAGAGCTTATGATGACGCACACGGCAAAAGTGCTGGCGGATATGGCAGTGTTGTACGATAGCTAAGCCTGCGGTAACAAACATATGTTCAACAAAAATATAACAGGATAAAGGAGGACTTTTTATGGAATACAGGAGAATGGAGAAGCTGGGAATTGACACATCATTGTTGGGCTTTGGCTGTATGCGTTTCCCGACAAATGCAGATGGCAGCATCAATGAGGAGGAAGCGCTCGCCATGATTGACAGGGCATATCAGGCGGGGGTTACATATTTTGACACGGCGTATCCTTATCATGGCGGGAAGAGTGAGGGCGTTACAGGAAAGGCGCTTTCGCGGTATTCAAGGGACTCGTATTATCTAGCGACAAAGCTTCCTGTGTGGATGGTGGAGACAGCCAGTGACGTGGAGCGCATTTTTGGCGAGCAGCTTGACCGCCTGCAAAAGGAGTATGTAGATTTTTACCTGTTGCATGCGCTGGGCCGGGAGCGCTGGAAATATGTGAAGGAGCACGGCCTGATGGAGGCGTGTGAGAAGCTTCGCGCAGACGGGAAGATCAAATACTTGGGCTTTTCGTTCCATGACAATTATGAGGCGTTTGAGGAGATTCTCACATCGTACCAGTGGGATTTCTGCCAGATACAGCTAAACTATATGGACAGGGACACACAGGCGACGCTAAAGGGCGTGGCGCTTGCAGAGAAGCTTGGCATACCGATGGTGGTCATGGAGCCTGTAAAGGGCGGCTCGCTTGCAAAGCTTCCATCTGATGGAATCGATGAGCTGTTCAAGAAGACGCGCCCGGAGGCGTCCACCTCCTCGTGGGCCCTGCGCTATGCCGCCGGTTTTGACAATGTGAAGGTGGTGCTAAGCGGTATGTCTACGATGGAACAGGTGGAGGATAACCTTTCGACATTTTCAGATTATGAGCCGCTAAGTGACGCGGAGAGGGATATTATTGACAGGGTGGCGGATTTGCTGCGCGCCAGGGTTCAGAATGGCTGTACAGGCTGCCGTTACTGTATGCCATGCCCGGCGGGCGTCGATATCCCCAGATGCTTTAGCATATGGAACCAGTATCATATATATGAGAATGTGAATGAGGCGAGGTGGAACTGGACTAAGACGATGGATGCTGCGCAGAAGGCGTCTAACTGTATTAAGTGCGGGAAGTGCGAGCAGGTATGCCCGCAGCACATTGCGATCCGGGAGGATCTTGCGCGGTTGCAGGCTGAGCTGGACGCCGTCACACAGTAGAGCTGTCAGACAATTTGACTGATTTTTGGTCTGTTTTGCGGTGGTTTTTGGAAACTTCATTGACATATTTCACAAAATTTCAGGAAAATAAAACAAATTGTAGAAATTATTCAAATAGTATATTATAATAGTCTAGAATCGATTAACATAAAATGTTAACGATTTGAATATGTTAAGTGTGAAGGTGGAGGATTCGTATGAGCGAGGGAAGATATAATATTCCAAAGCAGTACAAGGTTGATAAGGGGATGCCGCTTGATGTGTTGTTCCAGAAGATTGACAATCTGAAATGCCGCCGCATTTTTGAAGCCGGGATTGAGAGTGTCGAGTGGAGCTACCACCTGGTTGACAAAGAGGGAGTCAAGGACATGAAGGCGCTTGTCAGGGAGCAGGGACTGTCCGTTTTTGAGGTAAATCTTAAGAGAAAGATCGATCCGGACCTGCTTACGGATGTGTTTGCAGCCATACTGCAAAGACCGATTCTGATGGTCTATCTATGCGACGGTGAGTTGTCAATGGGCACCTGCATCACAGTGGGCAAATCGAGCAGGACGTGCTCGACGGATTTCTACCCGTATGATGCGGACCGCATGATAGAGGTGATAGACTTCGATGCAGATGCCGGCAAGACGACACAGCAGATTCATAAGCGAATTTATGCGATGCTTTTTCATCAGAAACGCATGATCATGATTGAGAAGGCGTTTGAGCGGTTGAACAGGGACAGCGAGAGGGAGTCCTTCGCATATGAGTTCAGCCTTGAGAACCTTGACAGAATCAGGGCTGACGCGGATTTTGTGCAGTCGCAGCTCAAGGTAGTATAATACCGGCAGAGAAATTGATCGTTTCCTAAGGGGAGGAATGGGGTGTATGGAGAACGGGATATCGAGGACAACAGCAGCCACCGTTTTAAATTCCTTAAAAAGCGGAGTCGTTCCAAGGATAGGGCTTGAATATATCACGGTTGGGAGAAAGAGTGAGATTCAGGCGCTGTTACAGGACGTATCCATCATCGAGCAGGGAGGGGCAGCGTTTCGTTTTATCGAGGGCAAATACGGAAGCGGTAAGACCTTTCTCATGCATGCGTTAAGAAATCATGTGATGGAGAAAAACTTTGTCGTGACAGATGTGGAGCTCTCTGTGGACAAAAGATTTGTCGGCAATAAGGGGCAGGGACTTGCGACATACCGGGAATTAATCAGCAATATGGCAACGCGTGCGTGCCCTGATCACGGTGCATTGCAGCTTATTCTTGACAAGTGGATTGACAGGCTCGAAAATGAGGTGGTACAGTATGAAGGGCTTGTACCGGGACATGAGGTTTTCGATGTCAGGGTCAGTCAGAAGATTTACAAGATCACCTCCTCGATGGAGGAGCGGGTAAACGGTTTTGATTTCGGCAAAGTGCTTGCTTCATATTATAAGGGGTATCGTAAAGGGGATGTGGAGCTGCAGAAGAGAGCACTGCGATGGCTCTGTGGGGAGTACAGGACCAGAACAGAGGCGAAGACAGATTTAGGGGTGAATCTGATTATTACCGATGATAACTGGTATGATTTTATCAAGCTGTTTGCAGACTTTGTCGTGAAGGCGGGGTATGCAGGGCTTTATGTGTGCATGGATGAGCTTTCGACCCTGTATGAGATTCCAAGCCGTGTAGGAAGGGAGTACAATTATAACAAGCTGCTGTCCATCTACAATGATGCACTGCAGGGAAAGGCTTCCCACCTGGGTATCATCATCAGTGTCACTAGGGAGGCGATGGAGGATTCTGTGAGGGGCGTGTTCAGCTTTGAGCCGCTGCGTTCAAGGCTTGCGGTATCTGATTTTGAGCAGGGGAGCACCATGAACATCAGGGATATGGCATCTCCTGTCATCAGATTGTCCGTGTTAAATCCAGGGGAGATGTATGTGCTGCTGGAAAAGCTTGCGGGCATACATGGAATTTTGTATGATTATACGCCAAAGCTTGAACATGACGATTACATCTATTTCCTGAAACAGCAGTACGGGAAGAGCCTGGATGGCGGGGAAAATACGGTGCGCGTCATGATCAAGAATTACATCACACTATTGAACCTGATGCAGCAGAATCAGGAGGTGCCCAAAGAAAAGATTCTGTATATGGCACAGTAGGAAACGTTAGAAAAATAAGGGTTGGTTAGATGAGGAATGAGAAAATCAAAGCAGTGATATTTGACATGGACGGAGTGCTCATTGATACGGAAAAGCACTACAATGCGGCGTGGTGTGAGGCAGCGCACATGGCTGGTTTTGGGGATTTCCAGAGGGAACATGCGCTGATGCTAAGAAGCCTGGACGCAAGGCTTGCTTCAGAGATGATGAAGGACATCTTTGGAGCGGGCTTTGATTATTTTGCGATACGAGATGTCAGGCGCCGCCTGGTGGCAAAGCGCCTGGAGAGATATGGACTGGAGAAAAAGCCAGGTATTGACGAGATACTGGCTTTTTTGCATGCGCAGAATATCAAGGCGGCGGTGGCGACAGCAACGCCGATTGAGCTCACGCTGCAGCATCTTGACAGGATTGGCGTGAGGGATCAGTTTGACAGGATTGTGAGCGCCAAGCAGGTGGCAAACGGGAAGCCGGCACCAGACGTCTATCTCTATGCCTGCGCGCAGATCGGGGAGGAGCCGTCTGACTGTATCGCGGTGGAGGACTCGCCAAACGGTATCCGGTCGGCGTATGCGGCAGGTTGCAGGCCCGTGATGGTGCCCGACCTGACACCGCCGGACGAAGAAATCAGCCACCTGCTGTACGCGGTGGCTGACTCTCTTGCAGATATCAGGGGGCTGCTTGTATAGTCCCCTGCTCCTGATCATTCATGTCGATAGATATGTTTTCGCTGCTGTCAGGAGTGTCCTGTATAGTCTCCAGCTCCTGATTAATCATGTCGTCAGATATGCCTTCACTGCTGTCGGGTGTGGCCTGGACAGTCTCCTGGTAATTCATGTCTGCAAATGTGTTTCCACTGCTGTCGGGTGTGAGATAAAAATTGGCACACCCGCACCAGCCGTCAGAGGACTCGAGTGTTGTATTGTCTATATAAATAGGAAAGTCCACCTGAGGTATGGGGGCTGGCTGGCCGGCCAAAATCCTGGTGATGCCCTCCGGCAGGGGGATTTTATGGTTATACGACGGGATATCTGTGATCTCGTATGCAAAATATTGATTCGCCTGTTGTTCGTTCAGGCAGTATACCATATCGTTTATCCGATGTCCGTTTTCTATCAGCAGATCGCTGGTATCTAGCGCAATCAGCTCATCAATCGTCTTGCCAGTATAGCGGTTTGCGTCGCGGCGTGCACTGTCATAATAGCCGTACCCGACTGTGTGCACCAGGGTATTTTGAAAGGTGAGGTTTACCCGGCTTTCCATATGGAGCGCCTGTACACTGAAAAAATGGACACCTCTGTAATTATACAGTTCACAGTTGATAAGCCGGAGCGCACATTCACCGACATAATCTGGCGACGCCGCGTCGTGGGCAAAGAGGATGCCGCCCTGCCCGTAAGAGCGGAACTCACAGTTGAGAAAAGAGACACTGCCGTTCCCGCGCAGTCCAAGCCCGACACACTGACTCTTGTCCGACAGAATGAGACAGTTGTCGAATGTCAGTTCCCTGCCAGCAAGGTAATCCTGCTCGATATGGATGGCATACTCCTTGTAGGCTGTCACGGGGATCGAGGGATCTGCAACGGCTGGCGGGCGGTCAACCCAGCCTTCTGATTTTTCAGCGCAGCTGTAGATTGTGAGGTTGCTGACCGTGCCTGCGGCGATCGACAGGGGCGGCTCGAAATAATTGCATCCATCATACTGGAGGATGCATTTGTCACGGTCTGTGCCGGTCAGATATAAGGTTTTGTCACCGATATAGACCATCTCATTATAGATACCCTCATGGATGATCAGGGTGCTTCCTGACGGCACGGCGGCGACGGCCTCCGAAATGGAGGTAAAGTCGCCCTTTCCATCCTGCCTGACGGAAAATGTCGTCTGCCTTGCAATCAGCGGAGTATGGTATAAGAGGGACAAAATTGCACCAGTCAGGACAGCCGTGAGGATCTTATACGTTTTCATCTTTACTTTCATTTGTTTACTCCAAGAATATATTTTATCTAGCAATCGTAAAAATATTGCTGGCAACCAGAGAGCTTGTTGATGCAGTGCTGACTGTGACAGAATATCTGCCATTTGGAAGCAGACTCTCATTGTTGTTGGTCATCCATATCTGGTTGGCATCGTTCAGGTTAAATGTGCGCGCTCCACCCGCTGAGGGAAAGAGAAATTTACCGTCCGTATTTTTGAAGATCCCGACAGTTGCTCCAGTGGTTGCATCGCGGATAAAGAACAGATACTCCGCATTGGCTGGAAGCCTGTTAAATTGATTGCCGTCTGACGACACGAGGAAGTCGTAATTGATGATCAGATTGTGTCCGCTGACAGCCGCTGTGACGTAGCCGCCACTGATACCAGCCAAACTATTATATTGTAATACAGTTCCGTTTCCCAGAGCCATTGAGAAGTTGTCCGGATAGGTCAGTGCGTCTACGGATAGGGTGCTCCCGGGGATAACCATAGTCTTGCCGGCATAAGGATTGCCCCCTTTAACAGAGGTGTTTAAGTGAAGTGGTATACTAAAACTGGACACGGAGGGGGTAGAAATTAGACAGGATACAT
>CAJUQZ010000086.1:16101-18612 GCA_910588755.1 uncultured Lachnospiraceae bacterium | reverse complement strand
GCTCAACACATGGAAATCCCAGACCGCCAAGCGCCTCCTTCCCGTCAATGTGTGCCCCCGCCTTTACACCCCGCAGGCTGTTCTTTACGGCAAGTGGTGCGATCAGGCTTCCACCGTCCCCGATAAAATCCTCCACCACCGGAAAAAACTGTTCCGGCAGCCCGCCGTTTTCATCGACACCGTACACAAAGTATGTGACCTTGTTTATCTGGTGTCCCCTCTCGTCAAAGGAAAGCTTTGGCCTGACCTCCACGCCCGCCTCAGTGACCGCAATCTGGTGCAAAAGCGAGGTCACATGCCTGTGGTCCCTGATATTGTCCGCACTCCTGCCATAGATTGGTATTGCCGCAATTGGCCTAAGCTTCTGTGCTGTCCCTGATGTATTCCCGATGACCACATGCAGGATCTCGACATTGTGGTCTGCCGGAACAAAGCTTGTAACCTGCGCGTCCAGCTGATATTTTGCAGACCATCTATGCACGGTCTGCCACATAAAGCCAGCCTCCATGCTGCACTCATCCTGCCTGTCAGTGTGCCTGTCATACTCAGCCTCCGCCGACGCACCCGTGGCTGACCAGTAGCCCTTCCCCTCTATATGGCACCAGAAATTTCTGGAAGATTTGTTGTTGTGCAGATTTTCGATGCTTACAGGTTCTAGCAGAAACGTATTCTGGTTAAGCTTGCTGTCCCCCGCAAGGTTTGGCGTCACACTCGACTTGATTCCCTGCTCGCCCGCCACCGGAAAATAAAGGCCGGTGTAATTGTCCGGGCGGTTCAACGTGAAAATTTCATTTTCATGTGTAAAATCAATATACTTCATACAAATGGTCCTCCATATTATTTTGCTGTGTATGCGCTCTCCGTACAGTGAATATATATCAGTATACCGTAACAAGTCCCTGGCAGAAATCATTTTCATGGCAAAAATATCATTTTCATGACCTCACATCGCAGGATTGCATCAATAAAAAGCCTATTTTCACGCCCCCTGCCTTTTTGGAATATACTATAGCAGATCCCACAGTCCCGTCAAAGGAACAACATGCTATGCCAAACGCCAAGCTCGAAAACCTCCTGAATCTCGCCCTCGCCGCCACCGAAATCGAAATGCAAAAATCCCAGGTTCTCAGCACGGGGTACTCCCCCGCCACAAGAACCTGGGAACTAATCGTCAAATATCATGGGCCGCTCGAGCGCCTCGAGTCAGAGGTTATCCACATCGAACCCCTCATCAACGGTTACGCCATCGCAACGGTGCGCGAAGACTTTGTGGACGCCTTTGCCGACCTCGAGGAAGTCGAGTTTGTCGAGAAACCAAAGCGTCTGTACTTTGAGTGATCGTACTCAAGTCATACTCTTAACGGTACACTGCCGCATTCCAACGAAGTTCATTCTTGAGCGTCCTAATATTGGTATCCTTGTCGATCACGACAGCCTCAATGCCCATCGCGTCAGCCCAGTCTACCATCTGCTCTACCGTCAGATCATACGAGAACGCCGTGTGATGCGCGCCACCTGCCAAAATCCACGCCTCGGCACCCACTGTGAGGTTTGGCTGTGGTGTCCAGAAAGCAGTTGCCACTGGAAGCTTTGGCATGGGCTTTTCCACCTTCTTGCAATCCACCGCATTGACTATCAATCTGAAACGGCTGCCAAGATCGATCAGCGAAGCCGCCACAGCCGGACCGGTCTTTGACGTAAACACAAGCCTTGCAGGATCCTCCCTGTTCCCCATAGACAGCGGGCAGACCTTGATCGAGATATCACCGTCCGCAATGCTTGGGCAGACCTCAAGCATATGTGCCTGCAATATCCCTTCCTTGCCCGGCACAAAATTGTATGTGTAATCCTCCATAAAGGACGTTCCTTTTGCATCCTTGACATTGGAGGCCATAATCTTCATGAGACGCACCATCGCTGCCGTCTTCCAGTCACCCTCGCCGCCAAATCCATAGCCTTTTTCCATCAGGCGCTGGATCGCAAGTCCTGGGAGCTGCTTTAATCCGCCAAGCATGCCAAAGTGTGTGACAATTGCATGATAATCCCTCTCTTCAAGAAACTTCTCCATGCCAATCTCGATGCCTGCCTGCACCTCGACATGTCTGCGAAACTCTGCGTCATCTCTGCCCTCTGTCAGGATTTTGTACCTGCTGTAATACTCGTCCGTCAGGTTCTTAATATCCGCAGCGGAAACTGCATCAACATACTCTACCAGATCGTTTACATTGTAGTGGTCGATCTCCCAGCCAAACTTGATCTGCGCCTCGACCTTGTCGCCCTCGGTGACTGCCACATTGTTCATATTGTCACCAAAACGGCACACTCTGATATGGGAGGACTCCATCAGACCTACTGCAGTCACCATCCACTGCGCAATCTTTTTGACCACGTCCGGGTTCTGCCAATGACCGACCACAATCTTGCGCTCGATTCCCATGCGGCTCACGATATGACCGTACTCGCGGTCGCCGTGCGCCGACTGGTTCTCGTTCATAAAATCCATGTCGATCG
>CAJUQZ010000086.1:0-16091 GCA_910588755.1 uncultured Lachnospiraceae bacterium | reverse complement strand
AAAATGTGTGCATCCATGTGATGACACCCGCGCACTCCTCATCCGCGTTCGCCTCGTTAAAAGTCTTCCTGATCACTGCGTTTGTAATCAAGGTCGGCTTCCACACCACCTCATAGGGCAGCAGACCGGACTTGTTGAGCCCCTCCACAATGATCTTCGCGTGTTCTGCCACGTTTTTCAGACACGCGTCACCATACAAATCCTGTGAACCTGTTGCAAACCAAAACTTGTAATTTTTCCCTGTTTTCATGATAACCTCCGGTTTTCAATATATTTGTATTTTATTTTTACCATAAAATGAAAAAAGAAACAAGCTTTATTTTATTCAAAAATAAAATATTTTATTATGCAATAAACACAAATGGTTCCAGCTTACTTTTCCACTTCCTCACTTGCCATCAGTTGCTGGATGTCATACCGGACGTTCATCACTTCCTTACCGGCCTCTGCACGGTATCGGGCAAGAATCCTGTTCACCACCATGTCCGCGTTCTCCTTGTTGACATCCATCAACAGCGCCAGTACCTGCGTCGAGCTGTACTTTGTCGTCACATCACCCTTTCTAAGGGAGGACACAACCGCGTGCGCAAGATGCTCAAGCTGCCCCCTGACCGCAATCTCATCCGCTTCCACAGGATCGCCAAAATCATCCAGCGTAAACAGCACACACTGTACCTCCCTGCGGTTGCGGATCAGATTTCTCTCCATAAACCGATAAATCTGCTCAAAATTACTGTACTCTACCTCAAACGAACCTTCCATTTTTCTCTCCCTTAGCTTACTGGTAATCTCCTCTAGCGAACGGTGCGGCCTGTCATAGACTACAGCACCTTCCTTCGCGCCGCCAAGCTCCGCAAAGAAGCGATAGCCGTTTTTGCCCTCATTTTTCACACTGTAGAGCGCTCTGTCCGCATTCTCATACAACGCCTCATAAGTCACCCCGTCATGCGGCGCGCATGCAATTCCCATAGAAACCGTCACCCGCATTAGTCTGCCTGGCACCACAAGCTCACGCTCAATCTGTCTGATGATGCGCTGCGCCTTTGCCTTCACCTCATATTTGTCAAAATGCCCGGGAGAAAATATAACAAACTCGTCGCCGCCAAGCCTTGCCACAATATCCACCGCATCCACGGCCTTTTTCAGCCCCTTGGCAAACCGGACCAGTACATGGTCCCCCTCCATATGTCCATATGTATCATTAACACTCTTAAAATTGTCCATATCCATGATGAAAAAAGTTCCCTCACAGTCCACACGCAATCTGGCATTGACCTGCTCTGGCACACCCTGGCGGTTTCTAAGCCCCGTCAGCGAATCCCGTTTTGCCAACGCGATCAGCTCCTGCTGTCTCTCAACTGTCTTGGCCATCTCCTGAAGCTGGTGCTCAAGATTTCGCTTCATGCGCTCAAGCTCCAATAATTTCTCACTCTCACTGCCTGTTGCCTTTGACTGAATAAATGTATACATACTCATCCCTTCTACTGCCTGTATTCCTACTCCCCTTCGCCCGCCCCCTAGGCGGTTTTTCGATTCAGCCCCTCTAACCCTCTAATCTAACCTTCTAATAAAAAAACTGTCATGAAATCCCTTAACAGTTTCTAAGCTGTAACAATAACAGCATTATTATATCGCAAAAGTAGTCTGATTTCCATGAAAAAAAAATAAAAATGTGATATACTCATTTTAACATTTCTGTAAAAAATTAGCACACAGCAACTGTTAAATGTAATCCGATCATGATTTTCAGAAAAGAGATGATTTTCGTGGAACCCGACTTTTATATCAAACGCACACAAAGACTGCTACTTAGCGGTTATCCCGTAGAGCTTATGACAATAGACTGCACCCTGCCCGACGCGCCTATCGTATACTGGCACTGGCATGATGAGGTAGAATTCCAGTATATGCAGCAGGGACAGGCCTACATCACCTGTGACGAGTACAATTTCACTGCCTCTAAGGGTGATATTGTGTTTATCAATCAGTCCGTCAGACATTTTATCACGCCGGCGGAATCCGAAGGTTTTATTGCGAGCTCCATCATTGTCAATCCGTCATTCATATTAGGTCTAGACCAGCTGGAACTAGAAAACAGATACGTAGTCCCGATCACTGCCAACCGCTCCTTTGGCTGCCTGCATATCAAGTGCAGCGACGCAGTGTATCCACAGTTCCAGTCACTGTTACAGCAACTGATTGCGGTCAATGAAGACCACCCCGCAGGCTATGAACTTCTGTCAAAGGCATATATCTTACAACTATGGAAGCTCATCTATGACCAGCTTCCGGACAGCGCACCTACTCCGGCAAAAATCTCTGCACGCACCGCAAACCAGGATGCCCAGCGGGCCAGGCAGGCCATGCTCTACATCCAAGAGCACTTCATGGAAACCGTCACACTCGACGACATCGCGGGCTCAATCCTTGTCAGTAAGAGTGAGTGCTGCCGCTGCTTTAAGCGCACAATCGGTCTCTCCCCGATCGAGTACCTCATGAAATACCGCATTATGGAATCCGCCAAATGCATGCACCGCAAGACACACGAATCGATCTCCGAGATTGCAGGCTCTGTTGGTTTTAATAACACAAGTTATTTTAATAAGATCTTTAAAAAAGTCATTGGCTGCACACCGACAGAATACCGCCAATCCCTGCGAAAACATGTTGCGCCGCCTTTTCCTTAGAAGGCGTGCGCACAAATTTTGCAATCTCCCATAAATGTTACCCATTAACAGGGCATGGAAGGTGTTCCCTGCGCTAAAAAACCGTAAAGATTTCTTTTACTGGAAATATTGTTTTGACCAGTCTAATAAAAACAATTTTACCTGCCAAATCACACCTGCATTATCCCCTGTACTTTGCCTCAATTCTTGCATACGCAAACATCATTGCCAGTACCAGAAGCATCACTTCCAGTATGACCACGATAAAAAAAGGGGAGTTCTGCTCCAGAAACAGAAACGGTACGCCTGCCAGTTCGAGTACAGCCGCCGCCGCAAACCAGAGTATGGAAACAGCATGATTGTACTTTTTGACATCCTTGACAACCGGCTTTTTTGCAAATGTATAAAACCCGGCCGCCCCGTCGGACTTCCGGACGCCAAATCCAATAAGCAGAAAGACCAAAGCTGCAATGCTGTATATTACAAATCCCATAAACATGTTTTATCCCTCCAATCCATAATTTCAGTTTCCCTGATACTCTATCCACTGTAAAAGTGCTGGCCTCACTGTCAAAAAGTTGCGGACTGCATTTTAGAATAACACCATACAGCAGTTGCAAATATAACTATGGCGCATCTTTACACCCACTTTACTCATTATCAATTATTTCCCAATGTCCACTAAAACCACGCCCAACATAATTTACGTTATTCATTTCCTTGATATGGCGCTTTATTGTTTTAGAACTTACACCTAATGCAATCGCTATTTTCTCTGTACTAATTTTATTGTCCTTACGAATCAAGTCTATAATCTGAGTATCCAGCTTGTCTTGAGGGACATCTTGAGGGACATCTTGAGGAACATCTTGAGGGACATCATAATTCAGGTTCGGCATCACCACGGTAAACTGATATCTGTCTGAACGGAATGATGGTCTTTTGCTCTGATTAAAGTTGATTTGAAATTCATAACCACTGATAATCTTCCCGAACCCGCTGCCTTTACGCTCCATATATCCAAGCCTGTTGAATACATCTGCAAGGACTGGATTCCTTCTGGTAGAAGGTACTGTGAGCGGATCTCTATCCTGAATCATGGAACCATCTGGCATTCCTCCCGGAGAATAGATTTCCATTCTGTCATCATATATGTCAATATGAACTTCACTGCCGTTAACCAGATAGTCGCGGTGTGCCAAAGCATTTACAAGTGCCTCGTGATAGCTTCGCTCCACATATTCTGGCATCTCCTCTCTGGAATTTGCTGTCTTACGCCACTTGATTTTACAATTACGCTTGATAAACGCTTCTCCATTTTCAATCAGAGAAATAACACTGCCCGAATACTCCGCATCATCTAACGCGTCCACTGCACCACCACTTTTGTTCAATCCATTCCACCTTGTACAAAATAGTCTTGAACAACGAATCGGACTTTCATCGACAAGCAATGCCCCTGCATTTGTTAATTCTCCCTGTTCGTTTACCAGTCCAAATGAAATCAAATCTTTATCATCAAAACTACTCCCAGTCCATTTCTTATGCCTTTCCCTGAGCTTTGAAAAAGCAAAATCCTCTATCTTATAAGTAGAATTTTGCGAATCATAAGATGTATTCTTTCCTCTGAGAACAAGACGTTTTAATTCATTTGCAGTTGCCTTTACACTCTCATTTCCAACACGGACAAAAGCTTCCAGTACGCCATCTCCGGAATAATAGTATGGCGTTTCATCTCCTTTATACACTTCAAGTATGGTCAGAACTTTTTCGTCATTCGTTTTATGGAATTTGATTTTAAATTCCGGAATCGGATCCAGCCTTGATTTTACTATTTCACTTATTTTTTCAGCATCTCCCTCAGGATCTTCAAGTCCAACAATCTGCCCACTGTCAGAAATCCCAAAAATCAAAGCACCTCCAAATGTATTCGCAAACGCACTTACACTTTTGCACCAGCTTTTTGGTCTCTTTACCTCAAGTGCCTGTTTTTTGTCATATTCAGTTGCTTCACCAATGAAATCTTCTATATTCACAGCAAATATCCTCTTTTATTTCCATCCCTTCCATATATCAGGCTGAAATCCCAGTGTAGACTACTTTCCATTTCCTTGTCAGATAAATAATTTCCTCCTGTTTCGTTTCCAACATGTTTACCAACTTTGTTATATCGTCTTTTATCTCTAACATGTTTACCTGCGTCATGCCAAACTTCCTGAGATTTTAGTTCTCTCCCCACTCCTCATCATGCGCAATCTCAATCTTTTTATCGCGGATCATCAGGTCCTTGACCGCCGCTGCCGCTGTCTTGCCGTGAAACAGCACTTCGTTGACCTGCTCTATGATCGGAAGCTCGACGCCGTACTTTTCAGCCAGCCGCATTGCGGCCTTTGCCGAGAATACGCCCTCGACTACCATCTTCACCTCCGCCATCGCCTCCTCCATCGTTTTTCCCTGCCCGATGAGGATTCCAGCGCGGCGGTTGCGGCTGTGCATGCTCGCACAGGTCACAATCAGATCTCCGATGCCCGACAGACCACAGAAAGTCTCAAACTTGCCGCCCATCTCCATGCCAAGCCTTGCGATCTCCGTGATGCCGCGCGTGATGAGCGCCGCCTTCGTATTGTCGCCATAGCCAAGCCCGTCCGCGATGCCTGCCGCCAGCGCGACCACATTCTTGAGCGCCGCGCCAAGCTCGATGCCAAGCACGTCAGGACTCGTATATACGCGGAACACGTCGCTCATAAAGACTGCCTGGATATACTCCGCCGTCTTCTTCGTCTTTGCTCCAACTACAATTGTCGTCGGAATGCACTTGCCGACCTCCTCCGCGTGGGAAGGCCCCGATAAAACCGCCACGTCCGCCTGCGGGATCTCATCCTCGATCACCTGTGAAAGCGTCATGAGCGTGGCCTCCTCGATTCCTTTTGCCACATTCACCATAATCTGTCCGTCCGCCGCGTATTCCTTCACGCTGTGTGCCGTCTCCCGCATGACCGCAGAAGGCACCGCCAGCACTATGATGTCCTTGTCTTTCACCGCATCCGCAAGCACTGTCGTAAACACGATATCTTCCGCGAGTTTCACCCCGGAAAGCTTATCCTTATGTTCATGCTCCCTGTTTAACATGTCGATCTCGTCTTCGAATGCCGACCATACTGTGACATCATGTCCGTTGTTGTGCAGCAGCACGGCCAGCGCGATTCCCCAGCTTCCTGCTCCAATCATTCCTATCTTTGCCATTAAAAAACTACCTCCAATCCTTTTTGTGTGCGAAACCATACAATTCCTGCAGTCCATTCACTCGCAGTGTCCCACCTATTTCCCTTCGTCCTGTTTTTTGTTCAAGTACGTCTTTCTCTCCTCCTTATGTATCAGCCGCTTAATATTCGTGCGATGTCCCCAGAAGGCCAGCACCGCCAGCAGCGTCGTGACAAGGTAAAGTTCATTCAATGCCGGCTGCGCCATTCCCCACAGTCCCAGCTGCCCGAAAATAACCATCTCCGCAATCAACACGATCTCTACCACCAGCGACCCCAGCGACACATAATGCGTCGTAAAGAAAATTCCAAAAAAAGTGATAATCTGCGGAATGATCATATACGGATGAAAGAAAATCACAAGCCCCGCCGTACAGGCGATCCCCTTTCCGCCCTTAAACCCGAGATAAAAGGGAAAATTATGTCCCAGAATCGCACCCGCAGCCGCATAGATCGCAAGCAGATACAGGATATCGCCGTACTGCGCCTTAAACAGCAGCCGCACCGCTGTCATGGCAAGCCCGGTCTTTAAGATATCGCAGAACAGCACGATTGCGCCTGCCTTCTTCCCGAGGACGCGCAGAGAATTTGTCGTTCCCGCATTGCCGCTGCCGTACTGTCTGATATCAATGCCATGCAGCTTCCCGTAAATGTACGCCGTCTGAAAGCAGCCAAAAATATAACCGATCAACAAACATACCAACCGAATCATTTTCTAATACGACCTTTCTTCATTCATATTATTCTTATTTCATTTGCATTACCCTATATTTCCTTGCGGAACCAATATGATAATTTCTGATATCCCAAATGTTCATAAAATCCATGTGCACCTGTCCGTTGAAAACCTGATGCAAGCCCAATAAGTGAAACCTTTCGCTCATGCGCCAGTTTCTCGACACATTCCATTAGCATTTTTCCTATACCATGCCGCTGAAATTCAGGCAAGACAGCAAGCCCATTTACTTTAATGTATCCATTTGGCTGTTCAATCGCTAAAGTTTCAACCGTTGTAACAAACCCGACAGTCTCGCCGTCTACATCAGCAACAAATGTACCGTAACGGCTGTCACCTCTCATTTTTTCAAAGGTTTTGGCAACTGTCTCATCAGTTACCTGCAAATTGCCAAGCGCACTGCGCCAGATTGTTATTACAGAATCATAATCTTTGCTTTCGATCGCTCTTATCACAATATTCATGTCAATGATTGTCCTCCCTGCAGGTTCAAATGATAAGCTATCCGCCAACAGCACACAATACAAATCGGTTTGTTTTCTATGGGTACATCATTTGTTATATAGAACCAGTGTTCTAATCCCTACCTGGATTTGTCGTCCTTGCGCTCCCTGATGATAAATTTCAGCGGGGTTCCACGGAAACCAAACGCTTCCCTGATCTTATTTTCAAGATATCTGGTATATGAAAAGTGCATCAGCTCCTTGTCATTGACAAATACCACAAACGTCGGCGGCTTCACACCCGCCTGCGTCGTGTAGAAAATCTTGAGCCGCTTTCCCTTGTCCGATGGTGGCTGCTGGAGTGCCACAGCCTCCGTTACGATCTCGTTGACAACGCCTGTCGAGATGCGCAGGGACTGGTTTTCAATCACCATGTCAATCATCTCGAACAGTTTATTCAGCCGCTGCCCAGTCACCGCGGATATAAACACAATCTCCGCATACTGCATAAAAGACAGCGTATTGCGCACCTTATCCGTGAAGCGGTATATGGTCTTGTCATCCTTCTCGACCGCGTCCCACTTGTTCACCGCAACGATAATGCCCTTTCCCCTTTCGTGGGCGATCCCTGCAATCTTCGCATCCTGCTCCGTGACGCCCTCCACCGCGTCGATCACCAGTACGACCACATCGGCGCGCTCCACCGCGCTTACGGTGCGGATAATCATAAAGCGCTCGAGCTCCTCCTTGATCTTGTTTTTCCTGCGCAGCCCCGCCGTGTCAATAAGCACGTACTCCCTGTCGTGATACACAATCTCCGTGTCGATCGCGTCCCTTGTCGTGCCGGCGATATCCGACACGATCACGCGCTCCTCCCCGGCTATTTTATTGACAATGGACGATTTTCCGACATTCGGTTTGCCGACAATGGCAATCCGCGGCCTGTCGTCCTCCTCCTCGTCCAGGGCCCCCTTGTCAAACAGCGCTGTCACGGCGTCGAGCATCTCCCCAAGCCCCAGCTTGTTGACCGAGGAGATCGGATACGGTTCCCCGATTCCCAGATTGTAAAATTCATAGACGTCCGCCTCCATCTTGGCAAAACTGTCCACCTTATTCACGACAAGCACCACCGGCTTTTGGCTTCTTCTTAGCATGTCAGCCACTTTCGAATCCGCGTCCACAAGCCCCTGCCGCACATCGACGAGAAAAATAATCACGTCGGCCGTATCAATCGCAATCTGCGCCTGTTCGCGCATCTGCGACAGGATAACATCCTTGCTGTCGGGCTCAATCCCGCCGGTATCAATCAGCGTAAAATTCCAGTTCAGCCAGTTAACATCCGCGTAAATGCGGTCTCTGGTAATCCCCGGCGTATCCTTCACGATCGATATTTTGTCACCGGCAAGCATGTTAAACAGCGTTGATTTCCCCACATTCGGCCGTCCCACAATCGCCACGATCGGTTTCTTGGTTCTCTCTTCCATTTGATTTTATATCTCCATTTCTTTTTTATAGGCATAATAAGTTCATTGCATTCTCTAAAAACCTTTTTCCCGCGTCAATGTATGAGCGCATTAAGCAAATCCTGCCCGCTTGATTTTACAATATCTATCGGCACTTGTAAAGCTTTTTCGAGCTCAGCGAGCGTCATATCGTCGAGAAATACTGTATCGCCACTCCTTAGTACATTCTGCGGCAGCAGCAGCTTTTCCCCCAGCGCCTTTCCTTTCAGCTGCGCCAACAGATCCTGTCCTGTCAGCAGGCCGGAAACCGTTATCATCTCCCCGAAAAAATCATTTCTGATCGGATAAATATGAACTGTAAGCTGCGGACAGACCTCTGTCAGCTGATTTGTCAGCTGCTGCAAAAAGCCATATGCAAGCTGCCCCGTGGCAATCGACAATTCCCTTGGCGCAACCCTGATACCGCCCGCATTTCTCAACGCGTCAAACGCCTCCTGAAACTCGTTGATCAGAAGCCGCAGCATACCCACACCGTTTTCCAGCTGCAGATAACCGTCATACCGCTCCTCCTCTGGAAGCTCCTCCCCCGCAAGGATATACCACTCATCGCTCGCATGGATAAAATGAACGCCATATTCAGGATAGAGCTTATCCTGCCACTGATGGATTGTGGCGAGCACCTTTCTGGCGTCCTCCCGCGTAAACGGCTCCAGTGGAAACAGCCCGTCACGATACTTTGACAACCCCACCGGCACCACGGACACGCTCTCCAGCGTGGGAAGATACGCTGACAAATCCCTGATGCTTCTCTCAAGCTCTGCCCCGTCATTGATCCCTTTACACAATACAATCTGCCCATTCATAGTAACGCCCGCCCGGGCAAGCCGCCACGCCTTCTCAAGGGCCTCGCCCGCAAAACGGTTGTTCAGCATTTTGCAGCGAAGCGCAGGATTCGTCGTCTGAAAGGAGACATTGATCGGTGAGAGGTGATATTTTATAATTCGGTCAATATCGTCGTCGGACATATTGGTCAGCGTCACATAATTTCCCTGCAGAAAGGAAAGTCTCGCGTCATCGTCCTTGAAATACAGCGTGTCCCGCATTCCCCCAGGCATCTGGTCAATAAAGCAGAAAATACATTTATTACGGCACGAATGGTACTCGTCCATCAGTCCATTCCCAAAAGTGATGCCAAGATCCTCATCATATTCTTTGTCAATCTCAAGAATCCATTCCTCCCCCGACGCTTTTCGAACCGTCACTTCTATATACTCGTCCTGCGTATAGTACTGATAGTCAAAGATGTCCTCAATCCGATTTCCATTGATTTCCACAAGGACATCGCCAGCCTCGATCTCTAACTCCTCAGCGATACTGCCCGGCGCAACACGCTCAATCACGTGCAGATATTCTTTCTTCATAATTACCCTTCTTTTTTTTCAATATTTTCCAGCCTTCTCTATAATAATACTAGAAATTCCTTGACGTGTCACTACCTGAATGATATAAAATATAGGTGGAACAATTATCGGAAACAGAAAGGACTGTATACGAAATGTCATATCTGGAACAGCTGAAAAATGCCATGCCCGTAGCGCCCTTAAAACTGCTGGTCTTAAACAGCGCCGCGGCGCTTGGAAATGAAATCAATAATTATCTTGTGAACTTTCGCAGCAAGGTAAACAATGTATATATCAACGACCCCGCTTTTCAGGGCTACGCGGAAAAAAACTATCTCTTTCAGTTCAGCACGCCCCGCTTTAACAGCGGCGAGGGAAAGGCTGTTCTGGAAGAAACCGTGCGCGGGAAAGACCTCTTTATCCTCGTGGATGTGTGCAACCACAGCCTGACCTACAACATGAACGGCTACGTCAACCATATGTCACCCGACGACCACTACCAGGACCTAAAACGTGTCATCGCCGCGACAAACGGAAAAGCGCACCGCATCAATGTGATCATGCCCTTCTTATATGAAGGCCGGCAGCACCGGCGAAACGGCCGGGAGTCCCTCGACTGCGCCTATGCATTCAAGGAGCTTACCCAGATGGGCGTCAGGAATTTTATCACGTTTGACGCCCATGACCCCAGAATCCAGAACGCTGCCCCGCTGAGCGGCTTTGACAACTTTACCGCGCACTATCAGTTCACGCGTGCGCTTTTGCGCGCGGAGAAGAACCTGGTGCTGGACAAGGAGCACATCATCGTCATCTCGCCCGACGAAGGCGCGCTGGACAGGGCTATTTACTTCTCGACCGTGATCGGCGCCGACACAGGAATGTTCTACAAACGGCGCGACTACACGAAGATTGTTAATGGCAAAAACCCTATCGTCGCCCATGAATTTCTGGGAAATGACATCGAGGGCAAGGACATCATCATCATCGACGACATGATCTCGTCAGGTGACAGCATGATTGATACCTCGAAACAGCTCAAGGCGATGAAAGCCAAACGTGTGTTTATCTGCACCACCTTCGGCATCTTCACAAACGGCCTGGCCGCGTTTGACAAGGCCTACGAGGAGGGCGTGTTTGACAGGGTGATCACGACCAACCTAAGCTACCGTCCGCCCGAGCTGCTGACAAGGCCGTATTATCTCGAGGCAGATATGAGTAAATTCCTCGCTTCTATCATAGACTTTTTAAACCACGACCTGTCCATAGAACAGGTGACGACACCCACCGAGAAAATCCAGCACATCATTGAACTCTATCTCGATGGCAATGAAATCTTTAAAGTATAAGGGACTATAGAAAAATGAGCAGGCCCAGGCCTGCTCATTTTAGTAATCCATTATAGACATATTCTCTGAAAGCTTTTCTTTCCCTTTTTCAGTACAAACTCTTTCTCAAATACGTTCTTTACATACACGGCCTTTGCATCGGAAACCTTTTCCCCGTTAACAGACACGCCGCCCTGCTCCACAGCGCGCCTTGCCTCTGATTTGGAGGCCGTCATGCCGGCTGTGACAAGGAGTGTCAGGATATCAATACTCCCATCGGTAAAGTTTTCGTCCGCAAGCACCGTCTTTGGCATATTCTCCGAGTTTGCACCGCCTGCAAACAGCGCCGCGGCCGCCTCCTTCGCCTTCTGTGCCTCCTCCGTGCCGTGCACCAGCTGCGTCAGCTCAAACGCGAGGATCTCCTTTGCCTTGTTGAGCTCGCTGCCCTCCCAGTGCTCCATCGCCTCGATCTCCTCGAGCGGAAGAAATGTCAGCATTTTCAGGCACTTGATCACATCCGTGTCCGACACGTTGCGCCAGTACTGGAAAAACTCATACGGCGTTGTCTTCTCCGCGTCAAGCCACACCGCGCCGGACTCGGTTTTGCCCATCTTCTTACCCTCGGAGTTGAGCAGAAGGTTGATCGTCATGGCGTAAGCGTCCTTGCCAAGCTTGCGGCGGATCAGCTCTGTGCCGCCAAGCATGTTGCTCCACTGGTCATCGCCGCCAAACTGCATGTTGCACCCGTATTTCTGGAACAGGGTGTAAAAATCAAAGCTCTGCATAATCATGTAGTTAAACTCAAGAAATGTAAGCCCCTTCTCCATGCGCTGCTTGTAGCACTCCGCCGCGAGCATACGGTTTACGGAAAAGTGCGGCCCAACCTCGCGCAGCACGTCCATGTAATTGAGGTCGAGCAGCCACTCGGCATTGTTGACCATCATCGCCTTGCCCTCGCCAAACTCAATAAACCTGCTCATCTGCTTCTTAAAGCAGTCCACATTGTGCTGGATCGTCTCCGTCGTCATCATCTTGCGCATATCTGTCTTTCCCGAGGGATCTCCAACCATCGCCGTGCCGCCGCCAATCAGGGCAATCGGCCTGTTGCCTGCCATCTGAAGCCGCTTCATCAGGCAGAGCGCCATGAAGTGCCCCACGTGCAGACTGTCCGCCGTCGGATCAAAGCCGATGTAAAAAACCGCCTTCCCGTTGTTGATCATCTCCTTAATTTCATTTTCGTCTGTCACCTGGGCAATCAGCCCTCTTGCAACCAGTTCATCATACAATTGCATTTTTCCTGCTCCTTTCCGATCTGCCCGGCCAGTGCACCACGTTTGTTCCGCTTAGCCGGACCTGTTGTACAAGGGACAAAAAAATCGCCCCCTGAATGTCAATACGTTCAAAGGACGAGGTATAAACCACGTGTTACCACCTTTATTCACACAGGACTCACGCCCTGCGCCTCAGCAAGTACGGGAAAACAAATTGAATGCATGTTTTCTGATACTCCTCCCAATATAACGTTCGGGAACTCCGTCGCAGCCTACTCTTGTATATATTGCATATCATAAAAATATACGGATTTTGGTGCGCAGCTCCAAGAGGTATTCACATTTCATGTTCCCTTGCGCCTCTCATCCGCCGGCGGCTTTCTGTAAGTTTCCATGAAAGCTACTTGTTCTTTTCACAGCCTTTCTCGATATTTATGATTGTAACAGCTCCGTCATTTTTTGTCAATGAAAATTTTGGTGCTAAACCAGTGTCGAACCAGTGTGAAATCAAAACGAATAAAAATCTATACGCAAAACCTCCCAATTCGCTCCAAAAGCTCATCCGCCTTGGCCTGCTCCGCATGAATATTCATCTGCATCATGCGCCGGAAACCCTTGCTGAGCATTCCCATAATCGATTTGGCGTTAATCACGCTGTCCCCTATTGAGATATCGATATCATAGGAACACTTCTCTGTCTGATGGACAAACTCCATCACATCATCCACATCCGATAAAAAAATGTTTTTGCTTATCATACAAACTCCCCATTCCTTTTACTGTTTATAATTTCCTTCCTGTGCCACTCCAATCTGGGTATCGGAAGCTTTTCATGAATATTAAAACCCATTTCTTGCCTATAATATAGTATTATTTCCTTTTTTTGTCAATCACCGAACATAACATTTTTTTACAATTACCAGCTAATTTTTTTGCATATTCTGCACAATATTCTTTCATTTCAAAATAATTTTGTTTTGACCAGCTGTGACACTGTTAAATTTCATATTGCTTTTCATTCTGCAAACGTCTATAATGTAGACGGAAAGCAAGAAGATATGCAGTGGTTCAAGAATGCATCCGCTGCAAATATACGATAAATCGTACGAAAGAGGGGAAATAAAATGGAATCGTATATCATGTTTAAAAATCTGGCAATTATTATCGTCGCTGCAAAAATCTGCGGCATTGCGGCAAGAAAATGCAAGGCGCCACAGGTTGTGGGTGAAATTATTGCAGGACTCCTGATTGGCCCAAGCATGCTAGGCTGGGTGGAGCAATCAGACTTCCTGATACAGCTTGCCGAGGTGGGCGTAGTCCTGCTGATGTTCTCGGCTGGGCTTGAGACAGACCTAAAGGATCTGGTAAAGACAGGCCCCATTGCTACTCTGATTGCCTGCGCAGGCGTATTTATACCACTGGTATGCGGCGCACTGCTCTATATGGCCTTTTACGGCGTGGCACCGTGGGGTTCGGAGGAATTTTACAAGGCTGTTTTTGTAGGTACGATCCTCACTGCGACATCTGTGAGCATCACTGTGGAGTCCTTAAAGGAAATGGGAAAATTGAAAGGACATGTCGGCACCACCATATTAAGTGCGGCAATCATCGATGATATCATTGGCATCATTGTACTTACCTTTGTCATTGGCTTTAAGAGCCCAGATTCCAAACCCATAACAGTGCTGGTCCACACGGTTCTATTCTTCGTGTTCGCCATCGTGACCGGATTTGTCTTTTATAAGCTCTTCCAGTATGTGGACAACAAATACCCGCATACAAGGCGTATCCCGATCCTTGGACTGGCATTCTGCCTTGCTATGGCATACATCGCAGAGAAGTATTTTGGCATCGCTGATATCACCGGAGCTTATGTGGCTGGAATCATCCTCTGCTCCATTCGGGACTCCAAATATATTGCAGAAAAAATGGACATCAATTCTTACATGCTGTTTGGCCCTGTCTTCTTTGCAAGTATCGGCCTGAAAACCAATGTAGAAAGCGTCAATATGAGTATTCTGGTCTTTTCCATCGCGTTTGTCGCCGTTGGATTGATTTCAAAAATCATCGGCTGCGGAATGATGGCCCGCATCTGCAAATTTAATGGACTCGATTCATTAAAGATCGGCGTAGGAATGATGACGCGCGGCGAAGTCGCTCTGATTGTGGCACAGAAGGGACTGTCAGCAGGATTGCTAACACCGGTATATTTTACATCCGTCATCTTTCTGATTATTGTGTCCTCCATCTCGACACCTATCATACTGAAAATATTATATGCAAAGGATACCTCCGTCCTCAATCGAGTAGGGGAATGATCTTTTCATCAGTCTAAGCAGACCTATTTCCTTACGTGCCCGTATGTATAAGAGAAACCAGGTAGGAAACTCCCCTACCTGGTTTCTCTTATTGTACAAATACCACAGATCCCATGCGGTCCCTGATCCACTGACGGTTCTCCGGTGTGACGCCATTTACATCATCCACGGAATATTCGCCAAAATCATTAAAATACCAAAAATGATCCAGAGGAATATCTGTTCCAATCCATATTCCCTGCGTATCTGCAATATGCTGCACGATCTCGTTATAGGCTTCCGATACCTGTGAACAGTCTTCACCCGCCTCATTCATATAAGTAATATAATAATTTATCATCATCGGATTGTAGTCCATTGCCTCTATTAGCTCTGCAATCTTTATCGCCGCTCCTTTTCCTGTGATTGTCCCATTGGCAAGCTCTGTCTCAACCTGTCTTTGAATCCACCATGAAAGGGCATACGCATAGCGGAGCCGCAGCGGATTGTCCAAATCTGAATCAAATGCGCTGTCAAAGCCGGACATCAGGTTCCATGCTTCCGTCCTAGACCATGCGTCCCTGTTGGTAAAATCATCAAACTGCCTGATAACCTGCTCCGTGTAGGCTGTCTCAAACGCGTCCTTCATCGTTCCAAGCGGTGCCGTGTCAACTGTATATCCCTTTGCAGCCATTTCCTCTGCCAGCGTCTCGGCATCCTTAATCTCGCTCATAATCTGGCTATATATCGCACCGGAAAGTTCCATACCACTCATCATATCTTTATGTCTGGTGACTGCTGTGACATAGGAAGCATATGCATCCGCAATCTGGTCTGCTGCAAGCGCCGTATCCCCTGCCTCCTGTGCCTTATCCGCAAACTGGTTCATGGCATTGCGGAGCGTTTCCATACCATTTAGCACCTCCGCATCGACACTGATCTGATTTTTTCCATCAGCAAGCATCGCATCAGCCTCTGCAAAGAGCGCTGTCACATCCACCTCTGGCACAGACTCTTTTGCAGCAATCTCTGATTGAGGCTCTGACAGCTCCTCTATACTGCTGCTCTCCTCCTCTGTATCTTCCTTGTCCTTGCTGGCGACAGCCGGCAAGGAAATCGTTCCATTCCACACCATAAAACACACAGCACCTGATGCCGCGACCAGCACCAGTAAAACCAGCGCCGCAATAACGAATCCCTTGCCAGCCTTCTCACTATTCTGGCTGTTTT
>CAJUQZ010000085.1:17738-18977 GCA_910588755.1 uncultured Lachnospiraceae bacterium | reverse complement strand
GATTCAGACTGTGATTGCTGCAAATCTTAAGAGTGCAGAGTAGGAGGAGAATGGTCGTGGAAAGAAATTTGAGAAAAACACGTACAGGCAAGGTTGTGAGCAACAAGATGCAGAAGACGATCGTGGTTGCTGTGGAAGATCATGTTAAGCATCCTCTTTACGGAAAGATCGTTAAGAGAACTTATAAGTTAAAGGCACATGATGAAAATAATGAGTGCAACATTGGCG
This sequence comes from uncultured Lachnospiraceae bacterium, assembly GCA_910588755.1. Classification (GTDB taxonomy): domain Bacteria; phylum Bacillota; class Clostridia; order Lachnospirales; family Lachnospiraceae; genus COE1. The sequence goes on along the minus strand of CAJUQZ010000085.1, from coordinate 18,749 downwards.
ATACCGTTAAAGTGATGGAGACAAGACCTTTGTCCAAGGATAAGAGATGGAGACTTGTTGAAGTTGTCGAGAGAGTAAAATAGATATTAAAGACAATGCAATGCAATGCGGCGCGTTGCAGGACATGGTTTTGGAAGGAGAATAAGCATGATACAACAGGAAAGCAGACTTAAGGTCGCTGACAATACCGGTGCAAAAGAATTGCTCTGCATCAGGGTTATGGGCGGCTCTACGAGAAGATATGCAAATATTGGCGATGTAATCGTTGCTAGCGTCAAAGATGCAACACCAGGCGGCGTTGTAAAAAAAGGCGATGTAGTGAAAGCTGTCGTTGTACGTACCGTAAAGGGCGCCCGTCGCAAGGATGGTTCTTATATTAAATTTGATGAAAATGCTGCTGTGATCATCAAGGACGACAAGACTCCAAGGGGAACACGTATTTTTGGGCCAGTGGCAAGAGAGCTTCGTGAGAAACAGTTTATGAAGATTGTTTCCTTAGCTCCTGAAGTATTATAGGGAGGTGCCGGAATGTTAAAGATTAAAAAGGGCGATACAGTCAAAGTGATCGCTGGTAAAGATAAAGACAAAGAAGGCAAGGTTTTATCGGTTGACACCAAGAAATCCAAAGTGCTGGTAGAGGGTGTCAATATGGTGACAAAGCATGCTAAGCCTTCCGCTGCCAACCAGAATGGCGGCATAATCCAGAAAGAAGCTCCTATTGATATTTCAAACGTAATGTATCTTCACAAGGGCAAGGCCACAAGGATTGGCTTTAAGATAGATGGGGATAAGAAAGTACGTTTCGCAAAGACAACAGGCGAAGTGATTGATTAATTCCAGGAAAGGAGGACCAGACTGGTGAGTAGACTGAAAGATTTATATAATAGCGAGATCGTAGACGCTATGGTCAAGAAGTTTGGATATAAGAACACAATGGAAGTTCCAAAGCTCGACAAGATTGTAGTCAACATGGGTGTTGGCGAGGCGAAGGAAAACGCAAAGGCTTTGGAG
>CAJUQZ010000085.1:3773-17728 GCA_910588755.1 uncultured Lachnospiraceae bacterium | reverse complement strand
TTATTACAGGACAGAAGGCTGTTACTACAAAGGCTAAGAAGGCGATTGCGAACTTTAAGATTCGTGAGGGTATGGCGATTGGCTGCAAGGTGACACTGCGCGGAGAGAAGATGTATGAGTTCCTTGACCGTCTTGTAAACCTTGCGCTTCCGCGTGTCCGTGACTTCAGGGGCGTCAATCCCAACGGCTTTGACGGACGTGGAAATTATGCACTTGGTATCAAGGAGCAGATTATCTTCCCGGAGATCGAGTATGACAAGGTTGACAAGGTAAGAGGTATGGATATTGTTTTCGTGACAACGGCCAAGAGTGACGAGGAAGCGCGTGAGCTGTTAGCACAGTTCAACATGCCTTTCGCAAAGTAATAAGGGGGTAAATTCCAATGGCTAAAACAGCAATGAAAATCAAGCAGCAGCGCAAACCGAAGTTTTCCACACAGGAATACAGTCGTTGCAGAATCTGTGGCCGTCCGCATGCATATTTAAGAAAATATGGAATTTGCAGAATATGCTTCCGCGAGTTAGCATATAAGGGGCAGATTCCGGGTGTGAAGAAGGCAAGTTGGTAAAACGAAAAGATTTTCTAAGGTGCTAAAAGACAGCACCTAAGAAAAGCTATATTTCGTTTGGAAGAATGCGTGCGCATTCTTCGGAAAGATATATAAGGAGGAAACTGAAATGACAATGAGTGATCCTATTGCAGATATGCTTACAAGAATTCGTAATGCGAACACTGCAAAGCATGATACAGTAGATGTTCCTTCATCAAAGATGAAACTCGCTATCGCACAGATTCTTTTAGATGAAGGTTATATAAAAGCGTTTGATGTTGTGGAGGATGGTTCGTTTAAGACGATTCATATTACATTAAAGTATGGCGCAGACAAGAACGACAGGATTATCACCGGCCTGAAGAGAATCTCCAAGCCAGGTCTTCGGATCTATGCTGGCAAGGATGAGCTGCCAAAGGTTTTGGGCGGTCTTGGTATTGCTATTATTTCTACGAATCAGGGCGTAATCACAGATAAGGAAGCAAGGCGTCTTCAGGTAGGCGGCGAGGTGTTGGCGTTTATCTGGTAGTGACGATGAAAGATTTTCTGAGACAGAAAAAGAGACATTGTCCTGGGAAGTGAAGTTTTATCAGTAAGAATTGAAGTTTTGAGTTGAAATTTTGGACAGAAATAAAAAATAGGAGGTACGGGCATGTCACGTATAGGAAGAATGCCAATCGCGATTCCGGCAGGTGTCACTGTCGAGGTTGCAGAAAATAATAAAGTGACTGTAAAAGGTCCCAAGGGAACACTTGAGAGAGTGCTTCCGTCAGAGATGGAAATTAAGGTTGAGGGTGCGGAAGTAACCGTTGCAAGGCCAAATGACTTAAAGAAGATGAAGTCCCTGCACGGTCTTACCAGAACACTGATCAACAACATGGTTGTCGGTGTGACTTCCGGTTATGAGAAGAAGCTTGAGGTAAACGGTGTGGGCTACAGAGCTGCCAAGGCCGGCAAGAAGCTGACATTGTCCCTGGGATATTCGCATCCGGTTGAGATGATTGACCCAGAGGGTATTGAGACGGTGCTTGAGGGCACAAACGTCATTATCGTAAAGGGCATTGATAAAGAAAAGGTTGGACAATTCGCGGCTGAAATCAGGGATAAGAGAAGACCTGAACCATACAAGGGCAAGGGTATCAAGTATGCTGATGAGACGATCAGGCGTAAAGTTGGTAAGACTGGTAAGAAGTAAATAAGGAGGGCGTAAAAAATGGTTAGTAAGAGATCAAGAGCAGAACTGCGTGCAAAGAAACACATGAGAATACGTAACCGTTTAAGCGGTACAGCTGAGAGACCCCGTCTGTCAGTGTTCAGAAGCAATAATCATATGTATGCTCAAATTATTGACGATACCGTTGGAAATACATTAGTGGCAGCCTCTACAGTGGAGAAGGAAGTAAAGGCTGAGCTTCAGAAGACCAATGACGTTGAGGCAGCGGCATATTTGGGCAAGGTAATTGCAAAGAGGGCAATGGATAAGGGTATCACAGAAGTAGTTTTTGATAGAGGCGGCTTTTTATACCACGGGAAAATTGCAGCTTTAGCTGAGGCAGCAAGAGAAGCTGGCTTGGTATTCTAGGAAGGGAGAAAATCACATGAAACGTACAATCATTGATGCTAGTCAGCTTGAATTAACAGACAAGGTTGTCACAATCAAGCGTGTAACCAAGACTGTTAAAGGTGGACGTAACATGCGTTTTACCGCTCTGGTAGTTGTGGGTGACGGGAATGGTCACGTGGGTGCCGGACTTGGTAAGGCCGTAGAAATCCCTGAGGCGATCCGCAAGGGAAAAGAAGACGCAACCAAGAATTTAATCACTGTTGCAATGGATGAGAACAATTCCATCACACATGATTTTATTGGAAACTATGGTTCTTCAAGTGTTTTGTTAAAGAAAGCTCCTGAAGGTACAGGTATCATTGCTGGTGGTCCTGCGCGTGTTGTATGTGAGCTTGCAGGTATTAAGAATATTCGTACAAAATCTTTGGGCTCTAACAATAAGCAGAATGTCGTACTTTCTACCATTGCCGGTCTTGCACAGTTAAAGACACCAGAGCAGGTAGCTGCGAATCGTGGGAAATCTGTTGATGAGATTATGGCTTAGAGAAGGTACTGACAAGTTTGTGCCTAAGCCCCAGTTTGCGGGTTTGTTGGCGGTATGGAGGTTTTTAAGATGGCAAAGACATTAAAAGTTACTTTAATCAGATCAACAATCGGTGCTGTTCCCAAGAATAAGGCAACTGTTGAGGCGATGGGTTTGACAAAGCTTCATAAGACAGTAGAGCTTCCTGACAATGCAGCGACCAGAGGTATGATTCGCAAAGTAAATCATTTAGTAAAAGTTGAAGAAGCATAATATAAGGGAGGTGTCAGAAAATGAGTTTGGAATTATCTAATTTAAGACCTGCCGAAGGCTCTAAACACAGCAATAATTTTAGAAGAGGCCGTGGACACGGTTCAGGAAACGGCAAGACTGCCGGCAAGGGCCATAAGGGACAGAAGGCTCGTTCAGGAGCGCCAAGACCAGGCTTTGAGGGTGGTCAGATGCCTTTGTACAGACGTATTCCTAAGAGGGGCTTCCACAATAGAAACACAAAGGAAATCGTTGCGATCAACCTTGAGGTGTTAGAGAGATTTGAGGATGGGGCGACCGTATCGGTGGACACATTAATTGAGACCGGAATCGTTAAAAATCCTAGGGATGGAGTAAAGATTTTAGGCAGGGGAGAATTAACCAAGAAGCTTAATGTTCAGGTAAATGCGTTCAGCGCATCTGCAAAGGAGAAGATTGAGGCACTTGGTGGAACAGCAGAGGTGATCTAATGTTTTCAACGCTAAAGAATGCGTTCAAGATCAAGGATATCAGAAGTAAGCTGCTTTTTACTTTCTTTATGCTGGTAGTCATTCGGTTTGGTTGCCAGCTTCCGATTCCGGGTGTGAACAGGGATTATTTTTCATCATGGTTTGACGCCCAGACGGGTGGCGCGTTTAATTTTCTGGATGCATTTACGGGCGGTTCTTTCTCAAGAATGTCTGTATTTGCACTCAATATCACGCCGTATATCACGTCCTCCATCATTATGCAGCTGCTTACGATCGCGATTCCAAAGCTCGAGGAGATGCAAAAGGATGGGGAGGATGGAAGGAAGAAGATTGCTTCCATCACACGTTATGTTACTGTGGGACTTGCGTTGCTCGAGAGTACGATGATGGCAATTGGATTTGGTAATCAGGGCTTGCTTCAGAAATTTGGTCCGCTGGAGGTTATAACAGTTGTTGCTGTGTTGACGGCAGGCAGCGCATTTCTGATGTGGATTGGTGAGCGTATCACTGAGAAGGGTGTCGGTAACGGCATTTCGATCGTGCTTGTTATCAACATTATCTCCCGTCTGCCAGATGATTTTGCAAATTTGTATGAGCAGTTCTGCAAGGGAAAGTCCATTCCCCTTGCCGTAGTTGCAGCAGTGGTGATTCTTGCGATTATTCTTGCGATGACAGTGTTTGTCGTTATTCTCAACAGTGCCATACGCAAGATTCCAGTACAGTACGCAAAGAAGATCCAAGGCAATAAGATGGTCGGAGGGCAGATGACATACCTGCCGTTAAAGGTGAATACGGCAGGCGTTATTCCGATTATTTTTGCATCTTCCTTGATGCAGTTTCCTATAGTGATTTCGACGCTGTTTGGATATAACGGAAATGGTGTGTGGAGACAGATTTTGAATGGTTTGAATCAGGATAACTGGTGCAATCCTTCGCAGTTGGTCTATTCGGTTGGTCTTGTAGTATATGTTATATTGACTGTATTTTTTGCTTATTTCTATACATCACTGACATTTAACCCCTTGGAAATTGCAAATAATATGAAGAAACAGGGCGGTTTTATACCGGGTATCAGACCAGGTAAGCCGACAAGCGACTATCTCAACAAGGTGCTCAACGCGATTATCTTTATCGGCGCAATCGGGCTTGTGATTGTGGCAGTCGTACCATTTTTCTTCAATGGAGTATTTAAGGCTTCTGTTTCGTTTGGCGGAACAAGCTTAATCATCATTGTCAGCGTAGTACTTGAGACAATCAAACAGATTGAGTCACAGATGCTTGTACGCAACTATAAGGGCTTTTTGAATGATTAATCATAAAGTCAGGCATTCAGACAATCAGATAGAAGCAAAGCATGCGCTTTGCTTCTGTCAATTATGCACAGCCCCGTGTAGAGCAAAAATGTCGCTAAGGACGGATGCGCAGCGAGTAGGGAAAGTATTCTAGGCTCGATTGTATAAGAATTGTGATAGCTTGAATTGAGCATATTCCTGGATGTGGTAGACAGGGTATATTGAATTGAAGCTATTCGATATAGCATTGCTGCTTGATAATTTTATTTTTTAAGGAGGAAATCAGGATGAAGATTATTATGTTAGGTGCACCAGGAGCTGGAAAAGGAACACAGGCGAAGATGATCGCGGAGAAATTTGCGATTCCCCACATTTCTACGGGTGATATTTTCCGTGCAAACATTAAGAATGGTACAGAGCTTGGCATGGAGGCAAAGAAGTACATGGATCAGGGGCTGTTGGTGCCAGATGAGCTCACAGTTAAGATTTTGCTTGACAGGGTAGCGCAGGATGACTGCAAAAACGGCTATGTGCTGGATGGTTTTCCAAGAACAATTCCGCAGGCAGAGGTGCTTGATAAGGCGCTCACAGAGCTTGGCGACAAAATTGACTATGCAATCAATGTCGATGTGCCGGATGAGAATATTATCAACAGAATGTCAGGAAGGCGCGCGTGTGTGAACTGTGGGGCTACGTATCATATTGTGCATATTCCGCCTAAGAAGGAGGGATTCTGCGACACCTGCAATTCGGAGCTGATTTTGAGGGACGATGATAAGCCGGAGACAGTAAAGAACCGTCTGGATGTATACCATAAGCAGACACAGCCGCTGATTGATTTCTATGAGGCAAAGGGCGTACTGAAATCCGTGGATGGCACAGTGGATATGAAGGATGTATTTGAAGCAATCGTCGGGATATTGTCATAGTAGTGCGTGTGATGATCAGGCGGAGGAATAGAAAATGGCCGTTACAATAAAATCACAGCGTGAAATTGATCTGATGCGCAAGTCCTGCAGACTTCTGGCTAAGGTGCATGAAGAACTAGGGCAGGCGATAGAGCCGGGCGTATCTACGTTATATATTGACCAGCTTGGGGAAAAATTGATTCGGGGCATGGGATGTGTTCCTAATTTCCTGCATTATAACGGGTATCCAGCATCAATCTGCGTGTCAGTAAACGATGAGGTGGTACATGGAATCCCGCGTGCAGACAGGATTTTACAGGAGGGCGATATTGTGAGTCTTGACTGCGGACTAATCTATAAGGGATATCATTCTGATGCAGCCAGGACACATGGTGTGGGGCGAATCAGCCCAGAAGCCCAGAAGCTGATCGATGAGACCAGAAAATCCTTTTTTGAGGGAATAAAACAAGCTACAGCAGGGAATCACCTTCACGATATATCAAATACGATTGATCGTTATGTGTCACAGTTTGGGTATGGCATTGTTCGTGATCTGGTAGGACATGGAATCGGGACTGCGCTGCATGAGGAGCCAGAGATTCCAAATTTCAGGCAGAAAAAGAGAGGACTGAAGCTTCGGGCCGGAATGACACTTGCAGTAGAGCCTATGATCAATATGGGCTGCGGCGATGTCGAATGGCTCGATGACAGCTGGACGGTGGTCACGGAGGATGGTTCTTTATCTGCGCATTATGAGAATACGATCCTGGTCACGGATGGTGAGCCTGAGATTCTCACTCTTATCTAGAAACTGGGAGTCACGGTCCGTGCTGTGGAAGGGCTTTTATCTGGCAGTATAGGAGAGAGAAGAATGACTGGTTTTTTGGCGTATTCGCTGGCAGGGCATGACAAGGGTGCAGTATATCTTGTTATAGAAGATGCAGGGGATTATGTGTATGTCGTGGATGGAGCGCTTCGAACGCTCGACAGACCCAAGAAAAAGAACAAACGACACATACAAATCATCAAAAAGGGAAACCAAAGAATGGATATCTCGTCTGTGACAAACGAGGAGATTAAACATTTCATTAAGTTATATTTGAAAGGCATTAAGGAGGTATAATAATGTCAAAGTCCGATGTGATTGAAATTGAAGGAACTGTAGTGGAGAAGCTTCCCAACACGATGTTTCAGGTGGAGCTCGAGAACGGCCATAGAGTACTCGCCCACATCAGCGGAAAGTTAAGACAGAACTTTATCCGCATTCTTCCGGGTGACAAGGTAACCCTGGAGCTGTCACCGTATGATTTGTCCAAGGGACGGATTATATGGCGGGATAAATAGACTTTAACATACGACAGGCTCCATGCCGGGAACGGTTTGACCATTAGTGAGGATGCATATGAATGAGAAGAAGCAGAGCAGAAGCACGAAAATCGTCGTATCAATAATAGTATTATTATTTGTTGCTTTTTTTGCTTTGCGACCTTTATTGTGCAAGGCTTTGGTTGCGGACATACAACATTGAAATGGGAATTTTCTGGCTGGGGCGTGATATTAAAAGAATGTATGTTTCGTTTTGATGATGGTCTGGTTGAAGTAACATATTTTGATTATGATGAAACGCTGGTTTCCCATACAGAATATACCTTTTCGGAGGATCAGCAAAAGGAGCTTAGAGAGGCATGTTATGCTTCCCGTCTGCCGCTCTGGCGGGGCAGCTATTATGATCCAAACCCTGGTTATACGGATGGCGAAGTATGGATTATTACAATAGGATATGACAATAGGGAAAGGGTCATCAGCGGCAGCAGTGCATATCCGCGTTTATACCATACGCTTTATGACACAGCTAAAGCAATTACAGATGCAATGGAAGCAGAATAAATGCTGCAAAATACAACTATCGTTTATTGATATTTTTGGAAAATATTTTTATAATAGGGCTTGCATTTGCCCTTGCTGCATGATATAATGTAAAACGGTCTTTTTGAAAGGAGGGTTTAACATGAAAGTTAGATCATCAGTAAAACCAATTTGCGAGAAATGCAAAGTAATCAAGAGAAAAGGAAAGATCAGAATTATCTGTGAAAATCCAAAACACAAGCAGAGACAGGGTTAATGAATCCTACAGGCTGCCTGCAGGAGCAGGCGGACAAAGATTTGTGTAAAAAGCGGCTGAGGCATATGTTTGAATCCGTCAACGAGAATATATGCTATAAATATATAACAGATTTGGTCTGTTGTGTGTTTACTTCTTGATACCGAGAACTGTTTCGCGAAATTTTTCGCAAGAGGGACTTTGGCAGAAAAATAAGACAATTCTGCCCCGAGTAGTATCGGACAAACCGGGTTGATATCCGGTCGGGTAATGATTACCCCAATCAATTAGTTTACTGTTAATACGTGACAGGACAAGATACAGCCCTGCCACAAAGCAAAATGGAGGAATTTTAACATGGCTCGTATTGCTGGTGTTGACTTACCAAGAGAAAAACGTGTAGAGATTGGTTTGACTTATATCTATGGTATTGGTAGAGTAAGTTCAAACAAGATTCTTGAGAAGGCGGGAGTAAATCCTGACATCCGCGTCAGGGACCTGACAGATGATGATGTCAGGAAAATTAGTGCGATCATCGATGAGGAGTATATGGTTGAGGGTGATCTGAGACGAGAGATTGCGCTGAACATTAAGAGATTACAGGAGATTGGCTGCTATCGCGGAATCCGCCACAGAAAGGGACTTCCTGTCCGCGGACAGAAGACAAAGACAAATGCCAGAACCAGAAAAGGACCCAAGCGGACCGTGGCAAATAAGAAGAAATAAAACCGTTAAAGCCCGCTAAGAGGACAATGACAAATTAGAGAAGAAATAAAGCTTGAAGTGTTGCAAACAATAAGTTGAATGAGAAAGTAGGTTAGTTTAAAATGGCTAAAAAAGTTACCAAGAAAGTGACAAAAAAGCGCGTAAAGAAAAACGTTGAACGGGGACAGGCACATATCCAGTCATCATTTAACAATACAATTGTTACATTGACTGACAATGAGGGAAATGCACTCTCATGGGCAAGTGCTGGTGGTCTGGGATTTAGAGGTTCAAAGAAATCTACTCCATATGCTGCCCAGATGGCAGCCGAGACAGCTACGAAAGCAGCTCTGGTACACGGCCTGAAATCTGTAGATGTTATGGTGAAGGGACCTGGTTCCGGAAGAGAGGCAGCGATTCGTGCGCTTCAGGCATGCGGTCTTGAAGTGACCAGCATCAAGGATGTTACACCAGTTCCACACAACGGATGCCGCCCGCCAAAGCGCCGCAGGGTATAGTGCGTATTGTAGAGTGTTAGAAAGAAAAGTGGCATGTATGCGGCGATGCAGATGCGTTTTGCGCGCACAGATTTAGGAGGATAATAACATGGCAGTGAATAGAGTTCCTGTACTTAAAAGATGCAGATCTCTTGATTTGGATCCTGTATTTTTGGGATATGATAAGAAGTCAAAAAGAAAATCTCCAAGAGCTGGCAAGAAGATGAGTGAGTATGGCTTACAGCTAAGGGAGAAGCAGAAGGCGAAGTTTATCTACGGTGTTCTTGAGAAGCCCTTCCGCAATTATTATGAAAAGGCAGACAGAATGAAGGGTATGACCGGTGAGAACCTGATGGTTCTCCTCGAGAGAAGACTTGACAACGTTGTCTTTCGCATGGGATTTGCCAGAACAAGGAGAGAGGCCAGACAGGTTGTCGGCCACAAGCACGTGCTGGTAAACGGAAAGTGCATTAATATACCTTCCTATTTGATCAGTGCCGGCGATGTCATTGAGATCAAAGAGAAGGCTAGGGGTATGCAGAGATACAAAGACATTGCAGAGGCCACAAATGGCAGATTAGTTCCCGAATGGATGGATGTTGACCAGGAGAACTTGAAGGGCACTATCAAAGAGTTCCCTTCAAGAGAGGTCATTGATGTTCCTGTAGATGAAATGCTTATCGTCGAGTTGTACTCTAAGTAATTCGTGTATAGGCAGAGATAAGAATTTGACAGTAGGAAGTGCGCGCAGGTGTACTTTCTACTGTTGCACTTATTAACACGTCCATTATAAAGGAGGGTATTTACAGTGTTGGCATTTGATTTTGACAGTCCAAATATTGAAGTGGCAGAAATCTCTGAGGACAAAAGGTATGGTAAATTTATAGTGGAGCCTTTGGAGAGAGGATACGGAATTACACTGGGTAATTCTCTTAGAAGAATAATGCTTGCTTCCCTACCTGGTGCAGCTGTAAGTCAGGTGAAGATTGATGGTGTTCTGCATGAGTTCAGTTCCATTCCGGGAGTGAAGGAAGATGTGACAGAGATCATCATGAATCTCAAGAGTTTGGCGATCAAAAACAGCTGTGAGACGGATGAAGTAAAAAAAGCGATTATTGATTTCGAGGGTGAAGGTGTTGTCAGGGCGTCTGATATTCAGGTGGATCAGGATATTGAGATCATGAATCCAGATCAGGTTATCGCTACACTCAATGGCGGTAAGGACAGCAAACTTTACATGGAAATACTCATTACGAAGGGCAGGGGCTATATCAGCGCGGACAAAAACAAGAGTGAGGATTTGCCAATCGGTGTCATTGCAGTGGATTCTATATACACTCCTGTAGAGCGGGTAAATGTTACCGTAGAAAATACCCGTGTTGGTCAGATTACAGATTATGATAAACTGACATTGGATGTATTCACAGATGCTACTTTAGCACCCGATGAGGCGGTTAGCCTCGCAGCGAAGGTGCTAAGTGAACATTTGAAGCTTTTCATCAATCTCTCCGAGAATGCAAAGAATGCGGAGGTTATGATCGAGAAGGAGGATGACGAGAAGGAGAAGGTGCTCGAGATGAGCATTGACGAGCTTGAGTTGTCTGTCCGTTCATACAACTGTCTCAAGAGGGCAGGGATCAATACCGTCGAGGAACTGACGAACCGTACATCAGAGGATATGATGAAGGTCCGCAACTTAGGACGTAAGTCTCTTGATGAAGTATTGGCTAAGTTAAAGGAGTTAGGCCTACAGCTTAATCCGATTGAAGACTAAAGCGGATTAAGCTAGGGGTTTAATCAATACGCAGATTCGGTAATTCCAAAGGGTTCGTATCTGTGCTCAAAGATGGAATATATTAATTAACATTTGATAAGTAAGCCCAAAGGGCGTTGTCATTTGTTCCACCAATGAGGGTAGCCTACATAATGTCAGTGTGCCGCTGCATTTTGCAGGTGATATGTCCTCACAATGAAAGGAGCCTATTATGGCAGGTTATAGAAAACTCGGAAGAACATCGAGTCAGAGAAAGGCTTTGTTAAGAGGCCAGGTTACATCGCTGATTGCCAGCAAGGATGGGAGAATTATCACAACAGAGGCAAGGGCCAAGGAAGTGCAGAAGATTGTGGAAGGCCTTATTGCGTTGGCTGTAAAGGAAAAGGATAACTTTGAGATGGTAAAGGTTACAGCCAAGGTTCCCAGAAAAGATAAGGATGGCAAGAGGGTAAAAGAGGAGAAGGACGGTAAGAAAATTACGGTCTATGATGAGGTAGAGAAGGAAATCAAGAAGGATCTGCCCTCAAGGCTTCACGCGAGACATCAGATGCTCAAGGTTTTATATACAGTCAAGGAAGTACCGACAAAGAATGCCGGCAGGAAGAAGGGTACAAAGGAGCTTGATCTTGTGGCAAAACTGTTTGATGAGATTGCACCAAAGTATGTTGGACGCAATGGTGGATATACCAGAATCATCAAGATTGGTCAGCGTAAGGGCGATGGCGCTATGCAGGTAGTGCTGGAACTGGTATAACAGAAAATTGTATTTTTGGCGCTCCCATATGCTGGGAGCGTTTTTATCAATACACATGGCATTTAGAGGAAATAAATCAACTAAAGTTCGGGCCTCAGGGCGTTTTTGGAAAATGCTTAAAAAATGACGGGAATGATTTTTTAAATACGCTCCAGGACAGCGGCGAATCACAGAAGCCGTGGGGACGTGCAGCGGATTATTTGGCGTTTTCAGAGGAGTAGGGGATATGACAAGAAAAGAGGCGTGTTATTATCTGGGAGTTCGTGAAGATGCTGCCGAGGAACAGATCAAGAGGGCGTATCGCTATAAGGCGAAGCTGTATCATCCCGACGCTAATCCGGATATGGATACAAAGGAATATTACATCAGGGTGCAGGCGGCGTATGAGTATCTGATGAGTAATACCAGTGATATGTGCCCGCCAGAAGGACCAGTCAATGCCACGGTAAACCAGGCGGCTTACTGGAATCCGGCTGGTAACGCCGCGTCAAGCACAATGTATGGGAATCCTTTCGTCAATCCATCTGGTGCAGGGTCGAGCAATGCCAGACCGGCAAAGGTCTATGCTAGTACAGCTACAGCAAAGGCCAGCTATAAGAGACAGAAGGAAAAAGAGAAAGAACATGAGCGAATACAGAAGTGGGATGCAGCATACAAGAGCGGTAAGAGGCGGCAGCAGCAGACGCAGCTCTATGGCAAAGAGTACACAGACAAGATGACAGGAACCTCTAGGAGTGCGGAGGATGAAATCCTTGAAAAGATACGGGCGATCTGGCTTGCAGAGACAATCAAAAGGCAGATTGAGTTGGATAAAGAACATAAAGAGGTATTGCAGCGAAGAAAGCTTTACCAGGCATTTATGCAGCAGCAGATGGACGATGGTGTAAAGAGGATGGCGAAGCCTGCAAGGGATGAGGACAAGGTGTGAAGCATAGGCACAGTGTTCTTGCAGTAATACGGGGGCAGATATGGGAATAATCAAAGTCAAGGATTTGATTTATGAGTATATACGGCGCGATGAGGAAGGGAATGTAGAGGGAATCACCACTGCTGTGGATGATATCAGCCTGGACATTAATCAGGGGGATTTTGTGGCCATTTTAGGGCATAATGGTTCTGGTAAATCAACACTGGCAAAGCATCTGAATGCAATTCTTTATCCCACAGAGGGAACAGTCTGGGTGGATGGAAAGGACACAAAGGATGATGCGGCGGTGTGGGATATCCGTCAGACAGCGGGCATGGTTTTCCAGAATCCAGACAATCAGATTATCGGACAGATCGTCGAGGAAGATGTGGGGTTTGGACCTGAAAATATGGGTGTACCGACCAAAGAGATCTGGGAGCGTGTCGAGGAAAGTCTCAAAGCGGTAGGAATGTATCAGTTCCGGAAGTTTTCGCCAAACAAACTTTCAGGAGGACAAAAGCAAAGGGTATCCATCGCTGGCGTGATCGCCATGCACCCGAAGTGTATCGTGCTTGATGAGCCGACTGCGATGTTGGATCCGCAGGGGCGCCGGGAAGTGATCCGTGCAGTCCGGGCGCTGAACAATGTGGAGCGCATCACAGTGATACTGATTACGCATTATATGGAGGAAGTGATCCATGCGGACAGGGTTTATGTGATGGATAAGGGGAAGATCACGCTTCAGGGAACTCCGCGGGAAGTGTTTTCGGAAGTGGAACGCTTAAAGGAACTAAGGCTTGATGTCCCACAGGTGACACTACTGGCCCATGAGTTAAAAAAAGAGGGATTTCCCATGCCAAAGGGAGTACTCACAAACAAGGAGTTTGTAGAGGCACTGGATCAGTGTATCACAAAAGTAGGGTTATAGGCCTGACTTGCTGTCATGAATGACGTGTTATCTGATCAAAGGGGAGGAGGATGAAATGTCTATCATATTGGATAAGGTAAGCCATGTATATGGAGAGGATACTGCTATGGCGGTGAAGGCGCTGGACAATATCAGCCTGGTACTTCCTGACGGACAATTTGTCGGACTGATCGGACACACGGGTTCTGGCAAGTCCACGCTGGTCCAGCATCTCAACGGTCTGATGAAGGCAACCTCGGGCAATATTTATTTTAACGGGGAGGACATTGACGCGGACGATTTTGACAAAAAGATGTTGCGAAGCAAGGTTGGACTAGTGTTCCAGTATCCAGAACACCAGCTTTTTGAGACAGACGTTTTTTCAGATGTATGTTTTGGACCAAAGAATCTTGGCCTGTCCAAAAAGGAAATTGAGCTGCGTGCTTATGAGGCGTTGAAGCTGGTAGGGATTGAGGATGACTATTTTTACCAGTCGCCGTTTGATCTCTCGGGCGGTCAGAAAAGGCGTGTCGCGATCGCAGGAGTCCTGGCCATGAAGCCGGAGGTGCTGATACTTGACGAACCCACAGCAGGGCTTGATCCAAAAGGAAGGGATGAGATTCTTGACCAGATCGTGCGGTTAAAGAAAGAAACGGGCATTACTGTCCTTCTGGTGTCACACAGCATGGATGATGTGGCAAAATATGTAGACAGGATCATCGTCATGAACAAG
>CAJUQZ010000085.1:0-3763 GCA_910588755.1 uncultured Lachnospiraceae bacterium | reverse complement strand
GTCGGGAACTTGAGGAAATTGGTCTTGCGGCGCCACAGGTGACGTATATCATGCGCGATTTGCAGGAGCATGGCTATGATGTGAGCAGTGAGGTTACTACGATCGGTGAGGCCAGGGAAGAGATAAAGCGTTACTTTACAAGGCTTGCGGCAGCAAGAAGGGAAAGATAGGTGGCAGAGAATGCTTAGGGATATCACTTTGGGACAATATTATCAGGTAGATTCTGTGATTCACAGGCTAGATCCGAGGGTAAAGCTTGGAACGACGGTTCTTTTTATCATATCCCTGTTTGCCTTTGATGGATTCTGGGGATATCTGGTGGCAGCACTATTTCTGGCATTCGTCATCAGGCTGTCTAGAGTTCCATTTCAGTTTATGGTTAAGGGAATGAAGTCCATTGTTTTTCTGTTGTCCATCACTGTCATATTTAATCTGTTTCTGACACCAGGAGAACCGATTGTGCATATATGGAAGCTTACGATTACACAGGAGGGGCTGCGGCTTGCGATATTGCTATCCATACGGCTGGGATTTCTGATTATTGGATCATCGGTGATGACACTCACGACGACTCCAAACCAGCTGACAGACGGGCTCGAGAAGATGCTGCGGCCGTTAAATAAAATCAAAGTGCCTGTACATGAGATTGCCATGATGATGTCCATTGCGCTGCGGTTCATACCGATTCTGATGGAGGAGACAGACAAGATTATGAAAGCGCAGCTTGCAAGGTGTGCTGATTTTGACAGTGGAAATCTGATCAGGAAAGCAAAGAGTCTGGTGCCACTGTTAGTTCCGTTATTTATATCGGCATTTCGGCGTGCGAACGACCTTGCTATGGCGATGGAAGCGCGTTGTTACAGAGGTGGGGACCACCGAACAAAGATGAAGCCGCTTCACTATGAAAAGAGGGACTATATCGCATATTTCGTCGTGGCCTGTTATCTCGTGGGTGGGATCGCGGCAGGTAAGTTGATGCCGGTATTGCTCGGCAGTATCCATTTATTATAAGTGAGGCTATGTGGCACACACAGGGCGTCGTGGTGTCAGGGTCTGTTTTGGGAGGAGAGAATATGTCATGAAAAGGGTAATGCTGACGGTTGCCTATGACGGCACGGATTATCATGGCTGGCAGCTCCAGCCAAATGTCACGACGATCGAGTCTGTGCTCAATGGTGCGCTAAGTACCCTTTTGAGGGAGGAGATCAAGGTGATTGGCGCGTCGAGGACGGATACCGGAGTGCATGCACTTGGGAATATCGCGGTGTTTGATACAGAGGCGAGAATGCCGGCGGAAAAGATTTCATACGCACTGAACCAGAGACTGCCACAGGACATACGGATTCAGGCATCACAGGAGGTGCCGCGGGATTTTCACCCAAGGCGGCAGGAAAGCAGGAAAACGTATGAATACAAAATCTATAACAGCGCATTTCCGATGCCGGTGTACAGGCTTTACGCGCATTTCACTTATGTGCCGCTCGACGTGGGGCAGATGCAGCGGGCGGCGGATTATCTGATAGGGGAGCATGATTTTAAGAGTTTCTGCAGCACAGCTACAGCAGCGGAATCAACTGTGAGAACAATCTATGAAATTAAAGTTGACCGCTTGGGTCAAATGATTACGATACAGGTAACAGGCTCTGGATTCCTGTACAATATGGTCCGGATCATCGCAGGCACGTTGATCGAGGTGGGGAGGGGCAATCTCAAGCCTGGGCAGATGGAGGATATCCTGATGGCCCGTGACCGCATGCAGGCAGGGCCGACGGCGCCGGCCTGCGGTCTTACACTGATAAGATATGAGTTTCAGGAAAACATGCTGTCATAAAAAACGAGCAGGTAGGCTATGCATGAGAGAGGAGGGGGACAATGGAAACAGAGAAGCTTGACCAGAAACAGGAGGCGGAATTGGAAAGCTTTGAGGAGCAGAGAAGGCGCAGCTTTGAGCGTGGGAAGATGCTGGTCTGGTTGATTGCCGGAATCAATATATTGTTTGATATCATCACGATTTTGATATCACATGAGTTTCAGCTTATCAAACTTGTGATTCATGTTGCCCTATCGGCAGCTTTGGTTTATGGGGTGGCGTGGGTACGGTATCTATATGCCGCAGTCGGGATATTGACAGTTGTGGTTTCGGTGCTGGCTCTGCCAGAGATGATCCGCCTTTTACATGCAGTACCTGGTTCAGGGCCTATTGCGGCTGTGCTGGTGGTGACTGTAGGGTATTCTGCAGCAACAGCGGTTATACTTTTATTTTGCAAGAGTGTACAGGAGTATATGTATGGAAAACAGAGTGAGAGATATTAACATAGAGCCAGTCTATAGCGGGGAGCGTATTATAACAAATAGTTTGTTTCTGCGGATAAATTTGACAATTTAGGGCTTGACATGCAGGGAACCGTATAATATAATAATTCAATGTGGCGGCATGTGATTGTACGATATCAAGGCCCCGATATTGGCAGAGGTGTCAGCCCGGGTATCTAGGTGACTTGCAGGTCTTTAAGGTGTGGTCCGGACATTCCGCATCAGGGATTTGGCAGGAATAACCGTCAAAGGAGAGCCGACAGGCTAAGTATATGGAGGTAACATAATGAAAACATTTATGGCTAGCCCAGCTACAATTGATAGAAAATGGTATGTAGTAGACGCTACTGGAATGACATTAGGACGCTTGGCATCAGAGGTTGCAAGCGTATTGAGAGGAAAGAAGAAGCCTATTTTTACTCCTCATATTGATACAGGTGATTATGTGATTATCATTAATGCTGAGAAGGTTGCAGTGACCGGTAGGAAGCTTGACCAGAAAGTTTACTATCATCACTCAGATTATGTAGGCGGTATGAAATCAGCAACGTTACGGGAGAAGCTGAACAAGAAACCGGAGGAGGTCATCGAGCATGCAGTGAAGGGTATGCTTCCCAAAGGCCCCCTGGGACGTGAGATGTACAAGAAGCTTTTCGTATATGCGGGACCTGAGCACAAGCATGCAGCCCAGAAGCCTGAGACATTGACATTTTAATCAGTGTGATAAATAAAGGAGGAAATGAAAATGGCAAAAGCAGCAAATGCTTCAAGATATTATGGAACAGGTAGAAGGAAGAAATCAATCGCCAGGGTATATCTGACGCCGGGTACAGGCAATATTACGATCAATAAGCGCGGAATTGACGAGTACTTTGGCTTAGAGACGTTAAAGGTGATCGTTCGTCAGCCACTGGCGGCGACAGATACCGTAGATAAGTTTGATGTGCTTGTAAACGTAAAGGGCGGTGGCTACACAGGACAGGCTGGCGCGATCAGACATGGTATTTCCAGGGCTTTACTGCAGGCGGATTCCGATTATAGACCAGTGCTCAAGAAGGAAGGCTTCCTGACACGTGATCCTCGTATGAAGGAGAGAAAGAAATACGGCCTCAAAGCGGCCCGTCGCGCTCCGCAGTTCAGCAAGAGATAAGCAAACAGAACACAGTATTTCAAAAATATATACTCCGCAGGTTTTCCTGCGGAGTTTTTCTGACCTATTAACAATTCAGGTTATTTAAGTTATAATATGTTTTGAAGTTATACAGATTTCATAATGGAGGTGCTGGTATGTGTGATGTTAAGAAATATGAAAAAATCTATGAGGATCTAAAAAAGCTTCAACCGGAGGACACGTTACAACTTGTACTGGAGGCCGAAACAGAAGAACAAAGAACGTTTTATGAAATGGTGGGTGATTTTCTTCTGCAAAAGAAACAACGACAGGTAATAG
>CAJUQZ010000084.1 GCA_910588755.1 uncultured Lachnospiraceae bacterium | reverse complement strand
GAATTTACTGGGATTCACTGGCTTCTTAGTGGTACAAACTTTTTACTCTCAAGTACGTAAAAGCGTCATATAAAACGCTGAATATTGAAAAATGCGCATTTTCATCTACTAAAAAACAGTATGTTTTGTAAAATTTATATAACGCTAAAGAGTAGTAGGGGTGATGCAATGAATACAACTTTGAAAAAAATAATGGATTTGCTCGAGGAGCGCCAGTGGACGATATACAGGTTGGCCAAGGAGTCAGGGATTCCATATTCGTCTCTCAATTCACTTTTTCAGAAGAATAACCAGCCAACCATCTCGACACTGGAAAAGATATGTGTGGGTTTTCATATCACGATGTGCGAATTTTTCTCAGATGAGACGCCTTACAGGGAAAATTTGGAGGAGTACAGCAGGGAGGAGCTTGACCTGATAGAGACCTACAGAAATCTGAACAGAACGAACAAGAAAATATTTGCGGGGATTTTGCAGGTATTAAGCGATGTCTGATGAAAAAGAGGGATAAAAGGCAATAAAAAAGCAATAAAAAAACCGGATACTGTCTGGTCTGCAGTATCCGGTTCTTTTATTGTTCCATCTGTTTGCCGAGAAATCCGGCAGCTGACTGGGCAAGCTTCATCTCCACCTCGTTCATCTCATCGCCGGCCTTGGCGGACAAAAGTACGACGGCGCCAATGACATCTCCCTGTGTGATGATTGGTATGATTACTTCGTGCTGGTACTCCTCAGCTTCATCGTCTGTCACGGACACATAATCTTTATCACTGCGCGAAGAGCACACTGTCTCACGCGAATTCATCTTCTCCTCCAGAGCCTTGCTGACAGATTTTCCGAGCACCTGCTTGCTGTTGCTGCCGGCTGCCGCTATGATCTGGTCCCTGTCCGCGATCAGCGCCAGATGGCCGGACACCTGGGAGAGACTCTCCGCATACTGTTTCGCAAAGCTGCCAAGCTCACCGATTGGCGAGTATTTTTTCAGAATGATAGCGCCCTCGTGATCCGTGAATATCTCAAGCGGATCGGATTCCCTTATCCTCAAAGTTCTTCTGATTTCCTTAGGTATGACAACGCGTCCTAAATCGTCAATCCTACGCACTATTCCCGTAGCCTTCACCGATATTTCCTCCATTTCTAGTAAGGAACCTTCACAAGTCAGGTTATTTCCTGAGGTTCCAGATTATTAGCAAGTTCATAAATATGCTTAGGAACTGTATTGCTAGTATTTGTATATAATGGATTTTTATGCATTATTATCCCAAATGAAGGAGGTTGATCAGCAGAAACCATGCGACACCATAGTATGTGACCACGCCGATCAGATCGTTTACGGTGGTAATCAGCGGACCTGACGCAACGGCCGGATCGACATTTATTTTTTTAAAAAACATTGGAACAGATGTTCCGACAATGCTGGAAATCGTCATGGCCATTAGCAGGGCGATTCCGGCGCAGAGCGATATGGCAAAGGCGTACTGCGGCGACTTGCCCTTGAACAGGCACAAATAGCCGCCTATGAATGCGATGGACAGGATTCCTAAGATCAGTCCGTTGGAAAAACCAATCCGCATTTCACGGAAAATCATACTGATCTTTTGCTTCGTCCCGAGATTTTCGTCCATCAGAAGGCGGATTGTGACGGCAAGGGACTGTGTTCCCACATTGCCGGACATGCCAAGGATCACGGACTGGAAGCTGACGATGATGGCAAGCTGTGCAATCACGCCCTCAAACAGGCTTGTCACTGTCGAAACACACATACTAAGGACTAATAGTACTACAAGCCACGGCAGGCGCTTTTTGATACTCTCGCCAAGGGTTTCCTCGAGATCAGCCTCCTTGGTCAGACCAGCGAGCTTTGCGTAGTCATCGCCCAACTCATCGTCAACGACTTCGACGATGTCCTGTGCGGTGATGACGCCGATCAGCTCATTGTGATCGTTCAGTACAGGAATGGAGTCCTCCGCGTAATCCTTCAGGCGCTCAATGCAGTCCGGGATTGATTCGTGGTCCCGTACATAGGGGAAGGACTGCGTGATCAGAGTCTCCAGATCCATATAGTTTCTCGCCACGATCAAGTCTTTGAGGTCGATGGCGCCATAAAAAGTCCCGTCATCGTCCTGCACAAACAGTGTGGAGATATTGTCATTCTCCTCCGCCTGCGCGATCAGAGAGCGCATCGCCTGCTTGATGGTGAGGCTTTTTCCGATCTCGATAAAATTCGTGGTCATTTTGCTGCCAATCTCATCTTCCTCATAGGAACAGATTAGCCGGATATCTTCCTTGGACTCCTCGTCGATTAGCTCGATCAGCTGTTTTCTGGTCTCCTCGTCAACCTCCTCAAGCACGTCAACGGCATCGTCCGCGTCCATATTCTCAATGATATCTGCGGCCCGCTCTAGCTCCAGCTCCCCGAGATATTTTCCGGGATCGTCCAGATAGGCGAAGATCTCGGAGACACGCTCATCACCCAGAATGTGGTAGAGTACCTTGCGCTCGTCTTCGCTCAGTTCGTCGAGTGCGTTTGAGATATCATTGTCGTGGTAGTTGGTCAGCTCCTGCGAAAGCATTTCCCTGTCTATATCGCTTCGGATCAGCGCAACCAGTTCTTTTAGTACTTCATTTTCCAAAATATCATCGCCCTTCTATAATGAAATGCACTTCCTTTCCGCATTCTCTTTTTATAGATACTGTCCTTATTTTATGTTGATTCACTGGCATTGTCAAGCGTTTGGCGGGGTTTATGTTGATTTGCGTAACAGTTTAGCTCAGAACTTTGCACTTGCTGCAAAGTTCGTGAAATAGCGCAGTGGTTGAGATGCATCAAGCCACCACGATATGGTTTTGCATGGCTTGATGCCTGTAACAGTTCTCTTTTTGGCACGGGTTTGCTGGGATATGCATATGATACATAAAAAACGAGGAACCCGAAATATGGATTATTATAGCACATTTCCTTTTTATATGGGATATCAGGGTTACGGACAGTGGGCGCAGCCTGGAATCGTGCAGGAGGACAGGATATTGGAGGACCTTGAATACCTGCAGCAGATGTACCCTACATATGCCAGAAAGTACCAGAATACCATCAGCAGCATTGTTGATAAGATGGATTATGAGGGGAGCTTTATCTATGACCAGTATCCCGACAAAATTTCGCTGCAGCGGATGGTGGAGAGTGTGATGGCAGTTATCAGGACAAATGAGGAGACACAGGTGCCTGCGGAGAAGACGCCTGGGGCTATGCTCATGCCGCAGGCAAAGCCAGACAGTTTTGTGCCGGATGTATCAATGCCCATGCCGCAGGCAAAGCCGGAAGGTTCTGTGCCGGGTGTACCAATATCTATGCCGCAGGCAAAGTCAGACAGTTTTGTGCCAGGTGTACCAATATCTATGCCGCAGGCAAAACCAGACAGTCCTGCCTCAGATGTATTAATATACAATAATACAATGGGAGCTATGGGAATCAGCGTGACAGACAGGTCGATGACAGAGCAGGCGCCGTGGTGCGAGAAGGAGCCCTGGATCCGGGAGCTGGTCACGGTTTTGATGTACTATGAGATACTCACACGCAGGAGAAAGAAAAAAAATAGGAACCAGTATTACCAGTTTTGATTAAAAAAGTATGAATAGCATTGACTTATTGATGAATATGAGGTTATAATATTAACATCGTGCAGCCGGGGCGTTAGCGGTGTCCTGTACCCACAATCCGCTATAGTGGGGGTGATAAGCGACCGAGGGTCTGCGTTTGTGCAGCTGCCCTCTACAAGTGGCGTTGAAGTTTGGGTCTCGCGCAATGTGTGCCGTTGAACCGTGTCAGGGCAGGAATGCAGCAGCACTAAGGCGGATTTCATATGTGCCGCGAGGGTGCCTGGCGGAGTTAACTGTAGAGGTAACGTGTATGTGCATAAACATGAAAAAGATAGGGAAACTAAGGAAGAACGATATCAGTATGGAAGGGGACCTTATAATACGAAATTACAAGGTGCCAGAGTATGCGAAAAGGGAGACATTATGAAAAGAAAGAGTGTGAAAACAAAGGGAGCTGCCTTACTTCTTGTAATGGCAATGGCAGCGGCGTCCATGACAGGCTGCGGAGGCAAGGAAGATGCGAAGGAGCCTACAAAAGAGGTAGATTTTGCAGACATCACCGGAAATAACAATAGTAATACAGACAACCCTGATACGGCGCCGGAAACGCCAGACATACAGGAGTCCTCTACAGAACAGCAGATAGAGGAGTCGCGCGAGGGAATGTACCGCAGTGAGATTACAAACGAGTGGATTGATGAGAGCCTAAAGAACCAGCGTCCGATTGCGGTTATGGTGGACAATGAGAAGGCTGCGCTGCCGCACTATGGACTCACTGAGGCTGACGTGGTGTATGAGATTATGAACAGCACTGCAAACGGCAGGATCACACGTCTGATGGCGATTGTGAAGGATTGGGGAAAGATCGAGCAGTTTGGCAGCATCCGCAGCACGCGCTCAACCAATATCATGCTCGCGGCGGAGTGGAATGCCGTGCTTTGCCATGACGGAGGTCCATACTATGTTGATGACTGGCTTGCCAAAAAGTATTCTGCGAATTTCAGCGGCGGTTTTTCCCGTGTAGATAATGGCAAGAAGAGGGAGTTTACAGAGTATATCTGTGCTGGGGATCTCGATAAGAAGTTTGCAAACTCGAAGTACTCTACAGAGTACAATGAATACTATCCAGGACAGCACTATTTCTTCTCGGATACAGAAATTGATCTGTCAAATGTCGGGAATGCAGTGGCCTGTACGAACATTGAGCTGCCGTTTCCGCACAACAGTTCTAAGCTTCAGTACAACGAGTCAACCGGCACGTATGACTACTATGAGTACGGCCAGGCGCATACCGATCCACAGCACGGCAACGCGCAGCTGACATTCAAGAATGTGCTGCTGCAGGAGACAGATTTTAACGAGCTTGACGATAATGGTTATCTCATATACAATGCGATTGATTCCGGCCGTTCTGCGTACTATATCACAAACGGCAAGGCGATCGAGGTGTCCTGGATCAAGGCTGGTGAGAGTGATAAGACGATCTACTTAAGCAAGGAGACCGGGGAGGAGATTGAGCTAAACACAGGAAAGACCTATGTAGCACTAGTACCGGCGGACTCATGGAGTAAGGTCGTGATCCAGTAGGCTGAATACGATATGGTATTGAAATAAAAAAAGGGGCGTGTGTATGGCATACGCCCTTTCTTTATGCGCAGCCCCGTGCAGAGGAAATATGCCGCAAAGGCGGCGCACGGCGAGTAGGGGAAAAGGATTTTCCCGACTCGAATGCACACAGGCACCCAAAGGAGAAATGTCAGAAAGAGCAGACGGATGAATCCTTCCTATTCGAAAGCACAGCTTTGTGTATGCATGGATATTTGATTTATGAAATGTAGAAAAATTCGGAAAATTTCGTTATTTTTGCTAAAAATTGAGAGCGAAATTTTACGAAAATTCCAATAGCTTTTTACCCTGCAAGCGGCTATAATAATACCATCAAGAGAGATTCTGAAGGATATGAATATCGAATGGAGGTTAAAAGGTATGGAAGTTCTGAAAAAACGGCGGTGGACTGCCGGGTTGCTGGCGCTGCTCATGGTGTTTATGACAGCAATGTCCGTATTCATGCCAGGCATGACCGCAAGGGCGGCGGGAACGACATTAGTCGTTCATTACGGCGGGAGAGCCGATGGCAGCTATGACGGCTGGAACCTGTGGATCTGGGAGGAAGGCCGGGAAGGCCAACGGGTTGACTTTACGGACGAGGACGACTTTGGTAAGGTGGCGGTCTATCAGACGAACCGCAAACCGGGAAGCATTGGTTTTATCGTGCGGCGAGGCGAGTGGGAGAACAAGGACATCGGTGAGGACAGGTTTGTCACGATGGATGGAGACACGGTGGAGATCTGGGTGACAAGCGGTGAGGCTGAGTTTGCGACAGTGGCGCCGGACGGCGCACAGGCATATGACATAGCAGCGCTCGAGGAGGCAAGGCTGAATGTGTACAACGAGGACGGCGCGACAAAGCTCAATGTCCATTATTACAATTTTGACCAGAAGTACAGTGCCGATACAGTGGAGGCGTATGCATGGGCCGGCAGTGATGTGGGCGGCAGCTATCCGTTGTCGGAGACGGATGATTTCGGTGCGTTTTTTAAGGTCGGCCTACAGCCAAAGGATGGTGTGACAAAAGCCGGCGTGCGTGTGATTCAGGATGGAGACGCAGATACGGCGCTTGACTATGAGATCGATTTGACAAAAGCCTCAAATAATACAATTGATGTGTACATAGTGGAAGGAAATCCAACATTGTGGTATACTATGGAGGAAGTGATCTACAATCCGGTGATTGCCGAGGCGTATTTCTCGGAGACGACAAGCAAGGAAATCTACGCGTCGCTCTCCCGCGCGCCAAAGAGCAGCAATGATCTGGCAGCACAGATCAAGGTCACGGACGGGAACGGTACAGAGTACGTGGTGGCTTCGGCGGACAGCGAGGACGGCAAAGAGGTATTGTTGACGATGGAGGAGGAGTTAGAATTGTCAAAAGCATATGACATAACAATGGAAGGGTACGAAGGGACGACAGTATCCATGAACAAAATTATCGGTTCCAGCTATTTTGATGATGCGTTTACGTATGATGGAAATGACCTGGGTGCAAACTATACCAAGGAAAAGACCACGTTTAAGGTGTGGGCGCCCACAGCGTCTGAGATCAAGCTGAACCTGTACGAGCAGGGGGATGGAGATAACCTCACAGAGACGATTCCCATGACGATGGGGGACAAGGGTGTATGGTCCTGTGAGAAGCAGGGCGATCTGAATGGCGTGTACTATACCTATTCAATCAAAAACGGGACAAAGACGAGCGAGGCGGTGGATCTCTATGCGCGGACAACCGGCGTCAATGGCAACAGAGGCATGGTCGTGGATTTGAGCGCTACCAATCCGGAGGGCTTTGAAAACGATACAAGACCGGCGCTTACAAATCCCACAGACGCGGTGATTTATGAGCTTCATATAAGGGACCTGTCATCGGATGCGTCCTCTGGAATCACTAACACTGGAAAATTCCTGGGGCTTACCGAGACGGGAACGACTAACGCGGACGGGCTTGCGACAGGCATCGACCACATCAAGGAGCTCGGTGTGACGCATGTGCAGATTCTGCCGAGTTATGATTATGCCACGGTGGACGAGACAAAGCTTGACACACCGCAGTTTAACTGGGGATATGACCCGAAGAACTACAATGTGCCCGAGGGCTCTTACAGCACGGACCCATATCACGGGGAGGTGCGCATCAAAGAGATGAAGCAGATGGTACAGGCGCTCCACCAGAATGGAATCCGTGTGAATATGGATGTTGTGTACAACCACACATTCAATATAGAAGATTCGTATTTCCAGAAGACAGTACCCGATTACTATTACAGAAAAGTGGGCGAGAACTACTCCAACGCGTCAGGTTGCGGCAATGAGACGGCCTCTGACCACGCGATGGTGCGCAAGTACATTGTGGATTCAGTGGTCTACTGGGCGACAGAGTACCACATTGACGGTTTCCGCTTTGACCTGATGGCAGTGCACGACATTGACACGATGAAAGCAGTGCGGGCGGCGCTTGACGAGATTGACCCTTCGATCATGGTCTACGGCGAGGGCTGGACTGGCGGGGACTGCGCGATTCCGTCTTCGCAGCAGGCTTTGAAGGCGAATATGGCAAAGATTGACAGGGTAGGCGCGTTTAGCGACGACATCAGGGACGGTATCAAGGGCAGTGTGTTTGACGCGCAGGATAAGGGATTTATCAGCGGCAAGGACGGCATGGAGGAGAGCATCAAGTTTGGGGTTGTCGCGGCGACGCCGCACCCGCAGGTGCTGACCTTCAAAAATGAAAAGGGCGCCAAGAGCTGGGCGGCACAGCCGGGACAGAGCATCAACTATATCTCATGTCACGACAACCTGACTTTCTGGGATAAGCTTGCGATCTCCAACGCGGACGACAGCGAGGAGGCAAGGATCCGCATGAACAAGCTCGGAAGCGCGATCGTGCTCACCTCACAGGGCGTGCCGTTCTTCCAGGCGGGCGAGGAGATGCTAAGAAGCAAGCCTTCCGCGACAGTGGCAGGCGGCTTTGATGAGAACAGTTACGCATCGCCGGATTCGACGAACAGTATCAAGTGGGCAGACAAGGCGAATGTGATGGATACCTATGAGTATTACAAGGGACTGATCGCATTCCGCAAGGCACACGGCGCACTCCGCATGGCGGTGACGGCGGATATTCAGAGCAATCTGACATTCATGAGCGGGCTTGATGCCAATGTGGTGGGCTATACAATCGCAAACCACGCAAACGGCGACACGGCTGAGAAGATCACGGTGATCTTTAACGGAAATGCAGACGCGGTGAATGTACCGCTTCCAGCGGGTTCATGGGAGATCTGTGTCAACGATAAGACAGCAGGAACGGCCTCTGTGGGAACGGCAGAGGGAAGCGTATCCGTGGCGGGAATTTCCGCGATGGTGCTCGTGCAGGGCGATGACACAATCGTGAAGGCGGAGACAAAAGCGGACAATAAAAATGACACAAGTGTCAGTTCAGAGGACGCAGCGGGCACAGAAGGTGCGAAGGATACAGGCAGCACAGAAAAATCCTCCGGAAATACACCGCTTATCGTGGGTGGTATTATCGCGGTGTTGGCGGCAGTTGCGGCAGGAATTTTTGTGAAAAAACGTAAAAAATAGGGCATTGCCTGACAGAATCAGGGCTGGTACTGATGGAGTGTCAGCCCTTTTATGCACAGCCCCGTGCAGAGGAAAAATGCCGCAAAAGCGGCGCACGGGTCGCGAATAAACGAGGAGGAGCAGAGAAAATGGCAGTACATTTTTATGAGGAAGTGGACGACGCCCTGTTGAAATTTGCAGTGATTGTCGCAAGGACGGAGGGCAAATACGTTTTTTGCAAGCATAAATTGAGAAATACTTTGGAGGTGCCGGGAGGACACCGGGAACCGGGGGAGGCGATTCTGGACACGGCGAAAAGAGAATTGTATGAGGAGACCGGGGCGCTCGATTTTGAGCTCCAGCCAGTCTGTGTGTATTCCGTGATTGCGAAGGACAATTTTGACGGGCAGGAATCTTTTGGCATGTTGTATTTTGCAGAGATCAGAGCGTTTGAGCAGGAGCTTCACAGCGAGATTGAGAAGATTGTTATTACAAATGAGATGCCAGCAGACTGGACGTATCCAGATATTCAGCCAAAGCTGATGGAGGAGGTCTGGCGGAGGGGAATTTGTGAGAGATAAATTACACGTCCTCCCGCTTATCCGCTGCCTTCTCCAGCGTAAAGATAAATTCAGTGCCGACACCCTCCGTGCTGATCACATTGATATTTTCATTGTGGGATTGGATAATCTCCTTCGTGATGGACAGGCCAAGGCCAGTCCCTTTCTTATCCTTTCCACGCGAGAGATCAGTCTTGTAGAAGCGGTTCCAGATTAGACGCAGGCTGTCCTTTGGGATACCGATGCCGTTGTCCTTGACGGATACCAGCAGTTTGTTTGATTTTTCCACAGTTTCAATTTTGATGGACGAATTTTTGTGGCTGAACTTGATGGCGTTATCCACCAGATTGTAAAGCACCTGCTGGATTTTGACCATATCGGCATTGACAAACATCTGATCGCCTGTGAGCACCAGCTCAATGGCGATCATCTTCTCACGGCAGGTTCCCTCGAAGGACATTGCCGTGTTTTTGATGACCTGGTTGATGTCAAAATTACTCCTGTCAGGAATCATGCCCTTGGTTGTGAGGGTGTTGAGTGTGAGCAGGGAGTTGGTCAGCTTCGTCAGGCGGTCTGTCTCGTTTAGGACGACACGGATGTATTTCTCGTGCAGTTCAGGAGGAATCGTGCCGTCGAGCATCGCCTCGAGATAGCCGCGCATGGAGGTGAGCGGCGAGCGGAAATCATGGGAGATGTTTGCGACGAGGCGTTTCTGGTTGTCCTCGCTCTTTGCCACCTCTCCGGCCATATAGGCGATGGAAGCGGCAAGATAACCAATCTCGTCCTCACTGTCAACCTGAAACTCATATCTGAAATTTCCGATGGCGTACTGTTCTGTCGCGTGCGTGATCCTGCGCAGAGGCAGATAGACCATCTCTGTAAAAAAAAGCAGGATAATTAATGACAGCAGAAACAGTATGACCAGCGTGATGTAGGATATATTTAAGAGGGAGTTGCAGGAGGACTGCAGGTTTTTCATTGATGCATGAATGACCACATATCCCCTCACCTTGTATTTGGAGGTAATTGGTGCAAAAGCTGACAGCATTTCCTCATCAAACATACCAAAAAAATTTCCTGTCGTATAAAAAGAATTTCCTGTAATCGTGGGGCTGAAATTGGGAATGGTGACGGGATTTTCAATCTCGAGGGGTGCGCTGGAATCCAACACAATAAGCCCCGACGGGTTGACAATCCACACCGGGGCATCAAGAAAGGTGCCGATCGCCTCGATCTGGCGCCACACGGATTCGAGTGTGATCTCACTGTTGTAGAGATCGGCGGCGTAGGAGTCGGCAATCAGCAGCGCTTCCTTATATAAAGAATCGGCGCGCTCGCGCTTCATGTGTTCAAGTGTCATGCTCGATGTAAAGGTCGCCACGACGATAAAACCAAAGAAGGCAAAGATAAAATAAGCCAGTACAAATTTCAGGTAGAGTGTCCGCTTCAATGAAAATCCTCATTTCTTTTGATCAGGTTCTATATTATCAGGTTCAATAAGAATCATATTTAAAATGGTTCAGGTTCAATATGATTCAGATTCGGTAAGAATCATATTGAATATGATTCAGATTTGATAAGACTCATATTCAATATGGTTTGGGTTCAATTAGAATCAGGTTTAAAATAAATGATATTCAAAATGATCAGATTCTAATTTTTCACTTCAAATTTGTATCCGACGCCCCAGATTGTCGAGATGCGCCACGATTCGTGATCCTTGATCTTTTCGCGGAGGCGTTTGATGTGCACGTCAACGGTGCGCGTGTCGCCGATGTAATCATATCCCCAGATCTGGTTGAGCAATTGGTCCCTTGTATATACGTGGTTTGGGGACGCAGCGAGGAAATACAAAAGTTCGAGCTCCTTTGGGGGCATGTCCACCGTTTTGCCATGATAGATGACAGAGTAATTGGTAAGGTTGATCGTGAGATCGGGATAGGAAACCTGCTTGGCATCGGAAACCGGTTCGGCAGGAGGAGTTGTCTTATATCTGCGCAGTACCGCTTTTGCCCTTGCCACCAGTTCTTTGGTATCAAAGGGTTTTTCTAGATAGTCGTCCGCGCCGAGCTCCAGCCCGAGTACCTTGTCAAACACTTCACCCTTTGCGGAGAGCATGATAATCGGAATCTGTGATTTTTGGCGGACCTCGCGACATACCTGGTAGCCGTCGATACCCGGGAGCATCAGGTCAAGCAGAATCAGGTTTGGGGAAAAGCTATTGATTTCCTGTAGCGCGGATTCCCCGTCATACACGATTTTTGTCTCAAAGCATTCCTTGGTCATGTATAGGGAAATCAGCTCTGCAATGTTTTCATCATCATCTACGATTAGAATTTTCTGTTTGTTTGCCATTATTTTCTTCCTTTTATAATGAATAATGATTCAATTTATTTAAATTCTGCGATTGTTACGCCTGCGTCCCCCTCGCCGTACTCGCCAAGGTGGAAGGACTTCACATAGGAGACGCGTTTCAGGTGCTTCTGGACGGCCTGCCGCAAGGCCCCTGTCCCCTTGCCATGCACGATGCGAACGCTGGGCGCATGGGACAGATAGGCGTCATCGAGGTATTTGTCAAGCTCTGCAAGGGCCTCATCTACGGTCTTTCCAAGCAGGTTGATCTCTGTGGATAGGGTGGCAGCTTTGGACAGGCTAGAGCCGCCGCCAGATCCCTTTTTGGGGGTGGATGTGCTGCCATAGCCTTTTTTGTAGGCAGCGTTGCCGGACAGCACATCTTCGTTAATCAGTACAAGGTCCCTGATATTGACTTTGGAGCGGATTATGCCACACTGAACAAAGAGGTCGCCCTTTGCGTCAGGCTTGGAGGAGACAGTACCTTTTAAGCCCATTGACACGACTTTTACCATATCTCCAAGCTTCAGCTGGGTAGGTTTTAAGACTTTATGGGTCGGTTTATCCTGCGTTATTGAGAGCTTTGCGTTTTTCTCTGAAATCTTGTCACGCACTTTGGTGCGGGCTTTTTCCAGTTCCTGTATGGAGGTCTTGCTGACACGCACCTTCTGGAAATCCCGGATTGTCTCGTCGGCGACATCCTTTGCCTCCTGTAGGATTTTGCGCGCCTCCTCGTTGGCTTCGCGCAGAATCTTGTCCTTTTGTGTGTCAAGGCGCTCCTGTTTCTGTTCAAGTTTCTTTTTTAAGGACTCTATTTCGGCTTTGTAGCGCTGGATCTCATCCCGCTCGTTCTCAATTGTGCGCCTGCTGGTCTCGAGATCTGCTAGAAGGTCCTCAAAGCTCTCGTCCTCCTCGCTGATGTGTTCCCTGGCAGAGGCGATAATGTCATCTGGCAGGCCAAGCTTGGACGAGATGGCAAAGGCGTTGCTTTTTCCGGGAATGCCAATAAGCAGGCGGTATGTCGGGCGCAGCGTCTCTACGTCGAACTCGCAGCAGGCGTTCTCCACATAGGAAGTTGTGAGCGCAAACACTTTAAGCTCGCTGTAGTGTGTGGTCGCCATTGTGCGAATCCCCTTGTCGTGCAGGTGCTTTAAGATTGCAATTGCAAGCGCTGCACCCTCCGTCGGATCGGTTCCGGCGCCAAGCTCGTCGAAAATACAGAGGGAATTTTCATCTGCATTTTTCAATATGGAGATTGTGTTTGTCATGTGTGCAGAGAACGTGGATAGGTTCTGCTCAATGCTCTGTTCATCGCCGATATCCGCATACACCTGCGTGAAGATGCCAAGCTCGGAGCGGTCGAGGGCAGGTATGTGAAGCCCGGATTGCCCCATCAGCACAAATAGTCCTACGGTCTTTAAGGACACAGTTTTTCCGCCAGTGTTGGGACCTGTGACAACCAGCAAGTCAAAATCCCTGCCAAGATTGATGTCGATGGGAACCACCTTTTTTTTGTCTAGCAGCGGGTGGCGCCCTTTGCGGATATTGATATAACGGTCCTTGTTGAAGATCGGGCGCGACGCGTTCATGTCAATGGCAAGACTGGCCCTTGCAAAGATAAAATCAAGCTTTGTCAGCAGGCGGAAATTGTTTGCAAGCTCCCTCGTGTGTTCTCCTGCTGTGGCGCTAAGCTCTGCGAGAATGCGTTCGATCTCATCCTTTTCTTTCAAGGCAAGCTCTTTTAACTGATTGTTCAGCTCTACGACAACAGCGGGTTCGATAAAGAGTGTGGAGCCGGTTGAGGACTGGTCGTGAACCATTCCGGGGACATTGCCCTTGTGCTCAGACTTGACGGGGATACAGTAGCGGTTGTTGCGCATAGTGATCACTGCGTCTTGCAGATATGTCCTGTAGCTGCCATTTACCATGTTTGTAAGTTGGTTGTGTATCTTTTCGTTGGTCAAATTTATGCTGCGCCGGATATGTTTGAGAGTGGGGCTTGCGTCGTCTGCGATCTCCTCCTCGGAGATAATGCAGCGGTTAATCTCATTCTGAAGTGGCGTCAGCGGTTCGAGGTTTGCAAAATATTCCTGTAAGCTGTCAATGATTTCCTCATCGTGCTCGGAGCGCGCAAACGCTTTTGCCCTTGTGGCACAGGCGAGGGAGGCTGATATTTTGAGCAGCTCGGCGGCGGAGAGGGCGCTTCCGATTTCCAGCGATTTGACGCTGAAGCTGATATCCTTGTTCCCGTTAAAATGAATCCGTCCACCTTTTATCAGACGTGTAAATGCGTCGGCAGTCTGTTGCTGCGCAGTCTCGATCTCTTTGATGTCTGTCATCGGCGTCAGCTTCTGGCAGCATTCCTTTCCGGGAGCAGAGCTTGCCTTGTCAGCAAGCAGGCTGATGATTTTATGATATTCTAGTATTCGTAATACTTTGTCGTTCATAGTAGTCCTCCATAAAATTCCAGTTCCACTGATACAGATTAATAGATTCCCCGAATGCCAGTGTCATTGTCAAGGGTGTTCATGTTGTATAGCAGCAGTACGTCCGTAATATTCTCGTGCGCAGCCAGAAAGGCGGACGGACCGTCCCTGTAATACCTGGTGTCAAGCACGTAAATTTTTCTGTAATGGTGTGCTAAAAACGGCACCATTGAGTTGGCGTAGCTGTCCTTGATCAGCAGCAGCTCGTTCTGCGTGGCTGCAGCATGGTTCTCGATTTCGACCAGTGGATGGATATTGTTGAGAAAAAGAGAGTACTTGTCTTTTTCTGTTACATAGTCAAGGTTGTACAGGCTGTCGGTCACCTCGCCTGTATCCGCATAGGTGACAGTCAGGTCATCAGCGGGGTTGGTATATATCGTAATCGCGTCCTTCGGGTGGCTGTAATCATTCACCTTTGAGTACAGAGTGCCGGCAAATTCCTCTGTAACCGTCTGCTCTGTCAGAGAATCAAGTGACACAGGTGTCATATTTCTGGCGTCACAGTATGCGAGATAGCCGTAATATGCGCCCAGGGTCGTCCAGTGGTGGTCGGTGCGATAGTACAGCTGCCCTTTAGAAGCGCCATCAATCAGCCTTTGCGCGCAGTCGATCGCAGGGATACCAGATGCGTCATAGATGGCGGCGGCAGTCGTTAGCTGGTCTGGCAGTGAGGCCGTTTGGTTGCTAAACGCAGATGCCTGGTCTGACGACGAAGTTGTCTGATTAGACAGCGATAATGTCTGGTCTGACGACGAAGCTGTCTGATTAGACAGCGATAATATCTGGTCTGACGACGAAGCTGTCTGATTAGATGTTATCGTAGTCCTGACAGATTGTGGGCAATATGCCGGAAGCTTGTCGTTGTATATGGTCACTGCTGTTGGCACCAGCATTAGGCGAACGTCTATGCCTGCCGTATCAATTTTGTCATAAAATCTGGCAAGGGTGTCCGTTACGCGCTCGGTGTTCTGCGGCATTGTGTAGGATTCAATGAGATAATCGTCCTGTGCCACATAGACGTGGTTGATCTCTTTTCTGCCGCATGCAATCTCCACGCCGCTTTTTAATCCCACAAAAAAATCCCTCTGCGGAAAGTGGTCAGCAAGCCAGTCGCTTAATGTGTCCGTATACTCCCCGTCAAGCAGTGACTTGACAGTGAAGGGCGGGAATTTTGTGAGATATCTGTTCTCATTTTCAGAAAATTCTTTTTTGGGACTGACGAGCAGGCTTCCTGACATCGCAAGTATACCAATGCAAAGTATACAAACAACAGTTCTTCTAACTTTCGTAAATGTGATCATTTTCTTTTGATCCTTTCAGCAGTGTATTCTAGCATTTCAGCCATTGCGTATCAAGTCTCTCGCCAACACAGGAGACGACATCATGGTGGTTAAAGCCGATGATCCATTGGTATTTCTTAGAGACAATGTAATAGTCGGGCCAGCCTCTTGATAAAAAGGCTGTGTCGTTCAATAAATCAAGTGCCCCGACAAGCTCTGGGATACAGCTCTCAAAAATCCAGAAGGCTTCGCCTAGATGCCAGCTGTGGTCACCTATATCGATCAGAAAATAAACCATATGTTCATCAGGTATGATCTGTGGCAGAAGATGAAACCATGTCGCATGTTCAACCGAAAAGCAGCCCACAAAGTCCTTCATGCTCTTAGGACTGTAGCCGTCGGTGTTTGCCCAGTGCAGGCCGTTTTTCCAGGTTCTGGTCTTATCGGCGTACTTTTGCGAGATCTTCTGGTATACATCTTTCCACTGGTCATTTCTGACCTTGTGAAAGCGGTCTTTGGAGAACCTGCATTCCCTGATCAGTTGATTTTCAAATTGCAGCAGATCATCTGGTTTCTTTGACATATGCTTTCCTCTTTTTCGGATTTCTTTCTACAGACAGTAAACGCTTCAGCTTATCAGAAGCTCCTGTCGGGGGATAGCTGCCTATGCTGTTTCTGACAGTCCACAGACAATATCAGAACCGGAAATACAAAAACGGATTGTAAGTGTCACTCACCATGTAGGCTGTAGACAATACAAACAGCAGCAGCACGCCGATTCCGGTGCAGACAGACAAAACACAGCGCTTTCCCCGCCCAGACGTCGCTGCCCTACGGCACAGCCACGGATATATCGGGCATGCAAGGACACAGGCCGTGACAAGCACGGTGCCATAGTTGCCAAGATACCAAAGTAGGCGGGTGTCAGCAAGCGGGTTGGAGGCAAAGGAGAAGAGCAGGCCGATATAGCGTCCAAGCTCCCCAAAGTCCGTGATTGCAAAGATGACAAACCCAAACACGACAATCAGAAACGCGTAGGCGTGCTGTAGTGCTTTTGGCAGTCTGGCAAGCAGCTTTCCCCACACATACTTTTCGAGCATGAGCAGGATTCCATAATAAACACCCCATAGGATAAAATTCCACGATGCCCCATGCCACATTCCGGTCAGGAACCATACGATGGCAATGTTGAACAGGTGGCGGGGCACACCCTTTCTGTTTCCGCCCAGCGGGATATATACGTAGTCGCGAAACCATGTGGACAGTGAAATATGCCATCTCCGCCAGAAATCCGTTACAGAGACAGCAGTCAGTGGATAGTTAAAGTTCTCATTATAATGAAAGCCGAGCATATGTCCCATGCCGATTGCCATATCGCTGTAGGCGCTGAAATCAAAATAGAGCTGTAACGTAAAGCAGAGTGCGCCAAGCCAGGCCGTGGCAACACTGGTGTTTGCAGCACCTAGGATGCGGATTTCTTCCCAAAGGGCGCCGACCTGGTTGGCGATGAGCACCTTCTTGAATAGGCCCATCATAAAGCGCAGCAGTCCCTGTTCAAATCCCTCAAACGTAAGCCTTCTGTCATGTAGCTGTTCCTGAATATCCGCAAAGCGCACGATGGGGCCAGCCACCAGCTGCGGGAACATGGACACATAGGTGAGATATGCCGCGTAGCTGTGTTCTGCCTTCACCTCACCGCGGTACAGGTCGATGATATAACTCATGGTCTGGAAGGTATAAAAGCTGATGCCGACAGGAAGATGAATTCCAGGCTGTGCAAGCTGTGTGCCAAGCAGACCGTTTATGGTTGAGACGGCAAAGTCCGCGTACTTGAAAAAGGCAAGAATGGACAGGTTGATGCAGATGCTGCAGCACAGGAAAAAAGTCCTCTTGCCCCTAGTCGTGCCAAAGCGCTCCATCAGCCGTCCATTTGTGTAGTCAAGCACAGTCGAAAAAAGCATCAGAAAAATGTACAACGGTTCTCCCCACGCGTAAAAAATAAGACTGAAGACAAGCAAAATCCCATTTTTCAACAAAATTTCTTTCCCCGAAAAGATTTTTATTGAAAATGGGACTGCATAATACAAAATCAGGCACAGCGGCAGGAAAAAAAACAGAAACGGGATACAGCTAAAGACCATGACAATCCTCCTCTAAAACAAGCTGCCCTCGATGATGTTCGTGATAGCGTCGGCATTCTCGGAAATCACGAGCCATACATAGTTATCCTTCGTCTGAACCTTGCTCTTTTCCACGATCGCAAACTGTTCAGGGATATAGTTTTCCATCTCGTTTTTCTTTTCGTCAACGACTGTCTGCAGGCATTCCTTTAGGGTTGTCACATCGCCAGCGTCCTTTGCCTTCATGATGACAATTGTCTCCGCCTGCGCAGCGTCCTCTGACATGGAGAAGACATGCTCCTCAAGCATCGCGGCATCAATACCGTAATAGTTGGCAATAAAGTCGTCGTCCATGCACTGGGGCGACTGCAGGGATACAGTCTGCTGGATTTCCTGATAGAGCGCTTCGATTGATTTTGCTTCTGTGTTGTTTTCAGGTGTATTCTGTGACTCGGAGACCTGAGTAGTCCCAGCGGTCGAATCAGTACTATTTACTGTTGGTACAGCCTTGTCAGAGCAGCCGGCGCACAAAAGCACCGCAGCCGCAAGGACGGCTATCGCTTTTGGTAATTTCATCGTGTTCATTATTGTACTCCCCCTTTTGTCTGTTGTGAAGGATTGGTTTCTAATATGGTTTCATATCTGGACTGCGTTTCTTTTTGAGAGGTCTGATTAGACGCTGTCTCCTCCTCCGTCTCCTCTTCTTCTAGGGCAGCCTGTTCATTTGCATAGTCAGTCAGTTTCGATTCCCATAGGGTATATGCGGATGGGGAGAGGTGGACAAAACCATCACTGCAATACTCCTTTGCAAGATTTCCTTTCCCGTCGGATATGGGGGTGCACAGATCAATGTATCCCCAGTCGTTTTCCTCTGCCATTTCCTGTAAGAGAATGTTGTATTTGGCAAGATTTTCATTGTTTAGTTTGCCGATACCCTGGTCAGCGAGTGTGTAAGTTACACTGATGATATGGATCTCGATGTCCGGGGAAGTCTCTAAAATCTTGTCAATTAGCTCCTTGTACTTATCGCGTGCGCCCTCAAGTCCGAGGATACTGATGTCATTCATGCCTAGAAGGATAAAGGCACGCTTGCTGCCAATGAGCGGGACCGCGTCCCATACCTGATATTTTTTCCCCTTGTAGACAGGGTGCACATTGTCCGCACTGACAGGCTTCATCGCGTTGAATGCCGAGTAACTTCCCACGGCCAGAAACTGGATATCGTGCACGTATGTTTCCTGCTTTGCGCTGTAGTTGCGAAAGCCGATCATGATGGAATCACCGATAAAAACAGCGTCGCTATAATAAGCTTTGAGTTCCTCCTCGGTCAGAACACTTTCGGCGGATGATACACCGTCCTTGGAGGTCTGCGAATTCTGTGATTGCGATTCTTTTGTCTGCGAATCCTGTGATTGCGATTCTTTTGTCTGC